>NZ_JBVJVK010000048.1:0-71125 GCF_055603705.1 Actinosynnema sp. NPDC037264 | reverse complement strand
TTCCAACTGTCGCAAGAAGGAATGATCGACCAAGGGCTGCACCCATGATCAACAGGGGCAGGCGAACACCGCCCGAAGGTTAAAACTCAAGCTAGGGCGATGAACGCGGCCAGCAGGGGGCAACCACTCTCCAGGGTCTTGCCCGCCGAATGGTTGGTGGTCAGCTGAGCCGCAATCAGTGCGATCAGGCTGGCGAAGGCGAAACCGGCCATGACGCCTGCGAGTTGGGAGTAGAGGCCGGCGACCGCAGGGAGATTGGGCGGCACCGGCTCGACCGAGGCGATGATCAACAAGAGGCTGCCCCTCCATCCGTTGTCTCCGCCGGCGACATCGTCCTCGCGCGGCACGGGTTACCCGCTCGGACGACACGAGTCGCGCTGGATGGTCATGTCGGCCATGTGGCGTGCCAGAAGTCGGCCGCATGGTCTGACCTGCGGTTAGGCTGCTCTGGGTTCGTACTCGTTGATTAGGCCGCCGACGACCGGGCGGCGGCGTATCGATGTGTGGCCCCGGCTCTGCGGCGACGGCCGACGCGTGCGGTTCCTGATCCGCGACCGGGACGGGAAGTCTCCGCCCTGCTCGACTCTCGTGGCGGCGCGGGCCGGCGTCGACCGATCAAGGCGATGATGGGTTTTCATAGTCGTGCGCCTTGCTGGATTATTCTCGAGTCCTCCAGTTTACCGAGGTCTCGGCATCGGCGCAGGAGCAAGTAACACGCTGTACGCGACGGGTGTGGACACCGTCGCTCGGTGGTCTACTGGCCGGACGCTGCTGTACAACAGCGAAGTAGAGCAGTCGCGTCAATCGAAGACGACCACGGAGGACCGGCATCGACTGTCTGACGCCGGCAAAATCCATATATGACCTTCCCGCCGTAGTTCGTCATCGAATCGGACGGCAGATGGGAGAGTTCCGGCGAACACGTGGGAGCGGACTGTGGGAGCAGATTGGGAGCCGTGTGGCGCGTCCAACGGTGTTGATTCACATTCAGCGGCTTCCAATGGCCGTGTTTTTCTTGCGCTGATCCTATTTCTGCTGGTGGAGGCGTTATTTCGGCTTCATTCACACCGAAGAGGTCACTGGTTCGATCCCGGTATCGCCCACAGTGTGTCTTACCTGGTCAACGGCTCGTGGGCGATCTTCGTCTGCGGGCCGTTGATCGTTCGTGGAGCAAGACTGGAGCAAAAGATCTTGACCACCTTTGCTGCTCCGAAGAGGTCGCAGGGTTTTCTCCCATATTGCTCCCACCGGGCTTGGAGTCCGGCGAGCATGGCGTCGGTCATTGGTCGGGTGACGTGGGAGTAGACGTTCATGACTCTGTGATCGGCTGGTCTGGTCGTGGTGGTGCGAGCTGTAGCGCCTGGTGTGGTCGGTGGTGGTTGTAGTGGGCCGTGTAGCGGTCCAGGACCGCTTGCAGGTGGTGTTCGTTGAGGATGGGCCGTCGGTCGGTGACTTCGCGTCTGACGGTGCCGACGAACCGTTCGGCGTGGGCGTTGGCTCTCGGGCAGCGTGGTGGAGTTCTCACGCAATTGGCTGGCGCTCTTCGGACGCTCCTCCGCCGCCGAGGACGTCGAACTGCTGGTGCTGCGGCACGAGGTCGCCTTGGTGCGCCGGACCAACCCCTCGCCCGCGGTTGGACTGGGCTGACCGCGCCGTGCTCGCCGTGTTGGTGCGTCGACTCCCCCGACTGCTGCGTGAGCATCGGTTGGTGACACCGGGCACCGTGCTCCGGTGGCACCGGCGCCTGGTCCCGAAGAAGGTGGACCCACCCGAAGCGGACCGGGCGCCCACCGATCGACGACACCGTCGTGGCGTTGATCGAGCGTGCGGCCCGGGAGAACGCCGGCTGGGGCTACCGCCGGATCCAAGGTGAACTGCTCACACTCGGCCATCGGGTCGCCGCCTCGACCATCCGCCGCGTGCTCAAGCGCCTACGGATGCCGCCCGCACCCCAACGCGACACCGACACCTCCTGGCGAAAATTTCTCCGCGCGCGCCGCGATCACGCCGCGCGAACGCGAGATGGTCGCTCTCGTCGCGACCGGGCTGTCCAATGTGGAGATCGCCGATCGGATGTACCTCAGCCCCTTCACCGTTCGCGCCCACGTGCAGCACGCCATGTCCAAATTGGACGCCCGCGACCGCGCGCAACTCGTTGTCATCGCCTACCAGACCGGTCTGGTGGCGGGAACGGAAAATGCCTTCTAGGCGCAATACCAGTGACTTAAGGGTGATTACGGTAGGTTGTGCGTCCTGGAGGTGCTGGATGCCACGGCCTGGGCAGGTCAAGCCTGAGACGGATGCGCGGTTGTCGGATCGGATCGCGATCGGGTTGTTGACCAGGTCGTTTCCGCCTGAGTTGGTGGATCGGGTGATCACCGAGACCGGTCGGGAAGGGCAGCGTGACCGGTTGCTGCCGCCGCGGGTGGTGGTCTACTTCGTGTTGGCGATGTGCTTGTTCTCCGGTCAGGGCTATGAAGAGGTGGCCCGGTTGTTGACCGAGGGCCTGTCGTGGGCGGCGCGGTGGTCCAAGCCGTGGCGGGTGCCCACTACAGCGGCGATCTCAAGAGCCCGGGTCAAGCTGGGCCCGGCGCCGTTGAAGGCGTTGTTCGAGCAGGTCGCGAAGCCGTTGGCCGAGCCGACGACGCGGGGTTCCTGGTATCGGACCTGGCGGGTGCTGGCGGTCGACGGCACGACCTTCGACGCGCCGGACACTCCGGAGAACGTAGAGCGGTTCGGCCGGCCGGGCAGTGGACGGGCGGCGGCTCGTGGGGATCGGGCGGCGTTTCCGCAGGTGCGGGTGGTGGCGGTGGCCGAGTGCGGCACCCACGCGATCGTCGCGGCCACCCTGGGTCCGATCACCAAGGCCGAGGCCACCCTCGCCCTGGACCTGTTTCCCGGCCTCGGTCGGGGCGATCTGGTGATCGCCGACCGGGGGTTCGCCGGACTGCCGTTGTGGCGGGCCGCCTGCGCGAACGGAGCCGATCTGTTGTGGCGGGTGCGCGCGAACGTCGTGCTGCCGGTGCGCGAGGAGCTGCCGGACGGGTCGTACCTGTCCGAGATCGTGGCCACCGACGACCACTACCGCCGCAAGGATCCGGTGACGGTGCGGGTGGTCGAGTACACAGTGGACGACCCCGCCCGCCCCGAACACGACGCGCCGTACCGGTTGATCACCACGATCCTGGACCACCGCAAGGCACCGGCGAAGGAGTTGGCGGCGTTGTACTGCCAACGCTGGGAAATCGAGACCGCACTCGACGAACTCAAGACTCACCAGCGCGGCCCCGGTCAGGTGCTGCGCTCCCGCTCACCCGACGGCGTCGAGCAGGAGGTCTGGGCGCATCTGCTGGTGCACCACGCGATCCGGTCGCTGATGCACACCGCCGCCACCGACACCGGCCTGGATCCCGACCGGCTCTCGTTCGTCCGCACCCTGCGCCTGGCCCGCCGCCAGACCACCGCCCAGGCCGCCTTTTCCCCCTGAACGATTAGCCAGGGCCCTGCTCGACGGCATCCGCGAGATCCTCGCCCGACTCCTGCCGAAACGCCGACTCCGCAGCAACCCCCGCGTGGTCAAACGCAAGATGTCCAACTACAAACTCAAACGTGCCCAGCACCGGACCTGGCCACAGCCCACCCGCGACCCCGCCGAGGCGGTCCGGATCGCACCGCACTACCGCACCGTCTCCGCCAACAAGCAGCGCAAACCCCTCTAAGTCACCGGTATTGCTTCTAGGCGGCATTTTCCTTGCGGTCCTAACTGATCGTCAGGCTCGACGGGGCGGGCGTCTCCAACCGGAAGGTCGTACCGTGGTGGCTGCGCGTCTCGCTGCGGTAGCGTCCGGGCGTGCGTCCGTGGGCCCGGGTGAAGGCGCGGGTGAGTGCCGGCACCGAACCGTAACCGACCGCCTCGGCGATCGTCTCGAGGGAGTCATGACTGTCGCGTAGCCGCACGGCGGCTAGATCCATGCGCCAGTTAGCCAGGTACGCCGCGGGGGTGTATCCCGTCGCGGCCGGGAAACGGCGGGCGAGGGTCGCACGGGAGACCGAGATGGCTTCTGCGAGCATCGAGGTCGTCCAGGGAATGGCCGGCTTCGCGTGCAGGTGCCGTAGTGCCTTGCCGATGACGGGGTCGTAGAGCGCGCCCAGCCAGGTTCCGAAGCACTCGGGGGGACTCACCGCGAGCCAGGCACGCAGCATCTGCACGAGCACGATGTCGACGAGGCTCTTCAGCACGGCAGGCGTGGCGAGCTGCGGATGGGCGAGTTCCCGGGCGAGCATGCGCACCGCATCGGTCAGCCCCGGCGTCCCCGCCTCGGCTCGCACGTGGACGAGAGCGGGGAGCACGGTCAGGATCTGGGTGAGCGCGGCCGGGTCGCTGTCGTAGTGAATCGTCACGATCCGCGTGGTCGAGGGCTGCGCCCCGAGGCTGATCACCTCGCCGGTGCCGCGCCCGCGAGCGACCACCTGCTCACACCGGTTGCCCTTGTTCGTGGGGTCGTCGGTGAGGCCGTGCGAGGTGCCGGCAGGCAGCAGGACCACGTCGCCGGCCGCCAGTTCCACCGGTTCGTGGCCGTCCGCCGTGAGCCAGGCATGGCCTGCGGTCACGGCGTGCAAAGCCGTCCCGGGGTAGTCGTCCAGGGTGATCGCCCAGCGGCCGCCTGCTTCGACCTGGGTGCTCAGCGCGCCTTTGACGCCGGAGATCGCCAGGGCGTCGGCCAGTGGATCCACGACGGTGACTTTAGCACTTGGATCAGGTCACGATGAGGCAGAGGATCAATCTTTTGCGACGTTCGGGCATGGCTCGCCTCAGGCTCTGCTTCATATGGTCTTGGGGCCGGATGAGTCGCATCCGGCCCCATCCGAAGAGGAGTCACCATGGACTACAGCACCTGGGCCGGTCTCGAAATCACCGTGGGGGGCGGCGTCGCCACCGTCTCGCTCGACCACCCGCCCCTCAATCTGATGGACGGCGTGCTGCTGCCGTCTCTGCGTGGGTTCGTGCACCAGGTGCGCACCGACGCGGACGTTCGGGTCATCGTGTTCCAGAGCGCCGATCCGGAGTTCTTCAGTGCTCACGGTGACATGGCCTACGTCACCGACCCGGAGGCCCTGCCTGCCGCCACCCGGGCCGCGATCGACGCCGCACCGGGGGCCGTGCTCCCTGACGGCCTGAACATCCTGCAGGCCCTGAGCCTGGAGATCCGCGACCTTCCGCAGGTCACCATCGGCAAGGTGGCCGGGTTCGCCCGGGGCGCCGGCAACGAGTTCCTGATGTCCCTCGACCTGCGCTTCGCCGCGATCGGCCGGTCCGGTCAGGCCCAGCCCGAGTCCACGCTGGCGATCCTTCCCGGAGGCGGCGGCACGGTGAACATGACCCGTCTGCTCGGCCCGGCCCGGGCCCTGGAACTGCTCATCGGTGGCCAGCTCGTCGGCGCCGAAGTGGCCGAGCGCTACGGCCTGGTGAACCGGGCCCTGCCCGCCGACGAGATCGACGCCTTCGTCGACACCCTGGCCCGCCGGATGGCGGGAGTGCGCCCCGAGGTCATCGCCGCGATCAAGGCCACCGTCCGAGCCGCGACCCCGCCCGTCCCCGACAAGGCCTACGCCGTCGAAAACGCCGCCCTGTACTCGCTGTTCACCGAGGACATGGTCGAGATCGCCCGGAAGCAGCTGGCAGCGGGTGTGCAGACCCGTGAGGGCGAGCGGGATCTCGAGGGGCTCGTCGACAGCCTGTCACCCGGCTTCCGGCACGTAGCTCAGCGGTAGGGCCTCACGTCCCTGAGGCGACGGCGTCCGTCACGGATCCGGCCAGACGTCCCCCAGCCGGTCGGCACCGGCAGGTCACGGCCGGGCCGCTCGGTGTCGCCGTCGTACCCTGGTACTACTGGCGGGACCACCCATGCCCGCGCGAAAGCCTCGGGCTGGATGTGTCAGGGGCATCAGTGAAGGTGGTCCGGTCGGACTCTGGCTATCTCTTGGGTCAGCTGCCGGACCGTGGCGGTGACGGGATCTCCTATTGCTGCGTTTGAACCGACCGCTCCCGTGGTATCGGTCAAGACCATTGCTTTCTGCTGCGGAGGTGCGAATGCAGATCCAGGTCAACACCGATCACAACATCAAAGGTGGCGAAGGACTGGCCACCTTTGTAACCGCCGACCTGGAGAGTGGTCTGTCCCGGTTCAGCGGCTGGTTGACGCGGGTTGAGGTGCACCTCAGCGAGGACGGGGGAAGCAAGCCGGAGGACAAGAAGTGCGTCATCGAGGCGCGACCGGGGGGTAAGCAGCCGGTGGCGGTCACCCACCACGCGACCACTGTGGATGAGGCGTACGCGGGAGCGGCGCACAAGTTAGGAAGGGTGTTGGATTCCCGTTACTCCCGCGCCCACGACCACAAGGGCAGCGACAGCATCCGTCACATGTCCGCTCCGGAAGACCCGGAGCGGGTTGGCGCGATCGAAGACGAGTCCCGGGGCTGATCAAGGCGACATGACGCTGTAGGCAGCATCGGTCGAACCTCCGCCCGCGCACCATCCACTAACGCAACATTGCGCAACTCGTCACGGAGCCGATTGTCATTGACGGTCGTTGCCGCGGCAGAACATCATGAGTCTGCTCGTGGTGGTGCGTGCCGGGTGAGGCGCGAATCGGCCGCACGGCGGTTCGCGGGCGATACCGGCCTTCCGGCGGGACTGGAGTTTCGGATGTCCGCAGTGCGCAAATTCGGTGTCGTGCTGGCAGCCGTGTCGATGCTGGCGGCCGGTGCGCCTGCCGCGGTCGCCGCGCCAGCGGACGCAATGCCGTGCCTGGGAACGGCGGCTTGCGCGTCCGGGCAGCTCCCCGACGGCACCCCGTACCAGTTCGTCAAGCCGAACCGGTGGAACGGCGTGGTGCTGGTGGACATGGACTTCGCCGACGGCGGGCTCACCGCGCCGCTGACCGCGGGTCTCGTCGAGCGCGGCTACGCCGTGGGCGGCACGACCAGGGCTGTCACCGGGTGGCGCATCGCCGAGGCGATCGACAACCAGGCCGCCGCGCTCGGGCGGTTCGAGGCGGCGTTCGGGCCCGCGCGGTGGGCGGTCGCGGAAGGCCGCTCGATGGGCGGGTTCGTGGCCGCGGGCGCCGCGCAGGTCCACCCCGACCTGTTCGACGCCGCCATACCGTTCTGCGGCGGGCTCGGTGGTTCGGTGGGGCAGTGGAACCAGAAGCTCGATACCGTGTTCGCGCTGAAGACGTTGCTGTTCGACGACAGCGCCTTGCCCGTGACCGGGATTCCCGCTGACGTCGCCGGTGCGCGTCAGCAGTGGATATCGGCCCTCGCCGGGGCGCAGTCCACGGCGGAGGGACGGGCGCGCATCGCGCTCGTCTCCGCGATCGGGCAACTCCCGGGCTGGGGGCTCACGGCGGACGGCACCGCGCCGCCGGTGCCGGCGTGGTGGGACGCGACGGGCATCGAGAACGGCATGTACCAGGCGTTGGCCGGAGGTCCGCTGCCGTACATCGGACAGGCGATGAGCAGCAGGCGCGCCATCGAGCAGATGTCCGGCGGGAACCCCTCGTGGAACACGGGGGTCGACTACGGCCGGCAACTCGCGTCGGCCGAACCCGGTCAGCAGCTCGCCGTCGTGCGGCTGTACGCCCGTGCCGGGTTGGACCTGCGGGCCGACCTCGGGCGGTTGGCCGCGGCTCCCCGCATCGCTGCCGACCCCGCTGCAGTGTCGCAACTGTCCAGGGGAATCGTGTTCACGGGCGACGTGCGCGTGCCGGTCCTCACGGTCAGCGGGCTCGGCGACCAGATCTCCACCGTGGCGCAGCAGCAGTCCTACGAGGCGCTGGCCCACCGCGAGGGCAACGGCCGGTTCGTGCGTCAGACGTACGTGCGGACAGCGGGGCACTGCACGTTCACCGTCGACGAGCAGGTCGCCGCGATCGACCGGATGTGGCAGCGGTTGCGGACGGGCGTCTGGCCCGACCTCTCGCCTCGCACCATGAACGGGCTTGCGGGCGATGGCCGTTACGTCGACTACGTCCCGCCCGTGTTCAACCGACCGTTCGCGGGCTGACGAACACCCGTCGACCACGTCGGCGAACATCGGATCGCGTGGTGGTGCCGCGTCCTCGAGAATCATCGCGGTGATCTCGTCGAGGATCCGGATCGGCAGGTCGTGGGTGCCGTACCTTCGGTGGTGGGTGTCGGGTCACAGCCGCGGCGGACCTGCCGCAATGGGAGGTGTCGGCATGATCGCTGCCATCGCGGGCGTGGGCGTTTTCCTGTTCCTGGCGGTCGCCGTTCTCGTCCGCCTGCGTGGCCGGTGGGCGGTTCCCGGGACGATCGGCCGAGCGCTGCGGTGGACCGGGGTCGCGGCGACGGTCGGGATCGCGGTCGCGTTGCACCCGGGGCTGTCCGCCGAGGGAGGGGGCGCCGCGGTGGACCTGCTCGGGGTGCCGCTGGTCGCTGCAGCGGCAGTGTTGGTCTCGGATCTCGCCGGCCGTGCCGTCGCGTTCGTCACGACGGTCGCGGCACTGGCGATGGCGGCGTGGGGGCTGGTGCTCGGCCTCGGGCTCGGGTTCTGCTTCGTGGTGCCCGCCCTGGTGTTCGGGATCGCGGCGCTGGCCTCGGTGCGACCGCGCGGCCTGGCAACGCCGAGCGCCTGATCCCGGGGTTCTCTCCGGTCGTGCCCGGGTGAGGTCCGACCGGGTGGATCCCAGCCGCTGACCGCGCTACGGAGGTTGGTCCGGTCGGCGGCGACCGCGGGGTTCGCGGTCGCCGCCGAGGGGATCAGGTGCGGGTCCACCTCTGGTTGGTGCCGCTGTGGCAGTCCCAGATGATGACCTTCGTCCCGTTGGCGGTGGCGCCGCCGTTGACGTCCAGGCACTTGCCCGACGCCACCGCCGTCACGCTGCCGTCGGAGTTGAGGCGGAACTGCTGGTTGGTCTGGCCGTTGCAGTCCCACAACGTCACGGCGGTGCCGTTGGCGGTGCCCCGGTTGTAGACGTCCAGGCACTTCGTGCCGTCGTAGGCGCGCAGCTCACCGGCCGCGGTCGTGGTGAAGCGCTGGTTGGTCTGGCTGTTGCAGTCCCAGATCTGGGCCAGGGCGCCGTTGGTCGGCGTGCTGCCGGGGATGTCCAGGCAGCGGCCGGAGCTCTGGCTCACCAACGAGAACGACGTGGGCGCGGGGCCCCCGCCGCTGACGACGTACACCGCCGTGCCGTGCGCCGGGACGCTGGCCGAGATGGTGCCGGAGGTGGTGGTCGTGCCGTTGGTCCACGCGTCGCGCAGCGTGAACGAGCTGCCCGACAGGCCGATCGCGCTCGCCGTGGTCGAGACGGTGGTCGTGCCGCCGCCCTGGTTGAACAGGGCGACCGCGACGTTGCCGTTGGACAGGCGCTTGGCCAGCACGCGGCGGGTGCCGTCGTTGGAGATCTGCACGGCCTGCAACCCGAGCGGGTCCTGGTTGATGGCGATGAGGTTGGCGTTCTTCAGGATCGTCTGCGTGGCGGCGTCCATGTTGCGCAGGTCGTTGCCCGCGATGAGCGGCGAGGCCATCATCGCCCACAGGGCGAAGTGGCTGCGCATCTCGGTGTCGTTCATGCCGCCGCGGCCGACTTCCATCATGTCCGGGTCGTTGAACGCGCCGGGCTTGGCGTAGGAGGCCAGGGGCACGGTGACGTTGACGATGTTCTGGATGCCCATCGGGTAGCCGTTGGTCTGCCCGGTGTCCCACTTGTTGGTGATGTCCTCGGTGGTGCGCCACATGTTCGCCACGTCGCCCCAGTTGCGCCGGGGCCCGGTCTTGTCGTGGATGCTGTTGGAGTTGATGCTGTAGACGATCGGGCGGCCGGTGGCGCGCAGCGCGTCGCGCATCTTGGCGAACGTGCGCACCTGGTCGTCGATCGTGCCGCTGGGCGAGCACCAGTCGTACTTGAGGAAGTCCACGCCCCACGCGGCGAACTGGCGGGCGTCCTGCTCCTCGTGGCCCAGTGCCCCGGTCGAACCGGGGTAGGAGTTGAAGTACTGGGCGCACGTCTCGGCCAGCGGCGCCTGGTAGATGCCGAACTTCAACCCTCGGGCGTGGATGTAGTCGCCGAGCGCCTTCATGCCGCTGGGGAACCGGCCCGGGTCGCCCTGGAGGTTGCCCGCCGAGTCCCGGTTCGGGTTCATCCAGCAGTCGTCCACCACCACGTACTCGTAGCCCGCGTCACGCATGCCGGAGCTGACCATCGCATCGGTCATCTGCCGGATCAACGTCTCGCTGATGTTGCAGCCGAACGTGTTCCACGAGTTCCACCCCATCGGCGGCGTCCGTGCCACACCGTTCTCCAGCGCCTGCGCGGACGACGTGTGCAGTACCGCCGTCAACGCGGACAGCAGCAGCACGCCTGCCGCTAACAGCGTTGCCGCCCTGCGAGGACGGGGAAGTCGTGTTGCGGTCACCTTGATCTCACTCCTCGGTGCGTACGACGTTCCGGCTGCCATCCGTGCTGCCGCACGGCCGGGCACAGTGCTGCCCGTTGCTCCGGAATTCCGGGTTCGACAAATCCGCCGGCGGGCTTGACGTGGCGGCTTCCGTCAGCGGCGCAGGCTTCGACGGAGACAGTGTGGCACTCATTGTTCACGCTCACAAGACAGTCTCTGCGGGGGAGGTGTACGGCAATGCGGGGGATTCGCCGGTCGGATGGGGGCCTCATGAAGGGTTGCGACAGCGCTGTCAGGTGAGCATTGGTTAGCGCTAACATTTAGCAACGACGCTGGTGTCAGCCGGACGTGGAGCGCCCGTCGACCGGCAACGGTCGGTGCATCCACCGCCTGGATGTCACCGGGGGCTGGCCGTGCGGTTGCCGAGCAGGCGGAAGGCGGGGATGCACCCGGTTCCCCGGCACGCGCGCGTTCTGGGCAGCGGCGATGGTCGAAGAATCTCCGCCAAGGGCCCCGACTGTGAAGATCAGTGCGCGGATCAAGATTGATTCCTTGGAGCTTTGTGCGGCCGACGGCCGGATTACGAGCACCAGCCCATCCGCTCGTCGCCACCGCTGCTCCGGTCCAGCCCGCGTACTTGATTGCAGTACGGCGCGTACCCGCGGACCACGGCGTAGTACTTGTAGCCGCCCGATTTGTACAGCAGGTGGACACCGCCGTAGGCCTTGCCGTTCCAAGTGGCCGGTCGGGAGTCGATCACCCGGTACCCGGTGCCGCACACCTCTTCGGGCGTGTACGGGTTGGCCGGGATGCCGTTCGAGTCGTCTATCGCCGTCGTCGCCCAAGGCCGACACCTCCATGCGCACCGCGCTGGAGATGGCGTTGTGGACCCGCGGGCACACAGGCCACCCGATCACGGCGGGGTTGATCCACCACTCGGACGCGGGTCTCTCGCCGAGAGAAGCAGGAGCCCGGCACTCGCCGACAGCAGGGACGTCGTCGCGGCCAACCGAACGGGGAGGTGAAGCTGACACTGTCATATTGACAGTGTCAGTTATAGTCGTGTCGTGAGCGACGAGGAGCTGTGGACGATCGGGCAGCTGCCGGACCGGGTCGCCGCGCTGCTCGCCGACGATTACGGCGGCCAGCGGAGCGGCCGGGTGCGGGAGTTGCCGAACGGGCGCGCCATCCGGTGGTACACGACCATCGGGTTGGTGGATCGGCCGGTGGCGTACCGGGGACGCGCCGCGCTGTACGGGCGGCGGCACCTGCTCCAGGTGGTCGCGGTCAAGAAGTTGCAGGCGGCGGGGCACACGCTGGCGGAGATCCAGGCGGTGGTGGTGGGCGCGGACGACGGCAGGCTCGCCGAGCTGGCCGGGGTGACGCGGCAGGTCGAGCCGACTGGACGAGCCGAACCTGCGGGACGGTCGGACGACGGTGCCGCGGCGTCCCGCAGCGGGGCCTTCTGGCGCGACCGGCCCGCGTCGTCGCCACCCGCGCCACCCGCAGTGATGCCGCCGGCCGCTCCTGCACCGGTGGCCTCCGCGCCCCCGGCCGCCGGCGTCACCCGGGTCGTGCCCGGTCTGCGCCTGGGACCCGGCGTCACCCTCGTGCTCCACGCTGCCGACCGCGTCCCCGACGCGGCCGAACTCGCCGCCATCGAAACCGCCGCGGCACCCCTGCTCGACCTGCTCGCCCGCACGGGTCTGGCCCCGACCACTGGAGAGGACAACGGATGAGCACCCGCATCGCAGTCGTGGGAGACGTCGGGGCCACCCGGCCCACCGAGGACGACGGCCTGGGCTGCCTGCGCACCGAGCGTGGCAACCTCCCGCTGGAAGCCGTCGACGTCCACGCGACCATCACCGGGCTGGCCTCGCGCACCACCATCACGCAGACCTTCCACAACCCGCACCCCGACCCCCTCGAAGCGACCTACGTCTTCCCGCTGCCCGCCCGTGCCGCGGTGACCGCGCTGCGCGTGGAGGCCGACGGCCGCGTGGTGGAGGGCATGCTCAAGGAACGCGCGGCCGCGCGGGCCGACTACGACCAGGCCGTCTCCGACGGCAAGCGCGCCGCCATCGCCGAGGAGGAGCGGCCGGGCGTGTTCACCACGCGCGTCGGCAACATCGTGCCCGGCGAGCGGATCACAGTGCGCCTCACGATCGTGGGCGTGCTCGCCTACGAGGACGACACCGCCGAGTACCGCCTGCCGCTGGTCGTCGCACCCCGCTACGTCCCCGGCACCCCGCTGCCCGGCGACCAGGTCGGCGACGGCGTGGCCCACGACACCGACGCGGTGCCCGACGCCTCCCGCATCAGCCCTCCGGTGCTGCTGCCCGGTTTCCCGAACCCGGTCCGCCTGTCCCTGGTGGTGGACGTCGACCTGGCCGGGCTGCCACCCGCCGAACCCTCGGCCAGCCTGCACGCCACCGTCACCGAGGAGACCGCCGGCGGGTTCCGCGTGCGGGTCGAGCCGGGCGCGCGCGTGGACCGCGACTTCCTGCTGCGCATGCGCTTCGCCGACGCCGACGTCGTCCGCACCTCGCTGGCCGTGCGCCCGGACGAGGACGGCGAGGGCGGCACGTTCGCGCTGACCGTGCTGCCCCCTGCGGCCGGCGGACGCCTGCCGAGCCGGGACGTGGTGCTGGTGCTGGACCGGTCGGGCTCGATGCACGGCTGGAAGGTGGTCGCGGCGCGCCGGGCCGCGAGCCGCGTGGTCGACTCGCTGCGCGCGGACGACCGGTTCGCCGTGCTGGCGTTCGACGACCGGCTGGACAGCCCGGACGAGCTGCCCGCCGGCCTGGTCGCGGCCACCGACCGCAACCGCTACCGCGCGGTGGAGTTCCTGGCCGGCCTGGAGGCCCGGGGCGGCACCGAGATGCTGGACCCCCTCCAGCGCGCGGCCGGGCTGCTCGGCGCGGAGGGCGATCGGGAACGCGTGCTGGTGCTGGTGACCGACGGCCAGGTGGGCGACGAGGACCGGTTGCTGCGCGAGGTCGTCACGAGCCTGGCGGGCGTGCGGGTGCACACCGTCGGCATCGATCGCGCGGTCAACGCGGCGTTCCTGCAACGACTCGCGGGCTCGACCGGCCGGTGCGAGCTGGTCGAGTCGGAGGACCGGCTGGACGAGGCCATGCGTGCCATCCACCACCGCATCGGCGCGCCCGTGCTGACCGGCCTGGCGGTGCGGGCCGACGGCCTGGCCGTGGAGGAGGGGTCGCTGGCCCCCGCGCCGCTGCCCGACCTGTTCCCCGGCGTCCCGGTCGTGGTCACCGGCAGGTACGCGGGCGAGCCGTCGGGCGCGGTGGAGGTCACCGGCTCGGGTGGGTGGCGGCAGCGGGTGGCGGCGGTGGCGAGCGACAACGCCGGGCTGGCCGCGCTGTGGGCCAGGGCTCGGGTGCGCGACCTGGAGGACCGCTACGTCGTGGGCGCGGGCGACCTCGACGCCCTGGAGCGGCAGATCGTGAGGACATCGCTGGAGCACGGCGTGCTGTCCCGGTTCACCGCGTTCGTCGCGGTGGACGAACGGGTCGTCAACGAGGGCGGTCGGGTGCGGCGGGTGACGCAGCCGGTCGAACTGCCCGACGGCTGGTCGTCCGTCCCCGCGTTCGCCCGCGGAGGTGGCTACGGCGCGGCTCCGGCCGGGATGCCGGTGGCCGGGGCGCCGATGGCGGCCATGCCGTTCGTCCCCGCCGCGGCCCCGGCGGCACCCCGCGCGCGGAAGACGCGGGCCCGTGCCGGTCTCGAAGCGGCCGTGGCGAGCAGCGCGGACCTGGCAGCACCCAAGCCCGTCGCACCCGTGCCGCCCGTCCCCGCGCCGGCGGAGTTCGCCGCGGAGGCGTTGACCGGGCTGCGCGAAGCGCGAGAACCGGCTGCTGCCCTGCTCGAGCGCCTGCACCAGGCCATCGGCCGCCACCTCCCGTCGTGGCGGGCCGCGGGCGCGCCCGCCGAGGCGCTGCGGACGCTGTCGGACCTGGCCGCGGAACTCGCCGCGCCCACCACCGATCCCACCGAGGTCGACCGCCGCCTGCGGCACGCGATCGCGACGCTGGAGACCCTGGCCGAACCCCCGTCAGGCCAATCCCGGCCGGCCGAGCCCCACCGGCGCAAGCCGTTCTGGAAGCGGTGACCTCCCGTTCCCGGGGCGGAGCCCGCCTCCCCGCCCCGGGAACGGTCCGCCGCAGACGACGCTGCCTGTTGTCGCGGCGCGGAACCGACCCGTCATCGCGGTCAGGCACCTGAGGGCAACGGCCCCGAAGTCGCGCCGTAGGTCGGGGACACCGGCCGATCACCCGAACCGGCGAGCGCCCCTCGTCCAAGTGCGGCAGTACAGCTACCGGGCCTTCACCGACGCCTGTCAGAACGCCAAGGTGACCGTACCCATGGGCGCGGTCGGAGTTGCTCCCGTCCGGCGCGCTCCTTCGCCACGCCCTATGGACTGCGGCCCATGGCGGCACGGAGGATGGGGCGCATGCCACCGCCGACGCCCGACCTCGTGGTGCACGACGAAGCGTCGTGGCACCACCTCGCCGTCCACTGGGGTGATCACGTCCTCCCGTCCTCCCGGGTCGGATCGGTCACGCGCCTTGCCGCCGCCTTCCGCGACCGGGTGGGGTGAGCACCGTGACCGTCGTGGCGGACCCGGGGCAGCACCGCCGGCAGCGGGTGCGGCTGACACCGCAGCGCACGATCCAGGTACCCGTCACCGGCTCGCGGGAGGCCGAGGGGCCGCTCACCCTCGGTCAGCTCAACATCGCGCAGTGGCTGAGCCAGGTCTCCGACCACTTCTACTCGGTGCTCTGCGTCGAGCTCCCGGTGCCGGCCGTCGCCTCGGTGGACGACGTGGTCGAGACCATCGCCGTGCTGGGCGCGCGGCACGAGGCGCTGCGCACCTCCTACGACCTCGGCGAGGAGAAGCGGCAGCTGGTCGCGGCGTCCGGCACGCTCCCGCTCGAGGTCTGCGTGCTCGGTCAGGGCCGGTGGGGTCCGCGCGACCGCACGTCGGTGGCGGGGACGCTCCTCCGCCTGCTGCGCGACAACCCCGACCCGGATCGGCCGGCGATGCGGGTCGTGGTCGCGGTCTCTCCCGACGAGGACAGCAGGGTCATCGCGTGCGCGGGCGCGTTCTCGCACATGGCGGTCGACCACGGCGCGATCGAGGTCCTGCGGCGCGAGTTCGCCGAACTGGTCGGCGACACCTCCCGCCGGCACGTCGGCACACCCCGCCACCAGCCACTGGACCAGGCGCGACTGGAGGCGACCCCCGCCGAGCGGCGCCGGGCGCGGGCGGCGCAGGTCTACCTCCAGCGCCAGACCTCGAAGATCCCCCGCCTGCTCTACCACATGCCCGACACCAGCCCCGGCGGCGATCCGCTGGCCGTGGAGCTGTCCTCACCGGCCGCCGCCACGGCGGTGCGCCGGGTGGCGGCCCGCACCCGCGCCAGCCGGCAGAGCGTCGTGCTGGCCGCGATCTGCGCTGTGCTGGCCCACCGCACCGGCGACGAGGAGATCGTGCTGCCCCTGATGTCGGGCAACCGCTTCGACCGCCACCTGCTCGACTACGTCGGCTCGCTGGCCCAGGGCACGATCGCCTCCGTCGGCGTCGCCGGGCGCGACTTCGACGCGCTGGTCGCGCACACGTGGACCGTGGTCCTGGAGGCCAGCAGGCACGCCCGGTACGACGCGGCCGAACGAGCCCGGCTGGACGAGCGGATAGCCCACGAACGCGGCCTGCTGTTCCGCTACGAACCGCTGTTCAACAACCTCGCCCCCGAGCCTGGTCCCGGTACGTTGCCCGGCGCCTTGCCCGGCACCGACGAACTCCGGGCCGCACTCGCCCACACCGAGCTGCGCTGGCGTCCGGTGCAGCGCAACGCGAAACCGGTCCGCTTCAACCTCAACCAACTCGACGAGCGGCTGGTGCTCGACCTGTGGGTCGAGGACGACGGCGTGGTCCCGCGTCAGGAAGCGGAGTCACTGCTGCTGGCGTTCGAACGCGTCCTGGTGGCCGCGGCACACGAAGACCTGACCACCGCGCGGATGCACGACCTCATCGGGTTGCCGACGGCCGAGCGCTCGGCGAACTGGCTGCTGCTCGACTCGTGCCGGGTCGACCTCCGCCAGGTCCAGTCCCTCTTGGACGACGCCCTGGCCCCGGCCGTCACCCGGGTCTTCGCCGAAGCCAACGGTCACCCCTTGGTGGCCTACGTGACCATCACGGACCAAGTCAGCACCCCTGAACAGGCCCACGCCCGCTGCATGGCCGCACTTCCCGACCACCCGGCGGTCCTCACCCCACGCCACTACGTCCTGTGCCCCACCGCCCCGACCGACCCGGCGGACCTCGCCTCCTGGCCCGCCCCCCGCCACACCGGCACGGGACGCGCACCCGCACCGCCGGTCGAGCTCTGAACGCTGGGCTCGGGTGGCCGCAGGCGATCGCGGCGGTCGACTGCCCGGGTCCGCCGGTCCCGCTCGTTGTCACCTGCGGGTCGGCCGAGTGCTGGGAGCTGGAGGCGGCTGCGATCGGGCTGACGCGCGCCATCGGAGCCGATCTGCTGCCGCTTGACCGAGACGACGTCCTTCGGACGCGACCGGGTCACCGGACCTCGCGTGGTGGCCCCTGGACCGCTCCGTGCCGCAATCGCACCTGCCTGCCGGGTGGCCGGCGGCGCCGACATGGCCCTGTGGGGTGTCAAGAGTTCTACGCCTCGATGAAGCCCGACGCACGGGACCGCTGGGTCGACAACCGGTTCGTCCCGTCGGAGTTGGCGCCACGGGTCCTGGCCCGGCCGGCCGGGTTGAAGGCGACGTGACGATTCCGCGGCACCGCTTCACCTCGCCTCGGCATGTCGCATCAACCGAATGTGTACGGAGGTTCCGGTGGCCCGCCAGAGCCTGGCCCGGGTGACCACACTCACATCCGCATGTGAAGGTTTTCGGGTCATGGCTACCGGGCACTACCGCGGGCACGCGGTCCGCGCAGGTTCCACAGCCCTTGCCCGTGCAGAGCGGTGCTCGCGTTGCTGGAGGATGCGGTGCGCGCGAACGGCGTCGACATCATCCCCGCCACCGTGCACGAGTTGGATGCGGCCGGCGGTCGTGTACGCGGTGTGCGCCTCGCCGGCGGGGAGTCGATCGCCGCACCTAACGTGGTGCCGGCCGCAGGCAGCCTCACCCAGGAGTTCATCGAGCGACTGCCCGCAGGCTCCGTCCCGCCGCTGCTGCACAGCACCGGACTCGCGGTGCAGACCCGCCGCCGGGCCTTCCCCGGCTTCGCCCACGTGGTGCGCACCCCCAACGCGGTCGGTGGGTGCGGGATACACCTGGTCCCGTTGGCCGATCGCGGCCACGAGTACATCGGGGCGACGAACATCCTCCACTTCCACCCTGCCGCCGGCCCTGGTGTGGGAGTCACCTTCAGCTTGTTGAAGGACGCCTGCGAGCAGTTCGATCACCGGCTTGGCACTTCCCAGATCACGCGGTGGTCAACCGGGCGGCGTCCCATCGCCCTCGACGGGTTTCCCCTGATCGGCACGGTCGCCTCGCACGCGGGGTTGGTGCTTGCCACCGGCACCTACCGCGATGGCTTCCACAGCTCGCCGGTGATCGCCCGCCACGTCACCGACGTGCTCCTGCGCGGAGCCGCCGGGGACCCGCATTTCGGCTGTTTCGCCGTGGAACGCCTCCCGATTCAGCGAACGACCGTCGAGGAGTCCGTCGAGGTGTTCATCAGGCATGAAGTCGACGCCTCGGTCGCCGCCGGCCTCCGCGTGCCGTACTTCCTCGACTCGAAATCATGGCCCGCCGCCACCGGGAGGTCGCCGAACAGATCTACGACCAACTGACCGATCCGGTCGCCCTGATCCCCGAAGTGCTCGACGCCCTCACCTACCGCCCCGACGACGGCCTGTGCCAGCTCGACCACTACCTGCGGGCCGCGCGCCGGCACCACGGCACCGCACCGTCGGCGGACGGACATGCCGAGCTGCCGATGCCCGTCTCGCTGGGCAGCAACCGGTGAACCTCGCGCGGGTACGGGCAGGTGGTCGGACGCGGCCGGCGTGGGTTTCGAGCCCGCTTCGCCCACGACCTTCGAGTGGTCGGCGCCGCAGGCGTTTCACTCGCTCCTCGGCGTGCCACAAGGCGGTTGCCCAGCCGGCGCTCACCTCGCCGCGCTCGACGGCGGTCCGCACCTCCACCACGGAGCCGAACACCTGGACCGGAGGTCGGGTTGCGCACGCAGTTGCG
Organism: Actinosynnema sp. NPDC037264; assembly: GCF_055603705.1. NCBI lineage: Bacteria > Bacillati > Actinomycetota > Actinomycetes > Pseudonocardiales > Pseudonocardiaceae > Actinosynnema > Actinosynnema sp. NPDC037264. The sequence continues at coordinate 52,453 of NZ_JBVJVK010000048.1, read as the reverse complement.
GATCTCTGGTGTCCGTCGAACGGGGGCGAGCCGTCGGCGGACGGCCCGGCGTCCGGTGGGACGTCGGGCCGTCCGCCGTCGTACGCGGGGGCGTGTCAGGCGTTGCTGTTGAGCATCGCGGCGGTCAGGACGTTGCCCCCGACGCCCCAGCCGCCGTCCTCGACCTCGTCGACGAGCACGACCGTGGTCGGCCGGGCGCGTTCTCCGTAGATCTCGACGTACAGCTCGGTGGTTCGCTCGACGAGCTTCTTCTTGTCCTCGGCGCTGATGGTGCCCGCGGGGACCTTGAAGTTGGCGAATGGCACAGGTGTTCTCCTCGTTGTTGTTCAGTGCGGTGTCAGACCAGGCCGCCGTTGGCGCGCAGGACCTGGCCGTTGACCCAGCGGCCCTCGGGGCCGGTCAGGAAGGCGACGACGCCCGCGATGTCCTCCGGGGTGCCCAGTCGCTCCAGTGGTGGCGCCTTGGCCAGCGCCGCCACCTGTTCCTCGGTTTTGCCGTCCAGGAACATTTCGGTGGCCGTCGGGCCGGGCGCGACCGTGTTGACGGTGATCCCGCGTCCGCGCAGCTCGCGGGCGAGGATCAGGGTGATCGCCTCGACCGCGGCCTTGCTCGCGACGTACGCGCCGTAGCCGGGGAACTGCGTGCCCACCACGGAGGTCGAGAAGCTGACGAAGGCGCCGCCCGTGCGCAGCCGTTGAGCGGCTTGCCGGGCGACGACGAAGGCGCCGCGGATGTTGACGCGGTGCAACCGGTCCAGCACGTCCAGATCAAGCTCGGCGATGGGCGACAGGGCGAGGCGGCCCGCGGAGTTGACCACGACGTCAACGCCCCCGTACTCGCTCTCGGTGCGGTCGAACAGCTCCTCCACCGCGGTCTCGTCGGCCACGTCGGCGCGGACCGCGGTCGCGTTCCCGCCCGCGGCGGTGATCGCGTGCACGGTCTCCGCCGCGGCGTTGTCCTCCCCGGCGTAGTTGACGACGACGGCCAGTCCGTCCGCGGCGAGCCTGCGGGCGACCGCCCGACCGATGCCGCGCGAACCCCCGGTGACGATGGCGACTCGTCCGACAGCGGGGTCGGTGTTTGTCATGCCTCCACCGTGCAGGACCGTGCGGACCGGTGACAGGGGACGCCGTCCCCTGTGTCCGTGGCCCGCTCCACTGCAGACTGGAGGACGTGAACTCGATGAAGTACGCCGAGCTGGGCGCGTTCCTCCGCTCGCGGCGTGAGCGCATCCGCCCCGAGGAGGTCGGACTGGTCTCCGGGCCCCGGCGGCGCGTGCCGGGACTGCGCCGAGAGGAGGTCGCCCACCTTGCCGGGGCGTCGGTGGACTACTACAACGAGCTGGAACGCGGAGCCGGGTCGCAGCCGTCGGAACAGATGCTGGCGGCGCTGGCGCGTGCGTTGCGCCTGACCGCCGACGAGCGCGACCACCTCTACCACCTGGCCAACCGGCCGGTGCCGCCTGGCGGCGCGGGCTCGCACGTGCACCCCGGAATGCTCGACCTGCTCACCCGGTTGACCTCCACCCCCGCGCAGGTGATCACCGACCTGCACGTGACGCTCGTGCAGAACCCGCTCGCCATCGCGCTGCTCGGGGACCACTCCCACTTCCGGGGCGAGGAAGCCAGTTTCGTCTACCGCTGGTTCACCGACCCCGAGGCGCGGCGGCTCTACCCCGAGGAGGACCACCCGGCCCAATCCAAGGCGTTCGCCGCCGACCTGCGGGCCGCCGCCGCTCGCCGCGACGCCAAGGACACCGGGGCGAGCGCGCTCGTCGCCGGACTCCTCGACCGCTCCGCCGAGTTCGCCGGGCTGTGGGCCGAGCACGACGTGGCGTTCCGCCGCGACGACCGCAAGCGCATCGCCCATCCCGCGCTCGGCCTGGTCGAGGTCAACTGCCTCACCCTGTTCAGCGAGGACGGTCGTCAGCGCCTGCTGTGGTTCACCCCCGCGCTGGGCACCGACAGCGTCGACAAGTTGGAGTTGCTCGCCGTCATCGGCACCCAGGAGTTCACGCCGCACCCCGACTAGTTGTACTGCCCTGCGTGGTGCGAAAGGTCCGACACGGAGTCGGATTATCTTTGGATGAGGGGCGGCCTCCGGGTCCGGTGTGGATAGGGACATCTGCGCCGGCAGGCCACGGCGGCTGTTCGTCCACGGCAACTCCTCGTCAGCTCGCACGTCTGGCGAACTGGCGCATGGAGCTGGCCGCCGTGCGGTTGCGCGACAGTCATGACTCCCTCGTCCAGGCGGGACTCCCCGTTCCGGTCACCAGACCAGTCTGGTAGGCGATGACGACGAGTTGCGCGCGGTCGCGTGCCTCCAGGTTGGTCATGGCGCGCTGTACGTGGGCGCGAACGGTGAAGGGCTCATCGGCCGTGAGCGGCCGTCGGCGTCCAGCACTCGACCGTTCAGCTTGAGGATGCGAAGAACCGCGTCTCGCCACGAACCGGAATCACGGCCGACGCTGTCGGCGTCAGGGGACAACCCCACGTCCAGGGACGGCCGCCCGTACGCGTGTAGTGCGTCCGCACCAGGGAGCGGGCCGGGCTGGTCCGTGCGCACCAGGCGAAGACGATCCGGGCGAACGATGTGCGGGACCGCGGTTGGCGACAGGGTTGGTGGCGGAATCGTCCGGCGGCGGGCCGGACGGCGAAGCGGCGGGAAGAAACGTTGCACGACAGCGGAAACAGGACCGACGCGGTTCGGCTGACGGCCGTCCGCAAGGTCACTTTCCCGTCACGGAAAGGATTCCCATGACCACCACCCTGGCTGCTCCGGTGCGGGCCGGGAGGGCCGCGGTCGGGGCTCTCGGCATGCTGGCCCTCGCCAGTGGCGCCCTGGAGTCGGTGGTGCAGCCGACGGTGCCGCTCTTGCAACGCGAACTGGGCATGGGGCCCACCGGAGGGGCACTGCTCAGCATCCTGCTCCCGATCACCGGCGCACTCGTCACACCGTTGGCGGGCAGGTTCGGCGACCGCTACGGCGGAAAACGTGTCCTGGTCCGGCTGATGATCGTGGTGTGCGTCGGCGGCGTGGTGTCCGCACTCGCGCCGAGTCTGCCCGTGCTGCTGGCCGGCCAGGTCCTGCAGGGCGCGATGGTCGGCGCGCTGCCCCTGTCGTTCATCGTCGTGCGCAAGCACCTGTCCGCAGGAGAGTCGAAGGCGGCCATCGGCGTGGTCAGTGGCCTGTTCGTGGGAGGCGGGATGGTGGGCATGCTGCTGGCCGGGCCCGTGGCGGAACAGCTGTCCCGGCACTGGATGTTCGCGCTGCCGACGATCGCCGTCATCGTGGCCACCCTTCTCGTGAACCGGTTGGTGCCGGCGGATTCGGCAGACGGGTCGGGCGACGCCGGGGTCGACTGGCCCGGGCTGGTCCTGTTGAGCGGGGTGCTGATCACGCTCATGCTCACGATCAACTTCGCGCTCGACCTCGCTTCGCAGCCGCTCGCGCTTTGCGGCCTCGTCGTGCTGCTGGTCGCACTGGTGGCCGGCTGGATCGCCGTCGAGCGTCGCGCGGCCTCGCCGCTGATCGATCTGCGCTTGCTGGCCCGGCCCATGATGTGGAAGTCGGGCGTGGCGACGTTCATGATCTGCGTCGGCACCTCGATGGCGATCTTCCTCGTCACGCAGCTGTGGAGCGCGCCCGGTGACGGGTATGGCTTCGGGGCCGGCGCCACCGAGATCGGCTTGTTCCTGTTGCCCGGCACCGTGGTCGCGACGTTGGCCGGACCGGTGGGCGGGAGCTGGGAGCGGCGTTCCGGCTCACGTGCCGTGGCCACCGCCGGGGTCGTCATCATGACCCTGGCCCTGGTCGGCATGGCGGTCGTGCACACCGAGGCGTGGCACCTCGTGGTCGGCAAGGCACTGGTCGCCCTGGCCAACGGCCTGGTCGTCACCGCGATGACGACGGGCATCGCGACCTCCGTCGCGCCGAACGAGACCGGCGTCGCCACCAGCCTGATCCTGGTGACCCGCGTGCTCGGGATGGCCTCGGGCGGGATGTTCGGTGGCGTGCTCCTCGCCGCCGGGACCCCGTCGGGGTCGGACGTGGCGGCCGAATCGTCGTACATGACCGGATTCGTCATCGCCGGCGCCGTCACGGCGCTGGCCCTGCTCGTCACCCGCACCATGCACAAGGGAGTCAAGGCATGACCTTCACCGCTCACCTGAACGACGTTCGCAGCACCCCGAAGGGCAGGGTGCTGGTTTCCGGTGCCGGCATCGCCGGTCCCACGCTCGCGTACTGGCTGACCCGCTACGGATACGCGGTCACGGTGGTGGAGCGGGCGGCTGCGGTTCGCAGCGGTGGTTATCCCGTCGACGTCCGCGGCACCGCGCTGGAGGTCGTCCGGAGGATGGGGATTCTCCCACGATTGCGCGACGCGCACATCGAACTGCGCCGGCTGACCTTCCTCGACGGGAACGGCGGTGAGGTGGCCTCGGTCCACCCGCACGCGGTCACCGGAGGTGCGAGGGGAAGGGACCTGGAGGTGCGGCGCGGGGACCTGACCGACGCGCTTCACCTGGCGGTCCGCGACGACGTGGAGTTCCTGTTCAACGACTCGGTCGACACCCTCGTCCAGTCCGGCGACGGGGTCGACGTCACTTTCCGCGGCGGCGGCCAACGCACGTTCGACCTGGTGTTGGGTGCGGACGGTGCGCATTCCCGGACCCGGGAACTCGTGTTCGGCCCCGAAGAGCGGTTCCGCCGGTACCTCGGCTACTGCTTCGCCGTGTTCCGCGTGCGCAACACCTTCGGGCTCTCCCACGAGACCGTCATGTGGAACACCCCGGGCCGGTCGGCGGCGCTCTACGCCGTGGGGGAGGACGACGAGGTGCACGCCTTCCTGAACTTCGCCCGGCCGGAACCGCCGTCCGACGTGTTCGCGAACCCGGAAGCACAACGGGATCTCGTCGCCGCGGTCTTCGCCGACGCGGGTTGGGAGGTCCCCGGAATGCTGGCCGCGATGCACGAGGCGGACGACGTGTTCTTCGACGGTGTCAGCCAGATCCGCATGCCCCGCTGGCACCGCGGCAGGGTCGCGCTGGCGGGCGACGCCGCGTACGCGCCTTCGTTCCTCACCGGACAGGGCTCCAGCCTCGCGCTCGTCGGCGCGTACATGCTCGCCGGTTCCCTGGCCGGGCGGGACCACACCACCGGGCTCGCCGCCTATGAAGACGGCACGCGTGAGTTCGTGGCCGCGAACCAGGGGCTGGTCGGCGAGGGCGGCGCCACGCTCTTCCCGACCACCGCCCAGGCCCTGGAACAGCGCAACGAGAGGCTGCGCAAGCTCGGCACCACGCCCTCCGCCGAGCCGCGACCGGCTCATTCGGCCCTCACGCTGCCCGAGTTCATGCCCCTGAAGCCCTCCACCAGCTGATCGACAACGGCCGGTCGAGGGCCGGCTCAGTACGCCGCGAGCGCAGTCGGCCGAGCTGCCGGTGCACGGTGGCGGGGTTCCGGTCCGTCACGCGAGCCGGCTCCGCCGCAGTGCCGCGCCCTTCGTCGGAGCCGGGGTTTCGATCCTGGCTGCGGGCTCTTTGCTCTTTCGTCAGCTGAGGCGATCGAGGGCGGCGGCGCTCGACTGCCCGGCTCGGCCGTGTACATCACCAGGGTGTGTCCGGCGCCCGGGAACAGCAGGGTGGTCCGATCCAGCTCCAGCTCTCCCAAAGCCGGGTGCTTCACCCGCTTGCGGACGGCGGGGATGGGGCGCACGTCGTGGTCACGCCAGCCGGCGGCGAAATCGGCGTCGTGGGCGGCGAACTCGTTGATCAGTTCAGCCAGCTCGCGGTCGGCGGGGTGCTTCAGGGCGGCCGTGCGCAATTGCGAGGCGGATTGCCGCGCGAACGTCGCTTCCGCCTCCGGTGCGGCGTCGCACAGGGTGCCGGCCAGCACCAGGGCAAGCCGGACGGCGTTGCGTTCGCCGGGTGCCAACTGGCCGAAGTCCGTGATCAAGGCCACCGCCGCGCGGTTCCAGGCGACGATGTCCTGCCTGCTGTTCACGATGTAGGCCGGAATGGCGCCGAGCCGGTCGAGGAGCGCACGCGCTCCATCGGGGATTCGCTCGGGCTCGCGGTGCGCGTCGGGCAGGATCTGGCCGGCCAGCCTGGCCAGGTGCTCGCGCTCCGCTCCGGTGAGCTGAAGGGCTGTCGCCAGCGCGTCGAGCACCTGCGGAGACGGGCGGGAGGCACGTGCCTGCTCCAGCCGCTCGTAGTAGCTGACCGACACCTGCGCCCAAGCCGCCACCTCCTCGCGGCGCAGACCAGGGGTGCGCCGGGCACGCTGCCCCGGTCCGTGCGCCCGCGCGGCGGCCTCCGGTCGCAGGTTCTCCCGGCGGCGGCGGAGGAAATCGGCGAGCTCTTGTCCGGACACACCGCCATCATCCCAGGCGGCGTCCGGCTTTACCTCCCCCTGGCAGTCCGGGGCTGAAGCGTGGGTTCCTCGGGTGCTTGCCTGCTGGGCACGCTGGTCCGGCAAGCAGAGTTCCCGAGGAGGATGACGTGCCCAGTGCACCGGAGGAAGTTTTCCGGCGTCTGCTCGACCTGATGCTGAAGAAGGAGATGGACGCTGTCGCGGATCTTTGGGCTGTGGATGGCACCGCGGAGTTCCCCTTCGCCGCCGGCGATGCGCCGCGGCGCCTGACGGGGCGCGAAGAAGTCCGCGGTTACCTGGCCGGATACCCGGAACTGCTCGATATGCGGGAAGTCGCCGCGCTCACCGTGCGTCCGACCGAGGACGCGGATACCGCGGTGATCGAGTGGACGGCCGAGGGCCGCACGGTTTGCACCGGCGAGCGTTACCGGCTGGATTACGTCGTCGTGCTGACGGTGCGCGATGACCGGATCACGGTGTATCGCGACTACTGGAGTCCGCTGGCGACGGCTCGCGCGGCCGGGCGGTTGCCCGAGCTGATCGCTTCGCTCGACCGGGACGGTGCCTCGTGACCGGGGTGCTCGTGACCGGAGGCACCGGGAAGACCGGTGCGGCACTCGTCGAACGGCTTCGCGGGGCGGGGGTACCGGTGCGGATCGCGAGCCGGCGCCCCTCCGCCGGCGATCCCGACGCGATCCGATTCGCTTGGGAGGACCCGAGCACGCACGAAGCCGCGCTGCGCGGCATGGATCGCGTCTTCCTGGTTCCCCCGGTGGAAAGCGTCGACCCCTTGCCCTTGGCCGGGCCTTTCCTGCGCCAGGCCCGGCGGTCCGGCGTGCGCCGGGTCGTGCTGCTCGGTTCCGCCATCGTCCTGCCGAACGCGCCCAGCGCGCTGGAACTGGCGGCACAGGTGCGGGCCGAGCCGGGCTGGGTGGTGCTGCGCCCGTCGGGGTTCATGCAGAACTTCCTGCGCCCGCACCCGCTGGGGGAAGGCATCCACCGGCTCGGCGAGATCCGCACCGCGGCCGGCGACGGCAAGGTGGGATGGATCGACGTCCGGGACGTCGCGGCTTCCGCGGCGGCCTTGCTGGGGGATCCCGAAGTCCGCGCCGCGGGCGACGATCTCCTGCTCACCGGGCCCGAGGGTCTGAGCTACGGCGACACCGCGGAAGCCATCACCGCCCAGACGGGCCGCCGGATCCGGGTGCGGCAAATCGAGCCGGACGAGCAGGCCGCGGCTTACCGGGCCGCCGGACTGCCCGCCGAGTTCGCCGCTGCCCTCGCGACCGTCGAGGACGGGATCCGGCGCGGGCGGGAAGACCGCGTCAGCACGACGGTACTCGACCTGACCGGCCGGCCGCCCCGCACCTTCGCGCGGTTCGTCTCGGAGCACGCGGACGAATGGCGCGGGAAGTGACCACGGGGCTGGGTGCCCGTTGCCTCAGGCCGGCAAGGGAAGCCGCTTGGTCGGCTTGGTGAGCTGGTTGCGCGGGCGCCCCAAGCCGTGGCGTCACGCCTTGTCATGGCGGATCCCCTCTCCTCCTCGACGCGGACGTCGTCCTCACCGCGACGTGCCGGACAGCGCCGCCTCAGCCGCCTGCCGTCGGCCGCGGATTCTGCGGGCCAGACCGAGGAGGACCGAGCGCAGCGCCTCGGCCCGACGACTGGAGGGGACGAACATCTGCTGCTTGAGGCGCGCGGTGCGCTGGTGCTTGGTGATGAACGGCCGCAGCCCGCCCTCCCAGGCGTCCAGAGCGGCGGCGAGGTCGTCGGGGTGCTCCCGCAGGGCCACGCCCAGCGCGGCCCCGCCGCGCAGCGACGACGTGGCACCCATGCCCGAGTAGAGGTTCAAGCACCACGCGGCGTCCCCCACCAGTACGACCCGGCCCTTGCTCCACCGGGGCATCCGCACCTGGTGCACCGAGTCGAACAGGTGGTCCGGGGCCTCTTCCAGGGAGTCCAGGACGTGCCGCACCACGGGATCGTCCATGCGCGAGAAGACCGAGCGCAGCCGATCGACCCGCGACCCGGCGAACTGGTCCTGGATGTCCGTCGTCCGGTAGGTCAGCAGTGCGGTGGGCGCGTGGTCGGCGAGCCCGAAGACCCACACCGCCCGCTTCGCGCGCGCAATGATGATGCTGTCACTCGCCGCGTAGGAGGGCACCTGCTCCTTCAGTTGGAAGGCGCAGATCATCGCGTTCCACTTGGTCAGGTAGTCCTCGTCCGGACCGAACACCATCCGGCGCACGCTCGAGCGCATCCCGTCCGCGCCGACCACGAGATCGAAGTCCTCGCGGTACCGCTGCCCGGTGCCGGCGTCCTCGAGCAGGACCTGCACTTCGGCAGGACCCTCGGTGATCGCGACCGGAGTGGTCCCGAACCGCACCTCGACGCCGGTGCTGCTCTGCCACAGCGCGGCCTCGATGTCCCCGCGCAGTACCGCTGCGGGTTCACCGGGCTGGTCCAGGAATCCCAGGGCCGGCCTGCGCCTGCCCCGGCGATCCAGCGACCACGTGTTCGCGCCCGCCTTCCGTTCCGGGTTGCGGGTGTGCAGGTGGTCGGCGATGCCCAGGTCGACCGCGGCCCGCCGGCCTTCCGGGAACAGCCCGACGAAGTAGCCCCCGGTACGCCGCTCGGGCGCCCGTTCGACGATCACCGGCGTCCACCCGGCCCGGCGCAGCCCGATCGCCGCGGACATCCCCGCGATCCCGAGCCCCACCACCAACACCCTCTTCCGCATGGCGGTCACCGCGCCGTGCCGGACAGGGCCGACGATGCGGTGTACTCCGCCGCCATCCGGCGGTGGACGACCCTGCGGATCAGCTCGAGAACACCCGAAACCAGCACCTCGACCGGGCGGCTGGACGGGACGAACCTCTGTTGCTTGATCCGTGCGGAGCGCTGCTGGCGGGTGATGTAGGGCCGCAGGCGGGTCTCCCAGGCGTCCAGAGCGGCGGCGAGGTCCTCGGGGTGCTCCCGCAGGGCCACGCCCAGCGCGGCCCCGCCGCGCAGCGAGGACGAGGAGCCCATGGCCGAGTAGGTGTTCATGCACCACGCCGCGTCGCCCACCAGCACGACCCGACCCTTGCTCCACCGGGGCATCCTCACCTGGTGGATCGAGTCGAACACGTGGTCAGGGGCCTGCTCCAGGGAGTGCAGGACGTGACGCACCACGGGGTTGTCGTCCATCCCGGAGAAGGCCGCGCGCACCTGCTCGATCGACGGCCCGGCGAACCGGTCCGGGATGTCCTCGGTGCGGTAGGTCAGCCACGCGCAGGGCGCGTGGTCGGCGAGTCCGAACACCCACATCGCACGCTTGGGGCGCGAGACGATGATGCTGTCGCTCGCCTCGTAGGAGGGCACCTGCTCCTTCAGCTGGAACGCGCAGATCATCGCCTTCCAGTTCGCCAGGTAGTCCTCGTCCGGACCGAACACCATCCGGCGCACGCTCGAGCGCATCCCGTCCGCGCCGACCACGAGATCGAAGTCCTCGCGGTACTGCTGCCCGCTGCCGGCGTCCTCGAGCAGGACCTGCACCCCGCCTGCGCCCTCGGTGATCTCGACCGGAGTGGTCGCGAACCGCACCTCGACCGGGTCCTCGGTCCCGTCGCCGGTGATGCCCTGCCACAACGCGGCCTCGATGTCGCCGCGCAGCACCGCGGCCAGCCCGCCGGGCGCGTCCAGCAAGCCCAGAACCGGTCTCCGCCTGCCCCGACGATCCACTGACCACGAGTTCCCGCCCGGTCGCCAGTCCGGGTTGCGGGTGTGCAGGTGCTCGGCGATCCCCAGGTCGGCCACGGCCCGCACGCCCTCCGGGAACATGAAGATGTAGTAACCCTCCGTCCGACGCTCGGCTGCTCGTTCGACGATCACCGGCGTCCACCCCGCCCGGCGCAGCCCGATGGCCGCGGACATCCCCGCGATGCCGAGCCCCACCACCAGTGCCCTCTTCTGCATGGCTTCCTCCCTCCGATCACGTTCTGCGGGATGGCTCAGTCCGGGACGACGACGGCGCGGCTACGGCCGGTGTGCGCCCACGCCTCACCGACCCGGCTCAGCGGGAAAGCGGTGTAGGGCAGGTGCAGGGACCCGTCGGCGAAGCGGGCCATGACCTCGGGTGCCTCGGCGAGCATCTCCTCGGCGGACCGCGATCCGACGCCGCTTCCGGTGATGCGGATCCGCCTGCTGCGCAGCAGGTCCGCCGGCAGCGACGCCTCCAGGCCCGCGAGCGAGCCGATCTGCACGTAGGCCGTGTCTGCCTCGGTGTCCTCGCCGCCGCGACCCAGCACGGCGAAGGTGGCCTCGGCCACGGGTCCCCACAGGTAGTCCAGCACGAGACCGGGCGACGTCTCGGACACCGCATCAGCCAGCGCCTTCTCCAGGCCGTCGGGTCCGTCGTGGGCCAGCGACACGGTCGCCGCTCCCGCGCCGCGCAGTCGCTCCAGCGCCTCCGGATCGCGCCCGGCGGCGACGACCCGCTCCGCCCCGAGCGCCAAAGCCCCCTGCACCGCAAGACTGCCCGACATCCCCGTGGCGCCCAGCACCAGCACGGTGCCCAACGTCCCCACTTCCTTGCGCCGCGCGGTGAGGACCATCCAGCCCGACAGGCCGGGGTTCATGCCCGCGGCGATCGCGAGCGGATCCGCCCCCGCCGGCACCTCCGCCTGGAACGGAGCGACCAGCCGCTCGGCCATCGTCCCGAACGGCGGACGCGCGTAGCCGGTGTAGACCAGGCGCCCGTCACCGGTGCGGGCGACCGCATCGATGCCAGGCACCAGCGGATACGTCATCTGGCCGCGGCCGTAGTGCCGGCCGGTGGCCAGCCCGCGGACGATGTTGTGCAGGCCGGCCCCAACGAGGTGCAGCGGCTCGTGACCGGGCGGGATCACCGGGTCGGGGAAGTCACCGCAGACGGGTGACGCATCGGGGGCGGTGACGATCGCAGCACGCATTTCCCGGCTCCTTAACTTAGTTCAAGGATGTGTCCAGCGTGCCTGAACGCCGTTAAGGTGTCAACCATGACCAAGGGCATCACCCGGGAACGGATCGTCACGGCGGCGCTCGAACTCCTCGACGACCAGGGCATGGACGCCCTGACCGTCCGCGCGCTCGCCGCCCGGCTCGACGTCCGCGCGCCCGCCCTGTACTGGCACGTGCGCAACAAGCAGGAACTGCTCGACGAGATGGCCACCGAGGTCATGCGCCGCGTGGCCGGCGCCTTCGCCGCGATCCCGCCGGGAGACGGGTGGCGTGACGACCTCACCGCCTACGCCCGCGTGCTGCGCTCGGAGTACCTGCTCCACCGCGACGGGGCCCGCATCTTCAGCGGCACCCGGATCACCGACCCGGACGTGGTCCGCATGAAGGAGCCGTTGTTCGAGCGCTGGACCGCAGCCGGCTGGAAGCCCGACCACGCCGACGACGCCGTCGACCTGGTCACCGCGTTCGTCGTCGGCTTCGTCATCGAGGAACAGGAACGACGCCAATCCGCCGAGACCGATCCGACGCGCTACTCGGTCACCGCGCGCGAGGCCTGGCTCGGCGAAGGCGCGTCACTCGTCAAGCGGGCCGGGCACCTCCAGGACGAGGGCGACCAGCGGTTCGAACGGCACCTCGGCATGGTCCTCGACGGGATCGCCGCCCGGCCGATCGCCTGACTCACCCGCGCCTGCGCACCAGCACCGTCGCGAGCACCGCGGCCGCGACGAGCGCCGCGCCACCCATCAGGATGTAGAGCCGCACCCCGGTCAGGGAGTTCGCGGCGACCTCCGCGACGAGCGTGTCGGTGGCTGTCGCGTTGAGCACCATCACGCCGACGACGTTGAGCACGACCGACCCGACGCAGAGCACGACCGCCACCAGGCTGCCGATCGCACCGTGGTTTTCGGGCGGCGTCAAGACGGTCGCGAGGTTGAAGCTGGAGGCGATGCCCGCGCCGGCGGCCACACCGAGCAGGGTGGCGCAGACCAGCCCGACCGGGAGCACCGAGACGCCCACGAGCATCCCGAACGTGGCCAACAGGCCCACCGCGATACCGGCGAGCAGCGTGCGCGCCGGACCGATCCGGGACGCGAGGACACCCGACACCGGACCGCCGATCATGATCCCGACCGCGGACAGCACGAACAACGCGAGCACCACGTCGCCACCGCCGAGGCCGTAGCCGAGGCCGAGCTCGGGCGGCACTTCCGCGACGAGGCTCTTCAGCTGCAGCATGCTCTGCACCGCGCCGGCCGTGAGCGCCACCGCTCCCAGCGTCAACGCCAGCGACCCGCTGTGCCCACGCAGGTCGACGATCGGCTCGGGGACCCGCAGCACGTGCCGCACCCCGGCGACCAGCGCGATGACGCCGCCGACCAGCGCGGCCAGCAGACCCGGGTTCGCCCAGCCCACGTCCGGGCCCATGCTGACGCCACCGAGCACCGCGACCAGACCGGAACCGAGCAGCAGCGCCCCGGCGACGTCGACCGACCCGCCGGAGCGGATCGGCGGTTCCGGGACGAACAGCCGCACGGTGACCGCGCAGACCATCGCGAGAGCGGTGGCGACGACGAAGACGCTCCGGTAGCCGAACGCGTCGATCGCCGGGTTCAGCAGGAACATCGCGGGAATCCCCAGTGCCGACGCGCCTGTGGTCACGACGCCGACGGCGGCCATCCCGACCCGTGGGGTGCAGACCTGGCGGGTGATCGCCACCGTGAGCAGCACCGCTCCCATGGCCGCCCCCTGCAGGAACCGCCCGAGCACGAAGACGACGACGTTCGGCGCGACCAGGCAGACCAGCGATCCCGCAAGCGTGACGAGCATGGTGACGACGAGGATCCGGCGCTTGCCGTGGATGTCGGCGGTGCGACCGAGCAACGGCGCCCACATCGCACCCGCCAGCATCGCGCTCGAGTTGAGCCACGCGGCCTGGTCGGTCTGGAAGTGCCGCATCATGTCCGGCAACGCCAGCAGCGGGGCGACGATGACCACGTCGGCCAACAGGTTCGCCCCGACGAGGATCATCAACCAGCCGACCAGTCGACCGCTCCACCTGTCTTCCGCGACACCCGACGAGCGCGCTACCGACGTGCCTTGCACCATGAGTTCTCCAGGTAGGCGCAGCCGGGAACACCCGACCGCATCGAGGGCTTCTTTCTCCGGTTCCGGGGAGCGCTAGGTCTGCGGCGCGTCCGGGTTGCTGACCACTGCTGCGCGCACCAGAGACTCCTTAACTTTGTTCACCTCGTCTGGCGTCGACCGTGCCTGAACATTGTTAAGGTGTCAAGCGCGGTGAAGGACGCTCGCGGGCGAGCCCGCTTCCGCGGCGAACGCCGACAACGGCAGGGCCGCCCGCGAGCAGCCTGGCCAACCCGGCGAACCAAGTGGTCAACGCACCAGTGAAGTCGGCAACCAGGCAGAAGTCGTGCGGTGGCGATGGTGAAGCCGATTGTCGCTCCGCCTCCGGCACGGTCCCTGGCGAAGGTGGTTCCTTCGCCGCCGAGGGCTACTTCGCCGTGGAAGTCCTGACCGCCTGTTCTCCGGGCACGGCCATCGCCCGGTAGAGCTGGTCTGCGTCCCAGGCGGGCTCCCGCAGGTCGAGCCGGTTCGAGGCCCGGAACCCGTCCATCGCCAGGTACACGTGCCGCCGCCACATCGACGGGGCAACGTGCCGCGTGGCCTCGGCGACTCGACCGCTCGCCCAGAACAACACGAAGAGGTCGGCGCCGGTGACGTCCGAGCGCACGGCGCCGGCTTCCTGTGCCCGCTCCAGAACGCGTTGTGCGAGTGCGCAGATCTCGCTGTGCACAGCCTCGGAGCGGTCGTCGGCGGGAAACCGCTTCGCCAGGAAGTCGCCGAACGCCCGATCCCCGGCCTGGGCCGAACACAGGACTTCCAACAGGCTGCGAAACGCCTCCCACGGGTGCTCCAGGTCGGGCAAGGCCCGTACCTCGTCGAGCAGGAGGCGCAGCTTCGGTTCGAGAACGGCCCACAGCAGGTCCGTACGTGTCGGGAAGTGCCGGTAGAGGGTGCCGGTCACCAGACCCGCCTCCCGTGCGATGCCGTCGAGGGCGGCCCCGGCGCCTCGTTCGGCGAACGCGCGCCGGGCGCACTCGAGAAGCCGCTCGCGGTTGCGGTGGGCGTCCCGACGAGTGGGCGGCGGGTTCTTGCTGGAGGGCATGCGGCCAGCCTAACAAAATGTGACATGTCTCAACTTTGAGAGTTCCCTCATCTTTCATAGGCTCGGCAAGCACTGAAAATGAGAGCACCATCATTTTGAGACAGGGGGAGTGACATGGCGAAGCTCGGTGGGAAGGTCGCGGTGATCACCGGGGCGACCTCCGGACTGGCACTGGCGACGGCGAAGTTGTTCGTCGCGGAGGGTGCACACGTGGTCATCACCGGCCGTCGTCAGGACCGGTTGGACGCGGCGGTGGCCGCGATCGGCCACGATGTGACCGGTGTGGTCGGTGACGTCGGTGAGATCGCCGACGTGGTCCGCCTGGTCGATGTCGTGGCGGCCGAACTGGGCCGGGTCGACGTTCTCGTCGCGAGCGCCGGGGCCTGGACGTGGAACGAGGCGATCGGGGATGTGACCGAGGAGTCGTTCGACGCCGTGTTCGGGGTGAACGTGCGGGGGACGTTCTTCACCGTGCAGAAGTTCTTGCCGTTGCTGTCCGACGGCGCCTCGATCGTGCTCATCGGCTCGGGCGCCGCGGAGAAGGGTGATCCGGGAACGACGGTGTACGCCGCGAGCAAAGCGGCGCTGCGGTCGTTCGCCCGGACCTGGACCACCGACCTGAAGGAGCGCGGGATCCGGGTCAACGTCCTCAGTCCTGCCGCGATCGACACCCCGGCGTTCGCGGACCTCCCGCCGGGGTTCAAGGAACAGATCGCCGCGCGGGTACCCGTGGGCCGCCTCGGCGCCGAGCACGAGATCGCCACCGCGGCGCTCTTCCTCGCTTCCGCGGACTCGAGCTTCGTCAGCGGGATCGACCTCCCCGTCGACGGCGGAATCGGCCAGATCTGACCACAGACGACGGTGTGTTCGCGCCCGTCCGCGGGAGCGTTCCCGTCGAGGGGATGGCGGCCCCGGCGTCGGAGAGGTCGCCATCCTTGCCGGGTGTGCGGCGTCGGAACTGGGATCTGGTTCGAGCCGCCGTCGACGTACAGGCTTGAACGGGTGATGAAGCTGCTCTGCTCGCAGGCGAGGAAGGCCATGGCGGCGGTGCTCCTCGTCGACGATCCTGGCCGCTGACCAGCGCCGACGATCACCAGGTCGTGGGCCTTGCGGGGCAGGTCGACCACCCCGATGGCCGCCGTCGGTTTCGCCCTCGGCGGCGGGCTACTCGATAGTGAGCGCCGCCTCGGCGGGCCGGTCGCGCGTCGCGCGCCACGCGGGCAGGAGCATGGCTCCGAGCGTCAGCAGCACGGTCAGTGCGGCCGTCGACGCGTAGACCCACGGAGACCCGGCCGGCAGTACCGAGTCGAGGCGCTTGAGGCTGACCGGCACCAGGATCCCGAGCACGGCGACGGTGCCGAGCGCGATGCCGCTCACGGCCAGGATCGCACCCTCCAGGCCGACCATCCGCAGCACCTGACCACGGGTCGAGCCCGCGAGCCGCTGCAGCCCGAACTCCCGCCGCCTCGCCGTCGTGCTCGACGCCAGCGTGTTGATCACCGTGATCGCCGCGTAGCCCGCGATCATGAGCACCATGATGTAGATCGCGAAGTTGGCGGTCGTCTTCTGGTCGTCGTACTCCCCGAGCAGGACGTCGCGGCCGGCCACGGTCAGTCCGCCCGCGGCGGAGGTCACCTCGGTCAGGTCGGCGATCAACCGCTCCGGGTCGGTGTGCTCGTCGGCTTTGACGAGGATGCGCTTCGCGTGTCCATCGGTGGTGTGCGCCGCCAGGGTGTCGGCCGGGAGCAACAGCGTGTCGTAATCGTCCTGTGCGGCGAACAGCGCGGCCACCCGCACGTCGAGCGGGGTGTTGTCGCCCATCCGCAGCGTGATCGTGTCGCCGATGTCGACGCCCAGCCGGTCGGCGTGCCGGTGCTCGACAGCGACCGTGTCGTCGTGCAGGTCGGCGAGGTCGCCCGCGGTGACCTCGACCGGCGTGGTGGCGTCGGCGCCCTCGGCGGTGACGCCCTGGAGGGTCCAGCCCTCGTTGGCGGGTGAGCTGTCCTCCGGGTGCTCGATGAAGCCGACGCTGCTGACGTACGCCGAGGCGCCTGCGACGCCCGGCAGGTCGTCGATCCGTGCCACCAGGTCCGCGTCGACGCGGTCCTGAGCGGTCACCACGGCGTCGGCGACCAGGGTGTCGGCGAAGCTCCGCCGATCCGCCTCGTCGTTCGTCGTCTGCAGGTACAGCATGCCGGTCGACACCGCGGTCAGCAGGATGACCGGCCCCATCACCGCCGCCAGCCGGCCACTGTGGCCACGTGCGTTGAGCACGGCGAGCTGGCCGGTCACACCACCCAGCGCGCGCACGGGCCACTGCACGGCGAAGGTCGTGACCTTCGTCAGCACGGGTGCCAGCAAGGCGAACCCGATGGCGAGGAGGATCACGGCAGGTGCGCCGGTGGCCGGCGTCAGCGGTCCACTGATCACGGCGATGGTCACGATGGTCAGGGCGATCCCGGCGGTGAGGAAGAGCACCGCCAGGAGCAGGCGTCCGCCGCCGATCAGCTTGCCTTCGACGGAGACCTCCGTGAGCGCCTGGGCCGGCTTGATGCGCGACGCCCTTCTGCCGGCGCCCAGCGCACCGGCCAATGCCGCGAGGATCGCCACCGCCATGGCGGCCACGGCCGGGATCCAGCCCTGGTGGAAGACCACGCCCTCCGCGGCGATCCCGCGCTCGGCCAGCCGGTCGAACACGAACTCGCCCAGGAACCTGCCCGGGAAGTAGGCCAGCGCGGTGGCGACCACGGACAGCAGCAGCGTCTCACGGGAGATCAGCTCGCGCAGTTGACGAGGCGTCGCGCCCACGGCCCGCAGCAACGCCAGGTCCTGCCGGCGCTGGGCGATCGAGAGCCCGAGCATGGCCGCCACCCCGAAGACGGACACCAGGATCGCGAAGGCGGTGAAGACCCCGGCCAGGGCCATCACCGTGACGCCGCTCGCCTTGGCCTCGCGCAGTTCGGCCTGCCCGCGTTCGTCACCGACCAGCGTGACGGTCCCGCTGTCCAGCTCGGCGTCGACGCGCGCCCGGAGCTCGCCGATGTCCACTCCGGACTCGGCCACCACACCGATCGCGTCGACCGTGCCGGCAGGTGCGTCACCTTCGAAGACGAAGCTCCCGGCCTCCCGCACGCCGGGCAGCGCCGCGATCCTGTCCGCCAGCCCCGCGTCGACCCGGACCCGCTCGGGCAGGATCGGCGGTTCGTCGGGGTCGCCGCCGGAGCCGTGGTACTCCTGGTCACCGGCGACGACGACATCGGCCGAGGCCAGCTGCTGCGGAGGGACGGCGGTGCGGACGCCGGTCTCGATGAGGCCGCCGCAGGCCATCATGATGGCCGCGGCGAAGAACATGGCGAGGAAAGCCGCCACGAACATGCCCGCGCGGAACCGCAGTGTGCGCAGTGCGAACCGCAGCATCAGCGCTGCCCTCCCCGGTTCGTCGCCAACCGGGGGAGAGGGCCCTCGTCGGCGAAGGCACCCAGGTGGGTCATCCGGTCGGCCACGGTTCGCGGGGTCGGCGAGCGCAGCTCACCGGCCAGCCGCCCGTCGGCGAGGAACAGGACGCGGTCGGCGTACGACGCCGCGACCGGATCGTGGGTCACCATGACGATCGTCTGACCGGCGGCCCGCGACGAGTGCCGCAGCAGCGTGAGGATGTCCCGCGCCGTCCTCGTGTCCAGTGCGCCGGTCGGCTCGTCGGCGAAGATGACGGCGGGGTCGCCGATCAACGCGCGGGCGATGGCGACCCGCTGCTGCTGCCCGCCGGACAGCTCGGCCGGCCGGTGGTTGCCCCGCTCGCCCAGGCCGACCTGGTCGAGGGCGTCCGAAACCCGGCCCCGGTCCGGTTCGCGGCCGGCGAGCCGCAACGGCAACGTCACGTTCTGCCGCACGGTCAGGACCGGCAGCAGGTTGAACGCCTGGAAGACGAAGCCGATCCGATCCCGCCGCAGCTTCGTCAACTCGGTCTCGTTCATCTCGCTGAGCTCGTGCTCCTCGAGCAGCACCGAACCCGACGTCGGCTGGTCGAGCCCGGCCGCGCACTGCAGCAGGGTGCTCTTGCCGGAGCCCGACGGCCCCATGATCGCCGTGAACGTGCCCCGGCCGAACCGGGTCGTCACGTCGTCGAGCGCCACCACCTGGTGGTCGCGCCGCCCGTAGACCTTGCGGACGGCCGTCAGCCGAACCGCGTCGGTCCTGTTTCCGCTGTCGTGCAACGTTTCTTCCCGCCGCTTCGCCGTCCGGCCCGCTGCCGGACGATTCCGCCACCAACCCTGTCGCCAACCGCGGTCCCGCACATCGTTCGCCCGGATCGTCTTCGCCTGGTGCGCACGGACCAGCCCGGCCCGCTCCTGGTGCGGACGCACTACACGTGCCTGCTTGGCCCCGCGTGCGGAGTGTCCGTCCCGTACGCTGACCTCGTGTCGCCTCCGGGGAAGTGGTGGCGGGAGGGCACGGTCGTCGCGGTGGCGTTCGTGGTCTGCCTGCTCGGCGGCTGGCTGCACGTCGACGACACGGTGGCACCGCCGCTGGTGGCGGCCTACCTCATCGCCGCGGTGTCGTCCGGGATGCTCCTGGCGCGGCACCGCGCGCCCGTGGCCACCACGATGGCCACGACCGCGTGCGGCATGCTCGTCGCACCGACCGGCCTGCTGCTGACCCCGCTCATCGTGGCCCCGGCCGTCGTCAGCGCCTACTCGCTCGCCGTGCGGAGCGAACGGCGGGTGGCGGTCGCGGTCCTGCTCCCGTCGGCCGCGCTGCTGGTCGGCTTCGTCCCCTTCTTCGAAGCCGACTTCTCGTGGCAGGACATGAGCAGGCTTGTGACCGTGGCCGCGTCGCTGCTCGTGGCCGCGTCGCTGGGGCGCTCGACGCGGCACCGGCGCGCCTACCTGGCGGTCGTGGAGGAGCGGGCACGCCGGGCCGAGGAAAGCAGGGACCGCGAAGCGCGCCGGAAGGTGGCCGAGGAACGGGTCCGCATCGCCCGCGAGCTGCACGACCTGGTGGCCCACCAGATCACCCTCGCCAACGCGCAGGCCACCGTCGCCGCCCACCTCTTCGACACCCGCCCCGAGCAGACCCGCACGAGCCTGGACGAACTGGTCAGGACCACCCGCCACGCTCTCGACGAGCTGCGGGCCACCGTCGGTCTGCTGCGCCGGCCCGACGACACGTCCGCACCCACCGACCCGGCGCCCGGGCTGTCGCAGGTCCCCGCGCTGCTGGCGGCGCTGCGCCGCTCGGGCCTGGAGGTGTCGATGCACGACGACGGCACAGCCAGGCCGCTGCCGCCCGCGGTGGACCTCACCGCCTACCGCATCATCCAGGAGGCTCTGACCAACGTGACCAAGCACGCTGCCACCGATAGCGCCCGGGTGCGGCTCGCCTGGGCTCGTGACCACGTGAACGTCACGATCGCGGACGACGGCGAGGGCGCCCGCACGCGGCCGGAGCGGCCACCGGGCTACGGTCTGATCGGCATGCGCGAACGGGCCGCCGCGGTCGGTGGCACCCTCACCGCGGGCGTGCGCCCCGAAGGGGGCTTCCTCGTCTCCGCCGACCTGCCCCTGCCCGCTGCCGGGAACGCGGCACGGCGAACCGACGCGGCGACCGACAGCGAGGGCCGATGACCGACGACGCGCGACCCGACGGGCAGGACACCGACGGTGCAACCGAGGACACGCTCCGGGTTCTCCTCGCCGACGATCAGGCGCTGCTGCGCGGTGCCTTCCGCACTCTCCTCGACAGCGCGGACGACATCGCCGTGGTCGGGGAGGCGGGCGACGGCCGGGAGGCGGTGGCATTGACCCGCGAACTGCGCCCGGACGTGGTGATCATGGACATCCGGATGCCCGGCACCGACGGCCTCGCCGCCACCGCGGAGATCTGCGCCGATCCGGATCTGCGTGCCACCCGCGTACTGATCCTCACCACGTACGAGACCGACGAGTACATCGCGCAGGCTCTGCGCGCGGGGGCCGGCGGGTTCATCGGCAAGGGGATCGAGGCGCAAGGCCTGCTCGACGCCGTGCGCACGATCGCCGCGGGCGACACCCTCCTGTCCCCGGCGGCGACCCGCTCCCTGGTGGCCCGTTTCCTCGCCACACCGGCCGAGACGACACCACGCCATCCCGAACGACTCGCCGCCCTCACCCCGCGCGAACGCGAGATGGTCGCCCTGGTCGCGACCGGTCTGTCCAACCTGGAGATCGCCGACCGCCTGTACCTCAGCCCTTTCACCGTTCGCGCCCACGTGCAGCGCGCCATGACCAAGCTGGAGGCACGCGACCGCGCGCAACTCGTCGTCATCGCCTACCAAACCGGTCTGGCCCGCGCTTTTCCCGACGGCGGCACCGACCACCGGTGACCGCCGCCGCGGGGCGAGGACTTCGGCTGCTCGGTCATGCCGGCAGCGCTGCTGTGAGGTCCACTTCGACGAGTTGACCGGGGCGGCCGAGTCGCGTGCCGCCGAGCAGGGTGCTCCGTAGCGCCAGGATTTCTGTGTCCTTGTCCCGGTCGCTCATGGCAGCAGGCGCAGCAGTGCGAAGGCGTTGGTCACGCCGAGGTAGGTCAGTCGGAGCAGCACGGCCGGTCATGCCGTGCTGGAGGACATCACGCGGATGGTAACCGTGGCCCGTGAGAGCTTCGGGCACTTGGGCTACGTACGGACTGGTCGGCGGCGTATCCGAGGTGCGGCGCAGCTCTGCGGTCGGCTGGTCTGGCCGTGGCGGCGCGAGTTGCAGTGCTCGGTGCACCGGAAGGGTGCTTCTCGAACGACGTGAGTTCCGACCACGACGGTCAGGATTCTCCCAGGTCGTGAGGGTGCCTTCCCGTTCGTGACACGAGTCAGCCAGCGTGCCCGCGCGAAAGCGTCGGGCTGGACCTGTCAGGGGTATCAGTGAAGGAGGTCCGGCCGGACTTTGGCTATCTCTTGGGTCAGCTGCCGGACTGTGGCGGTGTTGGGCAGTCTCAGTTCGGCTTCCGGATTGGCGATCGGCGAGGGTTTCACCAGCGCGTTGTGGCGAGTCGTGAAACGGCCGTCCGCGGGGGTGAACACCAGGGCCGACGGCATGGGCTTCGAGTTCGGGTCGCCCTTGACCGGCGGGCGTGGTTCCTGTCCGCGCACGGCGCGCAACTCCTCCCACGCGATCAGATCGGATTTGCGACCGGCTTGCCACCACAGTCCGCGGTGATCGACGACGAAGCGGTGCATGCGGGGGACGGAGCCGATCATGACCAGCAGGCCGCCCAGTGCGAGCGCGCCGAAGAGGACCGCCGCGGCGGCCGGAGGAATATTCTTCGCCCTCGACGAAGCTGACGCCTGCCCGACGTCCGGGAAGACGGCGATCAACCCGAAGACGACGAACATGG
This sequence comes from Actinosynnema sp. NPDC037264, assembly GCF_055603705.1. Classification (NCBI taxonomy): domain Bacteria; kingdom Bacillati; phylum Actinomycetota; class Actinomycetes; order Pseudonocardiales; family Pseudonocardiaceae; genus Actinosynnema; species Actinosynnema sp. NPDC037264. The sequence goes on along the minus strand of NZ_JBVJVK010000048.1, from coordinate 30,549 downwards.
CCAGCCCGCCGATGAACACCCACCTACCGGACCGGTATTCGATGACGGGCTTTGCAGGATCGGGGGACCATGTCTGTCCGTGCACGAGCGGCAGCGTAGCCGAAGGCGGCTCCAGCGGTGAAGGTTTCGTGATCTGCGCTCCGGAGCGCGCTGGCCATGAGCAGATCGCTGTGATCGACATCGGGCACAGTTCTCGCGACATGCAGAGGAGTTCCCGGTTGCGGCTGAGGTCCTTCGTCAGCAGTCCGACCTGTCACTCGACGAGCCGCCTTGGATTGTGGACCTGGTTCGTGCTCTTCATGAATACGCGAAGAACCAGCATGGCGGCGGCTACCCGCCAGCGGTTCATGAGATCGAGCGAAGCATTTTCGGCTCCCTCAATGTCTGGCCGAAGGCTCGTCTTCCGCTCGATTGGGTGAGCGGGCGCGTTGGCTGGATGGGATTTTCCCCAGGCCGGACTTGACGGCGACGTCCTGTGGGGTGCGGTGCGAGAAGTCAACTACCGCTGTCTGACCTGCGGTTGGGCGGCGGTGGGTTCGTACTCGTCGATCAGGCCGCCGAGGACTGGTCGGCGACGTGTCGAGATGTGGCCCGTGCGGTGGTTGTAGTGGTTCGCGCAGCGGTTCAGCACCGCCCGCAGGTGGCGTTCGTTGAGGATGAGCAGGCGGACGGTGCCGACGAACCGTTCGAGTGGCATTGGCTCGTGGACACCGTGGCGGGATCTTCACGACCTGGATGCCGGAGCCGGAGAAGACGTGTCGAACGAGGCGGTGAACTGGCCGGCCGGTCGCGGATGGGGAACCGGAAGTCGTCTGCCCTGTCGCCGAGGTCCATCAGCAGGTTGCGGGCTTGTCGAGCGGTCCAGGGCCCGTCGGGTGGTGCGGCGCAGTACGGCGACTGCGTGCCGCCGCACCAGCAGTTCCACGTTCTTGGCTCTACCCGCGACGATGACTTTCCGGGCGGCGCAGCGACCGGTCGAGCAGGCATCGAGGTTTGTTCGACGGTGTCAGGTCGGTCGGCGCGCTGATCCGTCGCGAGGGCTTGCGAAAGGGGCTCGGTGCGGCATACGTTCTTCGCCTTTTGTCGAACTGCGAGGGAGCACACCCGTGGAACTGCGCAACCAGGTCGCGCTCGTCACCGGCGCCACCGCCGGGATCGGTCACGAGACCGCGAAGTTGTTCGCCCGTGAGGGCGCGAGCGTGATCGTCCACGGCCGGGACGCCGCGCGCGGCGTGGACGTCGTCGCCGAGATCGAGGCGGACGGCGGGACCGCGCGGTTCGTCCGTGCTGACCTGTCCACCGCGGAGGGCGTGCGGGAGCTCGCCTCGGCGGCGGGCGAGGTGGACGTGCTGGTGAACAACGCGGGCATCTACCCGTTCGCGTCGACCGCCGACCAGACCCGCGAGGGCTTCGAGGAGTTATTCGCGGTCAACGTCCTCGCGCCGTTCCACCTCACTGCGGCGCTGGCGCCCGCCATGGTCGCCAAGGGCGCGGGCGCGATCGTCAACGTCTCGACCGTGGCCGCCGTGACACCGGTCTACAACGCCGCCGCCTACGGCGCGACGAAAGCCGCCCTGGAGTCCCTGACGCGCAACTGGGCCGTGGAGTTCGGCATGAGCGGCGTGCGGGTCAACTCCATCGCGCCGGGCGGGGTGACGACCGAGACCGTGATGAACCTGTTCGGGGACGCGGTCCACACCAACGCCGCCACCACCACGGCACTGCGGCGCATGAGCGAGCCGAGGGAGATCGCCGAGGTGATCCTCTTCCTCGCCTCGCCGCGGTCCAGCTACGTCACGGGTGCGCTCCTGCTGGCCGACGGCGGGTACACCATCGTCTAGCAGGACTTCGCCGCGGACATGTTCGGCGGGTTCGCCCGGCGTGACCAGAGGGCCAGGGCGAGCTGTACCTGCGTGGCCTGTTGTCGGACGGCAAGCGCAAGTCGATGCAGCTGATGGGCGAACGTCTCAGGGTGGATCGTCATTAGTTGCAGCAGTTCGCCACCACCTCGACGCGGGATCACGTCGAGGTGGTGGCGGCGGTCGGCGGTGTGAACGCGGGACTTCATCGCCGGTGGCGGCAGGTCGAAGTCAGAGCGGTTCAGAGCCAGTCTGCTTCGATTCCGCGGGCGCGCAGCGTCTCCAGCGCCTCCTCGTTGCCCGTGTAGAACAGCGTCATCGACTTCAGGTTGGGAAAGTGCCGCAGGTCGGCGAACTCGTCGACGTCGAACAGCCCGTCCTCGCCGTCCCAGTTCGGCGCGATCTCGAGGTAGATCTCGTTGCCGCCGTCCATCTCGATCTCGGTGATCTTCTCCGCGAGCTCGGCGGGGACCTCGAGCGCCTCGAAGTAGGCCAGAGCCTCAGGCACCGCTTCGACGCTCCCGTCGTCGTAGGTGAAGCCCTGCTCGGCGGCGTGCTCGCGCAGGTCGAACCTCGGCAAGAGGCCCTGGTTGTACATCAGCTCTTGCACGACGGCGAGCTTGAAGTTGACGTCGGAGAACGGAATCGGCTGGCTCATACCCGAACCATATAGGCGGTTACACCGCCGTCCGGAAGTCATCTAGTTCTCGTACCAGTAGCGGGGGAGCCACGAAGGGTGGCGACAGGGAGCTGGTGCAGCAGTCCGCGAGCAACGCCCGGTCGCCGGAAAGCTATGGGTCGCCGGCGGAGTGCCCGTTTCACAGGACATTGGCCTCATCACCGCCACCTCCTCGACTTTCTCGGCGGCAGCGTTTGATGCGTTGCCGGATCGGGGATCCGTGTCCTCGTGGGATGAGCGGTGGGAGGAGTCGGTGGACGAGCGGGTTCGGCGGGCGCGTGACGAGGTGGTCAACATGGTGGCGCTGCGCCCGGTGGCGACGTCGGCCGGCCGCAGGGCACTGCCGCGCGGACTCCTTCGGCGGGATCTGGGGCTGTCGGTCGCCTCGGGCGTGCTGGATCTCCTGGCCGCGGCGGTGGTGGTGGCCGTAGGGCCGGACGCGTGGTTCACCAGTGCCGTCGGTATCGGGTTGGGTGTGGCCGGCGCGAATGCGATCGTCGAGGCTTTGCAGGAGTCGCGGCGGCGTGCGGAAGAGGCGGCGCGCATCCGTGAGTACGGCGCGGACGAGGTCGACACCCTGACGGATCTGCGCGCTGACGTCCCGACGCCTTTGTGGCGCACGGTGGCCTGGGTGCTGTACGAAATGCTCTTGCTCGCCATGGTTGCGGTGGTCTTGATTTGGTCGGAAGGGGCGGTTGCGCGGGTGACCGTGCTGGTCGCCCTGGCCTGTCGCATCATCGCCGCCGTGCTGGCACACCGGTACGCCCGCCGTCGGGAGCGGTGGAGGAGGGACTTCATCCGCGGGGAGGACGTCGCCCTGCCTCCTCTGCCGGACGGCTGGCGCGTTCTCGTGCCGCGCCGGCCGGACGAGCCCGGCGCTGTCGCGGGTACGGGAAAGACTCCTGAGAACGCCTGATCGCGCCGCGCTCAAGCGCGCCCACCACCGCGACGTTCGTGGAGCGCGTGCCCGCCGTGATCAGACTTCGATTGCTACTACCCAGGGTGAGGGTTTCAGCGGCGTCCAGGCGACCAACGAAAGCCGGTCGAGTGAGCCCAAACGATCCTCAAGGGCACTGGACAACCACTCGTTCGAATTGAGCCACCCGTTAGTGGTAAACCCCTGAGGGGACGCTTGACATCCGTTCTGCGGTGGACGATGTAGCGGCCGAAGAGGGCTTCCCTTGGCGGTGTCAGAAACCAACCGACAACGGAGAAATCCGATGCCCACTTCACCTACCGGCCTCGCCGTGTCGATCCAGGCCGCAGGCTTCCGCGAGGAGCCGCAGCACGGCCACCTGACGCCAGGGTTGCTGATGGCCCCGAGCTACGTCGTGGTCCCGGAGCCGCCGGCGGGCCTCGTCGAGGGGACCACGCGGGTCGAGGTCCTGGTGCTCCCGCTGCCGCTCGGCCACAACAGGATCGAGCGCATCTCGCCCACCCGGGTGACCGTCGTGAAGCTGCACGACACCACGATGGTCGCGCTCGACCTGGAGTTCCCGTCGAGGCACGCCCCGAGCTACCAGCGCAACGGCCTCGCCGGCGGCGCGGTGCGGAACGCGGTCGCCGCGCACGGGGGACGCGCATGGGCGGCGCTGGAGGCGCTGGGCGTGACCGGGTCGAGCGCGCACGTCGACATCACGCCCGAGCTGCTCGACGAGTCGGCCCAGTGGATCGACCAGCAGAGCAACCCCCGCTACGAGCACGACGACGCGGAAGAGAGGATCTTCCGGTCGAAGGTGTGCCCGCCTGGTGTGCCGGTCTGCAAATGATGAGCCGAAGGCGATGAGCGCGACGTCCGGTGCGCGGTCGATCCCGCCGGTGGTGTCCGATGTCGCCCTGGCGGCGTCGGCCTGCGCGCTGGACGTGCTCTTGTACTCGGACGCGGTCTCCGGGGACCGCGCGCCGGAGCAGATGCGGTTCTCGATCGCGTACGTGGCGATCGAGTTCGTGGTGCTCCTGCTGCGGCGGCGGGCCCCGGCGACCGTGTTCGCGGTGGCCTTCGCGCACTCCGTCCTGGCCAAGTTCCTGAGCGGCTTCGACTTCTGGCCGATGGTGGGGCTGTACCTGGCGCTGTTCACCGTCGCCGTGCACCGCCCGACCAGGGTCGCGGTCGTGGTGCTGGTCGCCGCACAGGCCCACGCGGCCTGGATAGCCGTGCTCGACCTCGCTTCCGCCACCCCGCGGCCCGTGCTGGTGGTGGTGGCCGTGTTCACGTACATGGCGGTGCAGTCGTTCGCGGTGTGGGCGGCCGGTCGGTGGATCCGCACCAGCCGCGAGCACGCGGGGATGCTGGAGGCCCGACGTGAGTGGGAGGCGCGGCAGGCCGTGGCGGAGGAGCGCGCGCGGATCGCCCGCGAGCTGCACGACGTGGTGTCGCACTCGGTCACCGTGATGGTGCTGCAGGCAGCGGGCGGGCGGCGGGTGTTCGGGCACGACCCGGTGCGGGCCGAGCGGGCGTTCGGCACCATCGAGGAGGTCGGCGAGCAGGCGATGAGCGAGCTGCGCCGGATGCTCGACGTGCTGCGCACCGACAACGCCGACCAGGCGTTCGAGCGCCTGCCGGGCGTGGACAGCGTGCCGCACCTGGTCGAGTCGGTGGGCGCGACGGGACCTGCGGTGCGGCTGCACGTGGTCGGTGAACCGCGGCCGGTGGCGCCGAGCGTGGGCCTCGCGGTGTACCGGGTGGTGCAGGAGGCACTGACCAACGTCGCCAAGCACTCCGGCCCCCGCGCGACCGCGGACGTCCGCCTCACCTGGACCGCCGACCGGATCGAGATCGTGGTCACCGACGACGGTCGTGACGCCTCCCCGCCCCGCCGCGACCTGTCGACCGGCCACGGGCTCACCGGCTTGCGCGAACGCCTCGCCGTCCTGGGCGGGCAGCTCACCGCCGGCCCCCTGCCCGGAGGCGGCTTCTGCCTGCACGCGGTCCTCCCGGTCCACGACCCGCTCCCCGCGGCGGCCGACCGATACGACGCCGGGCCGTCCGACGCCACGACGGGGCCCGGCACGCGCTGATCGACTTCCGCAATAATGGGGCGATCTTGATGCCGTGTACGAGTAGTTCTCCGTGGATGCGGCGGGAGCCCCAGTCGGGGTTCTCTCGTGCCGGTCGCAGCACCAGGAGTCGGATCGAGCTACCGAGTGGGACGAAGATCAGGTACAGCAGTCGTAACTACCTGTCAGCAGTCACCCCCACTCGTTGACCACGCAATCAGCGGCAGAACCGCTCGTTGGACAGGTCCTGCGGTGAGCGGTGGTTCTGGGGGATGAATCAGGCGGGGATCGGGGGAAACCCTGATGGCAGGGCGCCGGACCGTGGGCACGCTTGAGGGGTCAGCAGGCATCCGCAGTTCGAGGAGAGTCATGAGCGAATTCAGGCCCGAGCATCCCCGTGTCGCCGTCGACGCTGTGGTCGACGCTGTTCGCGGGCTGGTCAGCGAGGGCTTCAACCGCCGTGTGGTCGTGCGTGACAGCAAGGAGGACGTGGTGTTGGAGGTGCCGGTGGCTCTCGGGTTGGTCGCGGCGCTGGCCGCTCCGGTGGCCACGGCGATCGGTACCGGTGTCGCGCTGGCCGGCAAGTGCGGGATCACGCTCGAGGACCGCCGCCAGCCTGGCGGTCAGTCCGTGACAACGGTCGAAAGCGAGCAGGTGTAGTCGGCAGTCGCAGGTTGTCGCGGTAGCGAGGAGGCACGGGCGGGACGCAGGGGGTTGGTGCCGTCGTCAGTGGTTGGTGGCGGCGCCGCGCTTGATGCTGTGGCTGGAACGACTGTGAAGGCTGGTGATCTTCAGAATCACCCGGCTTGCATAGGGCTCCATCGCTTGTTGAGGACGGAGTCATGGCAGGAACGTCACGGCAGTCGGCTGAGGTGCGGGCGCGGGCGGGTGCGGCTGGTCTGGGAGCGACTGGGCGAGTACCCGTCGTGGTGGGCGGTGGTGTGGTCGATCGCGGCGAAGTCTCGGGGTGGCCTTGCAGCAGATGCTGCGCAAGTAGATCCGGTCGGCCGAAGCCGATTGCTGGTGTCACCGGTTCCCGAGTTCATCGCCCACCCTTCCCATTCGGGAGCGGGTGATCTTGACCGCCTCTGCATTTGCGAAGGTGGTCATGGGTTCGCGCTCACCGTTTGCTCCCGGGTTTGCTCCCAGCGGTGGTGGAGAGCGGCGAGCATGGTGTCGATCATCGGTTGGGTGACGTGGGAGTGGACGCCCATGACGCCGCTACCGGGTCACCATCCACATTGCCGCTACGGCACATCTGAGACACGACCCAGGCCGTCCAGGGGCGGTCTCGGGCTTGGTGTCCTCGGTGTTCCTCCGCCGGACCCGTCTGGGTCATCAGGTGCACATCCTTGATCAGGAGTTGCACCGCTCGGTTCACGGTCCCCAGTACCGCTCTGCCGGCGACAATGACTTTCTCGAGCGGCACGGGACCGGGCCATGCTGATCGACTGGGACGAGACACGCGTCGATAGGCCCGACCTGGTCTCGTGCTGCCCGGAAACGCCGGGGCCTCCTGGACGATGCGCTCGCGGTCCACGCCGCGCAGGCGTCGCCCCTCGCGACCGCCGCGTGTCCGTGCACGGCGGACGGAAGGTGAAGATGGTTCATGTCTGGGGTGGGAGGCGTTAAGAGACCCCGAGCCCACATGCCGACATCGTGTCGGTAAAGTTGCCGACATGATGTCGACAACTCAGGTGGGTCGATAGCCGATGTTCTTGACGATCCGTGAGCTGGTTTTCGCCAGGAGCCGCTTCGCGCTGATGGGCACCGTGGTCGCGTTGATCGCGATCCTCATGGTGCTGCTGTCCGGGCTGTCGGTGGGCTTGGTCGACGACGGCGTTTCCGGGCTGAAGAAGCTGCCCGTCACGTCGTTGGCCTTCGAGCGGGACGTGGCGGCCGACGCGGCGTTCTCGCGCAGCGTGGTGGACCTCGGCGCGGTCGACGAGTGGGCGGAGCGCGACGGCGTCACCGACGCCGCGCCGTACGGGAACACCTTGGTCAACGCCAAGACCAATGGTGACGTCGACATCGACCTGGCGCTGTTCGGCGTCCAGCCCGGTTCGTTCATCGACCCGGAACCGACGCAGGGCACGCGCCTGGGGTCCAACCCGAACGAGATCGTGGTGAGCGCCACGGCACTGGACGCGGGCGTCCGGCTCGGTGATGTCGTCACGGTCGACAGGGTCGGCACCGAGTTGACCGTCGTCGGCGTGCTGGACGGTCAGCACACTTACGGCCACGTCGACATCGGCTACATCCCGCTGCGCACGTGGCAGGAGATCCGGACCGGGACCGCGCCGGGCGCTCAGGCACCGGCACACGCCTACGAGGAGATCACCGCGGTCGCGGTGCGATCCGCGTCCGAGGCCGACCTCGCCGCGGGCGACCGCGACGCCGGCACGATGTCGATGACGCTGGAGGAGTCCTTCGGCGCGTCACCCGGCTACACCGCCGAGACGTCGACCCTGCAGATGATCCAGGTGTTCCTCTACGCGATCTCGGCCCTGGTGGTCGGGGCCTTCTTCACCGTGCTGACCATCCAGCGCAAACCGGAGATCGCGGTGCTGCGCGCGATGGGCGCGAGCACGCGGTACGTGTTGCGGGACAGCCTGGCCCAGTCGCTGGTGCTGTTGACGATCTCGACCGTCCTGGGGGTCGGCGTCGGGGTGGCGGCGGGCGCCGCGATCTCGTCCACGCCGATGCCGTTCTCGCTCGACCCGGGGTCGATCGCCGTCGCGGGGCTGCTGCTGGTGGTGCTCGGCATGGCAGGTGCGGCCATCGCGGTGCTGCGCATCGTCAAGGTCGACCCCCTCACCGCGCTGGGAGGCAACCGATGAGCGCCGGGCTGTTGTTGGACGAGGTCACCCTCCGTCACGGCGACGGGGAGGACATCACCACCGCGCTCGACGAGGTGACCCTGCGCGTCGGGGAAGGCGAGATCGTCGCGGTGGTGGGGCCGTCGGGGGCGGGCAAGTCGAGCCTGCTCGCGGTGGCGGGCGGGCTCACCGTGCCCGATTCGGGTCGAGTGCTCGTCGGTGACGTCGACCTGTCGGGCACCGAGCGGGACCGGGCGCGGATCCGTCGGGAGCGGTTCGGCTACGTGTTCCAGAGCAACAACCTGATCTCCTCGCTGACCGCCGTCGACCAGGTGCGGTTGCCGCTGACGTTCGGTCGGCACGACGCGAGCCGCGACCCCCTCGAACTGCTCGCCGAGGTGGGCATGGAGCACAAGGCCGGTCGTCGGCCTCACGAGCTCTCCGGTGGTGAACGCCAACGGGTCGGCATCGCCCGTGCGCTGGTCACCCGGCCGCGCCTGCTGCTCGTCGACGAGCCGACCGCCGCGCTGGACCGCCGGCGCAGTCACGAGGTGGTCGAACTGCTGGCCAAGGAGACCCACCACCTCCGGATGGCTACAGTCGTGGTCACGCACGACCACGACGTGCTGCGCCACTGCGACCGGGTCTACGAGATGGTCGACGGCAGGCTGAACCCGGCCCAGCCCGCCCTGGCGTAGCGAAAGGCGACACCCGCCAGGAGGAGAGCATGCCCCGCATCCAGGCGCCCACCGTGGCCGAGCACCGCGCACGGCAACGGCGGGCGATCCTGGTCGCGGCGCACGAGTTGCTCGCCGAGACGGGTCAAGCCCCGTCGCTGGCCGCCGCGGGCGCGCGCGCCGGTCTCGCTCGGTCCAGCGTCTACCAGTACTTCTCCTCGCGAGACGCACTCCTGCAGGCCGTGGTCGAGGACACCTTCCCGGCCTGGGCCGCCCAGGTGCGCGCCCACGTCGCTGCGGCACCCACCCCGGCCGATCAGGTGTGGGCGTACGTGGAAGCCAACGTCGCGCTGTTCTCCGGGCCCGAGCAGGCGGTCGCCAAGGCCTTGCGGACCGCCATGGACCCCTCAGTGCTGCACGAGCACAGCGCGCGGCTGCACGCCCAACTCCGGGAGCCGCTCGTCAACGCCCTGCGCCTGCTCGGCGAGGCGGATCCCGACCAGATGGCCGAGTTGGTCAACGCGACCGTCCTGCGTGCGTCACAGGACATCGAGCGCGACGGTCGAACGGCCGTGGTGGCCCTGCTCGACCGGCTCCTCCGCCCCTACCTGGACGTGAACCGGACCGGGCGGCCCCATGGCGCGCCAGAAGTCGGGCATACCTCCTGAACTGCACATACGTCTCCGCAGGTTCGTGGTGGGCAACTCGTTGTAAGGCAACTCTATAGTTTCAGTGTTGATTGAACCTGTACGTGGCCGCCGGGTACTTTGATCCGGCGGAGGTCGCTGTGCGGTAGGGCACAGCCCTACTTCAGGGCATATGCCCTGATGATCGTCTGCCGTTGCGAGGAGCCGGCCGAGTCGGACACGCTCGACCGCAGCGAGACGAAGTCCGCGCCGGCCGGGTGGTGGACCGTGGCCTGCCACTGGTCGCGGTCACGTTTCACGGTCGCCGGCCGCCAGGTCGTGCCGTCGTCGTAGGAGACCTCGATAGCCGGCGGGCTCACGCCGACGAGGTCCGCGCTTCCGTTGCGCTGCACGTACACCGGGAACGTGAACGGCCGTCCCGCCGACGCGGCGTTGTGGTTGTCGAGGTTCGGCGCGTACCGCACCGCCAGCAACGGCAGGGGGACGGGCTCGGCGCTGTACTCCGACGTGAACGTCCACTCGGCGCTGATCCGGGTGGAGAGCCGGCTGTGCGGCCGGTCGGACTTCGAGCGGACGGTGTACTCCGCGCGTTCCGGCTCGACGACGAAGAAGAGGTTGCCGGGTTCCGGGTTCTCGCCGATGACCTCGCCGTTGCGCAGGAGGGTCAAAGTGCCGGATCCCGTGTAGCCGATGCGCCCACCGTCCTGGTCGCTGCCAAGAGGTAGGGAGAGGCGCAGGATGTTGGTGCCGTCGCCGTCGGAGTCCCGCACCGCGTTGTTGATCGGCGACCAGTACTCCGACGATGCGAAGCCCGGGCCGAACACGCCGACGCCCCACCGCATCGTGGTGGTCCGGCCGCGCTGGAAGGTCAGCGGCGCGACCTGCCGGTTGCTGGTCGCCGCGAAGTCCGGTTGGCCCTCGGGAACCTCGACGAACTCGAGCTCCCACTGCCAGTCGACCTCCGGGGTGAAGTACTCGGTCAACGCGCCCGGCAGCGGCAGGTGCATGAGCCAGTCGCGACGTCCGACCGTGCCGGGCGTGGTCTGGGCGTGGGTGGAGCGCACCTTCGCGAGGTCGCGGTCGTGGAAGGTCCACCGCGGTGACGGTGGCACGACGTCGGGCACGACGTGCCGCACGTGGTAGAGGTACGGGCTGCCGTCGAACGACGTCCCGTTCCACTGCGCCAAGTGCGCCTCCACCCCGAACCTGAACGTCCCTTCCCCGGTGGTCGACGGCCGGATGGTCATGGTGTCGAAGGCGGTCTTCTGCCCTCTGACGATGACCCCCTGTCGACCCCACGTCGTCTCCCGCGAGAAGGAGACCCATCCCTTGCCCGGCTTCGCGTTCGGCTCGTCCGTCCGGACACCGACCGGTTCGGCCTCGCGTGCGTCGAGGACGATCTCGGCGTCACCGGTGACCGTGAACGCCGGCTCGACGATCTCGGCGTTGAGGTAGTCCTCCCCGCTGCGCTTGAGGATGGTGCCGAAGAGGAGGTACTCACCCTTCGGCAGCCGGACCCTGGTGGTGCCCGACTCGTCGTACGGCCGGTACACCCTGGGGTAGTGCGCCTCCGGGGCGACGTTCCCCAGGCGAACGCTGTACTCGGCGGTCGGCGCGCCGTCGTGGTCGACGACCTTGAACGTCACGTCGTGGTGCTCGACCTCCCGGTGCACCGTGATCGGGGTGCGCACGTCCTGGCCGCCACCGGTCGCGGTGAAGGCTCCGCTGTAGACGCCGTCCGCCCCGTGGGTCCTGGTGTCGGTGGTGATGGTCGTGGTCGCCTGTGCCCCCGCCGGGACGGTCAGCCTCACCGGGTCGAACGTGAACATCCCGGCCGGCGCGGGGGATCCGCCGGAATCCGAGACCTTCGCGGCGAAGTCCAACGTCACCGGCTCGGCGCCGGTGTTGGTGTAGGTGACGGACTTCGCGATCGGCTCGTCATCGTCGTGCGGCCACTGCTGAACGCCGAGGCTCAAACTCCCCACCGACGCGAACACCGTGGACATCGAGGACTTCTCGACATCCACCCGACCGGCGCCCTGCTCGAACACCGTCAGCCCGTCGTTCGGCTTGGCGTTGCCCATGAGCGCCGCCTTCAGCTGACCGGCGGCCCAACCCGGGTGCTGAGCGGCCAGGATCGCCGCCGCGCCGGCCACGTGCGGTGCGGCCATCGACGTGCCGGACTGCGCGACATGACCACCGCCCGCCTTCGCCGCCACGATCTCCGAGCCGGGTGCGGTGATGTCCGGCTTGATGACGCCGTTGACGTGGCCGCGGTTGGAGAAGTTGGCGAGCCGCTCGTCCCGGTGCACCGCCCCGACGGTCAGCGCGGCCGCCGCGGCGCCGGGACCCGGGACCTGCTCACCGAAGTTGCCGGCCGCGACCACGAAGAGCACACCGGTCTCCGCGGTGATCCGGTCGACGGCCTGCGACAGCGGATCGGTGCCGTCACTGGGACGCAGGCCGCCGAAACTCATATTGACCACGTCGGCGCCGTTGGCCGCGGCCCACTCCATGCCGGCGATGATCCCCGAGGTCGAGCCCCACCCGTCGTCGTCGAGAACCTTGCCGTTGAGCAACTTGGCACCCGGTGCGACACCGGGATACCTCTCGTTGTCCCCGGTGATGGTCGAGGCCACATGCGTGCCGTGACCGTACCGGTCGGAAACGCTGTCGCTGTCGGTGAAGTTCTGCTCACCCGAGATCGCGCCGGCCAGGTCGGGGTGCTCGGCGTCGATCCCGCTGTCCAACACCGCGACCGTCGAACCGGCTCCGGTGTGCCCGGCCGCCCACGCCCGCGGCGCCCCGATCTGCGCGGTCGACCGGTCCAGGCTCGCCCGCACCGGCTCGTCGAGCCAGACGCGCTCGGCGGATCTCGCGACCGGCCAGTACGCGCCGGACCGTTCCACCGAGACCGCGGTGGCACCCATGGCCGGCAGCTCACGGCTGACCACTGCGGCCGCGCTGCGTGGCGTCGGGCCGGCGTGGTCGACGATCAGCGGCAGCCGGTCGCCGGGGAGTTCGGCCAGTGCGCTCGCGTTGAACAGGTCGGGGTCCAGCGTGCCGCGGGACAGCAGGGGAACGGCGTCCTCCGGGACGACGTGCGTGTCCCCGTGCTCGTCCCTGCTGATGTAGAAGGTGACGTGCTCGCGGCCCTCGGCCGCCCGCACCTGCGCTCCCTGCGGTCCGCCGAGGACCACCGCGTCGCCCGTCAGCAACGTGATCTCCGGCCCGGTCGGCGTCAGCTCCGGCGTGGACGCCGCGGCGGCCGGGTACCCCGCTCCCGCCGTCGCTGTTCCCGCTGCGACCACTAAGGACGTCACCAGGCCGAACCGCACCCGTTTGTGCCTCATCGAGTCCTTCTCCCGTCTGTGCGTCCACTGCTCCAGTCGGAGGTCAAGACGCCGGGCGAGGACTGTCGGGTTGCTCGCCGCTCGACAATCGCCACTGCGTGACGTCGTACGGGCGATCGTGGTCCAGGATCTCCACGTCCCTGTCCTGCTCGCTCAGGGGTGGCCGGTGCAGCAAGGCGAAGGCGTTGGCACGCTCGCGGACGTTGCGACTGCGTGGCGGAGGGGATGCGACAAGTCGGAGTCTCAGGTCTTCGCGTGCCTGCTTTCTCGGGATCGGGGGTGCGCGTCATCGATCGGCAGCTGCCTGCCGGTGGCCCAGACGACGAGCGCGCCAACCGCGAAGCCGGCCCCGGCGAGACTGGAGCCCACCCAGCCGTGGGCGGTGTAGAGGGCGGTGGTTGTGGCGGCGCCGAGGGCGGAGCCGAGCGAGTAGAAGACCATGTAGCCGCCGATGGCGCTGCTGGTGCGATCGGGGTACGCGGCGGTGAGCAGGTGCTGGTTGCTCACGTGCACGGCCTGCACCGCGAAGTCGAGGACCACGATTCCGACGATGAGGAGCGACAACGACCAGGGCAGCTGCGCGATCACAGCCCACGAGAGGATGAGCAGGCCGAGGGCGAGACCGGTGACCGGCGCCGCCCGTCCCGCATCCGCCCAGCGCCCAGCGCGTGCCGCGCCGAGCGCGCCGGCGAGCCCGGCGACGCCGAGCAGCCCGATGTGGCTCTCGCTCAGCTGCCACGGCGTGTCTGCCAGCGGCAGGGACAGCCCGCTCCACAGGGTTCCGAACGACGCGAACAAGAAGAACGCGATGAGCCCGCGCGTCAGGAGGGCGCGCTGCCCGAACAGTCCGCCGAGTGAGGCGACGGCCCTCCGGTACCCCGAGGGTCGGTGGGGGCGCTCCTCTGCCGGCAGCACGGCGAGGACCAGGGCCGCGAGCCCGAGTGACAGCATCGCGAGCACGGCGTAGACGCTCCGCCAGCCCCACACGTCGGCGAGCGCGCCGGCGACGACCCGCGCGCTCAGGATGCCGACCACAACGCCCGAAGTCACGACGCCGATGTTCCGTCCGCGTTCGGCGGGCGGCGAGACCGACGCGGTGTAGGCCACCGCGGTCTGCACCACGACTGCGAACACCCCGGCCGCCGCGAGCCCCGCGAGCGCCATCCACGCGGCTGCCGCCGAGGCCGTGAGGAGCAGGCCCACCGCGGTGAGCGCCAGGTGGACGGCGATGAGTCGGCGCCTGTCGACCACATCACCAAGCGGCACCAACAGCACCAGCCCTGCCAGGTAGCCGACCTGGCCGATCGCGACGATCCACCCCGTGGACTCCGCCGACACACCGAGATCTCGTCCCATCGGCGTCAGAACCGGTTGCGCGGCATAGATGCTCGCCACCGCGACACCACACGCCACCGCGAGCAACAACCGTCGCCACACGTCCATGAGACTCCCAATTAGTAGCAGTTTGCAACCAATCGGACCGTACGGCACAATGGTTTCAATTCGCAACTCAGTGGGAGGTGTCATGTCCCGCACCGCCATGAGCGCTCCGACCCCTGGCTGGACCGACCCCGAATGCCCCGTCGCCCGCACGCTCGACCTCGTCGGCGACAGGTGGAGCCTTCTGGTCATCCGCGACGCGATGGACGGGGTGCGGTCGTTCACCGAGTTCCAGCGACGCACCGGCATCGCCCGCAACATCCTCGCCGACCGCCTCCGCAAGCTCACCGCTCACGGGCTCCTCGCCCAGTGCGCCGCACCGTCGGGCCGCCGCCGGGAGTACGTGCTCACCGACTCCGGTCGAGACCTCTTCGCGGTCATCCTCACCCTGCGGCAGTGGGGGCAACGCCACGCCTTCGCCCCTGGTGAGGCCCACTCCGTCCTGCTCGACGAGCACGGCGCCCCGGTGCCGGAGATCGCGCCGACCAGTGCCGACGGGACCCTCCTCGGCACCGGCAACACCCACGTCCGGAAGGTCCGCTAGAACGTGGCGCTCCGGCTCCGGCCGACGCGGACTCCAGCCGAGCCGCGGCGGGCGCACCGGGAGTCGGAGTCGACGAAGCGTGGGGGCCGCGAGTCGGTGCAGCGGTGCCGCGAGGAATGCCCGGTCGCCGGGTCGGGTGTCACCGTTCGGCGGCACACCCGATCGGGGCCCAAGGGCTGACAGCCGGGCCGCCGCGGCGGACGCTGATCAGCATGAGGAGTGCGGGCGTGGTCGTGTCGGTGGTGGTCCTGCTGCTGGCCTTCGTGGCTCCCGCCGCCGCGCGCGGTCAGGGGGTGGTGGTCGACTCGGATCGGTCGGCGACCTGGCGCGGCCGGCTGGTTCGGGACGACCCGCGGGTGCGGGACGTGCCTGAGTGCCGGCCCGTGGGGTGCGACCGGGTCGAGGTGGCGGTTCGGCTGCCCGTGCGGCTGCGGGACCGGCCCGGTGGGGTCGAGGTGGCGATCCGCACGGTCGGCGCGACGCCCGACGACAGCCTGGGCTTCGCCGTCTACCGGAACGGTCGTCGGGTCGGTCTTGCCGACGCCCAGATCGGCACCTCCCGGTCGGTGTGGCTGCCGAAGCTCACCGCCCGCTACACCGTCTACGTCTTCCAGAACCCGTTCGTGCCGGAGCTGGCGTCGTCCACCGTCCGGTACGAGGGCGCGGTGGAGAACGAGGACTCGCGGCTCGAACCGGCGCCGCGCGACCTGCTGCCCGACCTGGAGGCGCTGCCGCAGCGGTTCGCGACCTTCGACACGCCGCCCCCGTTCTTCGGTGACTCGGCCGAGCCGGGCTCGTCGTGCTTCCGCAGCGAGGTCGACGAGCGGGACGCGCGGCTGTGCCTGCGGTTCGGCCAGGCGATGGTCAACACCGGCGACGGCCCGGTGGACGTCCGCTACCGCACGCCCGCCGGCGAGCGGCCGGACGAGGTGCCCGGGGCCCAGCGCATCCACCGCTCCGACGGGACGTTCACCGACGTCCCGTCCGTGGGCGCGATGCACTACCACCCGATCCACTCCCACTACCACTTCGAGGACTTCTCCGTCTCCGAGCTGTGGGCGGTGGACGCGGCCGGGCGGCCGACGGGGACCGCACCCGTTGCCACCGGCAAGAAGAACGGCTTCTGCATGGCCGACACCGAGCTGGCGTGGTGGGACCGGAAGGGCAACGCGCCGCAGAGCTACCCGGCACCACGCTGCTTCGACCCCGAACCGGACTCGCCGCCGGGGGTCGACGCGTTCAAGAACGGCATCGCCAGGGGCTGGGCGGACGAGTACTGGTGGGCGCTGCCCGACCAGATGATCGAGGTCAGCGGGCTGGGGGACGGCACGTACGCACTCGTCACGCGGGTCGACCCCGGGAACAGGCTGCACGAGTCGGAGGAGAACGACAACTGCGTGCGGGTACCGATCACGCTGACCGGTCTCGCCACCGGCACCCCGACGGCGGCACTGGGCAGCCCGGCCGAGCCCTGCACCTGACCCGCGTCGACGGAACATCCGGCGACGTTGCCCCGTCTGTTCGGCGCCGTCTCGCGGACGTCGGGGACAGGTTCAGCGGCCCGAACTCGTCCGGGCAGGTCACGCGTCCGCGGGCACGGCCGTTTCGCGGCGGAGCGCCTGCAGGGTCTCGAGCTCGCGATCGATGTCGCGCCGCTTGGCCTCGAGGCGTTCGACCTCCTGGGCGAGCAACTGCTCCATGACGCCGGTGCGCTCTTCGGGCGTGGCCTCCAGGCAGGGGAGCAGCTCCTTCACGGTGGCGCTGGCCAGGCCGGCGGCGAACAGGTGCTGGATCAGGACGACCCGCTCGACCGTGGAGTCGTCGAAGTCGCGCCACCCACCGGGGGTGCGCTCGGAGCGGATCAGCCCGTGCTCCTCGTAGTACCGCAGGGACCGGGTGCTGACGCCGCTCGCATCCGCTAGCTCACCGATGCGCATGAGACCTCCTGACGCTGTCCGCCGCCTCCCATTCTTGCAGTTGACACCGGTGTGAAGTTTCACGATTGCGGGGCCGCGCCCGGCAGGGGCGCCCGGGGAGCCGGAGGTCACCGTGAATGCCCGGATCCACGCGTGGTCGGACTCCGTCCGGCGCCCGGCACGCCCTGGACCAGGGCCCGGCCGGGGAGCCCGGACTCGACCCGGTTCGGGGCCCTGACTGCCGACCTCGTGGAGATCGGCGTCCGCCATGTCGAGCCTGAGGGCTTCCGTCCGGCGGGCAGCTGCACCGCTCCGACGTCACCACCTGCTCGTGACTCACCTCGATGAAAGGTCACCCGCCATGCACTGGTTCTACCTCGGCATCGCCGTCGTCTTCGAGATCGCCGTCGCCGTCGCCGCAGGCAAGGCCCGAGGCTTCACCCGGCCTGCCTGGACCGTCGCCACGCTGGTCAGCGGCGGCATCGCCACGTACCTCCTCAGCCTGGCGCTGCTGACCTTCGACGTCGGCGTCGGCTACGCGATCTGGACCTCCGTCGCAGGCGTCGGGATCGTCGTCCTCGGCGCCCTCTTCTTCGGACAACGTCTCGACTGGCGCAAGCTCCTCGGCATCGCCGCCGTCATCGCCGGGGTCGTCGGCCTCCAACTCAGCGGAGCAGCCTGATGACCGACACCAGCCCCGCACCACGCCACCTCGAAATCGATCGTCAGGAAGGACCTCACATGACCGACGAAACCGCCACCGCCCGCCGTGACCGGGCACGGGCATGGCTGGTGCTCCTCCTCGCCGGGGCCTTCGAGGTCGGATACGCCCTCTCCGTCGGAGGCAGCCACGGCTTCACCGTGCTGTCCTGGTCGCTCGTCGCGGTCGTCTTCTTCCTGCTGACGCTCTTCGCCCTCAGCCTCGCCCTGCGCACCATCGACGTAGGCATCGGCTACGCCGTCTGGGCCGGCATCGGCGCCGTCGGAGCCGCACTGCTCGGCCCCGTCTTCTTCGGGGAGACCCTGACCCCGGTCAAGGCCTTCTGGCTCACCGTGATCATCGGGGGCGTCGTCTGGCTCAAGCTCTCCGACAGCCCCGAGCGAACGCGGACCGAGCGGCCTGCCCGGCTTTGACGACCGCGGCACGCCCGGCTGTCGCCGTGCGCCGATCGCCGTAACCCCCTTGGAGCGAAAGGGACAACCGCGACCGAACCTCGGACGGGCGGGTCGTGCGCGGGGCAGCATTGGCGTTCGGCCTTGCCGCGAGGAAGCTCGCAGGCCGATCGAGGGGGGAACCTTGTTACCACGAAGAGCCCTGGCCGCGCTGTTGGGTACCGCGATAGTGGCATCGGGCATGGTTGCCACGACCGCGGAGGCGGCGCCTCACTCCACGCGGTCGTACCCGGTGCTGGCTTCCTACACCGACTCCGCGAAGCGTCACACCGCGTTCCCGTGGCAGGACCAGGACGCGCCGTTGGGCGCCTCGACGCGGGACGGTCGACTGCACGTCTCGCGGGTCTACCTGACGTTCGACGTCGCGCAGTTCGCCGGGGCCCGGATCCTCGGCGCGAAGCTCTACATCCAGGAGAGCTCGACGGCCGACTGCGCCAAGCGCGCGATCGAGGTGTGGCAGACCGCGCCGGTCACCGGTGATCCCACGTGGGCGGACGCGCCGAGGCGCGAGCGGTGGTTGGACGACTTCACCGCGACCGGGGTGTGCCTGTCCTACCCGTCGTTCGACGTCGCGGCCGCGGTGCGGGACGCGTCGGCGCGTAACGAGTCCCGGATCACGGTGGAGGTCGCCGTGCCGGCGCCGCTCGAACGCGACACCACCTACGGTCGGACGTTGTACGGGTACTACAAAGCCGCGCTGAGCGTGCAGCACAACCAGGCTCCGTCCATTGTGGACCAGCACCGCTACAACTCCGGCAAGCCGTGCGCCACCACGCCTCCCTACCCGAAGCTGAGCACCTCGTTCGTGACGCTGGAGGCGCTGGCCGCCGACGGCGACCCGGGCGACCAGAGCCCGAGCTCCCTGACCGTCGACTTCGCCCTGTGGCCGCAGGACGACCCGACCGCGCGGACCGAGAAGGCCTCGCAGTTCGCGAGCACGACCCGGGTGGGCAGCGCGGGCTTCCCGGGGCTCGCCGACGGGAGGACCTACTCCTGGCAGGCACGCGCCGGTGACGGCGCCGACCTGTCCGCCTGGTCGACACCCTGCCACTTCGTCGCCGACGGGGTGAAACCGCCCGCACCCGCGATCACCTCCCCGAACTACCCGCCGAACGACGGTTCCTCGACGGCGCCCGTGGGCGAGGACGGCGTGTTCGTCTTCGACGCCCGCGGTGACGCCGACACGATCGGGTTCGGCTACACGTGGGGCAGCACGATCCCGGTGCCCGGCTGCTTCAACGGGGAGCTGGGCCGGCTGATCTGCGCGGACCCGTTGGACGGCGACCAGGCGGTCCGGGCGGACCACCCCGGCGGCACGGCCACGACGACCCTCGTCCCGCCCAACGCCGGCCCGCAGAAGCTCACGGCGTGGTCGATCGACGCCGCGGGCAACCGCTCGGCGCCGAGCGAGTACTCCGTGTTCGTCCCGGCCAGCAGCCCGTCCATCACCCTGGTCGGCGACGAACCCCGGTGGAACCAGGACGTGACCCTGCGGTTCGTGCCGCTGCCCGCCCTGGCCGACCGCACCGTCGACTTCGTCTACCGGCTCGATTCGGGGGAGCAGCAGGTGGTCGCGGCCGGCGCGGACGGCACGGCGACGATCACGTTCCGGGCCGATGACCCGAGGGGCCACACCGTCACCGCGAGCAGTCGCAGCGCCGACGGCTGGACGTCCGGCGCGGCGACCTGGACCCATTACTTCTTCCCGGGGCCGGGTGTGCACTCCGACGTGTACACCGACAGCGGCGAACCGACCGGGGGCGTGGGCGTGCCGGGCACGTTCACCTTCAGCCCGCCGCCGGGCTGGACCCAGGTCTCGACCTACCGCTACTCCCTCGACTGGGGCGAGTACGTCGACGTCCCGGCCGGCCCGGACGGCACCGCGACGATCACGCTGACACCGACCACCAGCGGCTACCACGATCTCGACGTCTACGCGATCGACGCCGACGGACGGTACAGCGACTACAGCAACCTCTTCACGTTCAACGTCGCGTGAGACCGACCGCCGCTGACCGGTCGACCGGAGTTCCGGCTCTGACGACCGGTCAGCGGCCCGGTGTCGCCGGCAGCGCGAGGGACAGCGCGAAGCGGCCGTCCAGGAACATGAGCCCGCGCTCCGCGAACTGGGCGAACGCGGCCTCGACGTCCGCCACCGGCCGGTCGAGGCCCAACGCCGAGCGGACGGCCGGAGCGGTGGTCGGACGGTCGCTGCACGCGAGGTAGATGTCGGCGAGCGCGTCGTGGAAGGTGTAGGTGCCGTCACGCCCCTGCTGCCGCCTGTCGTCGATCTGGAGGAACCCGCGGGTGGACCGGAACGTGAGCGACGGGCGGCTGCCCGACCACGCCGCCGACCACTCCGCGACCGCCTTCGCCAACGGCTCGTAAGCGGACGGCGGCAGGGCGTCCGCGAACTCGTGATCGAAGAAGTAGGCGACCCGGGCGAGGTCCACCGTCTCCGGGTACACGTGCCGGTAGCTGGGCTCGACCACGCGGCGCGCCGGCCCGAACCGGTCCGGTCGCGCGTAGAGCGGGCTGAAGCGCTCGAGCCAGATCCCGGCCGCGCTCGCCGGCGGTTGCAGGTGCGCCAGGTGCGGCACGACGGCCGCCTGGGCCAGGTAGTCCTCCTCGGTCTCGCCGGGGAAGCCCCACAGGATGTTCCAGCCCACTTCGATGCCGTAGTACCGGGCCCACCGCAGCAGGTTGACGTTCTGCGCCGCCCGGACGCCCTTGTCCATCAGCCGCAGCACGTCCGAGCTGAGCGACTCCAGCCCCGGCTGCAGGTGCGTGACGCCGCCGCGCGCCAGGACCTTGATCTGCTCCTTGGTGAGGTTGGCCTTGACCTCGTAGAAGATCTGGAAGTCGTGGCGCCCGTCGGCCAGCGCGGGGAACAGCTCCTTCAGGTAAGCCGGGTCGAGGATGTTGTCGACCGCCTCGAAGCGGAACGCGCGGTAGCGCCGCGACTGCCCGACCAGCTCGTCCAGCACCCGTTGCGGCGACTTGGTGCGGAACCGCATCGTCGTGCCGTTGAGGCCGCAGAACGTGCAGTGGTGCTTCGCTCCCCACCAGCAGCCCCGCGCCGACTCGAACGGGAGCCACACCTGCGTGGTCGGCAGGCCCAGCGCGGCCGACCGCTCGAAGAACTCGCCGTAGTCCGGCGCGGGCAGGTCGTCCAGGCGGTCGAGTGGTGGCGACGGGGTGGCCGCCACCACCCGGTCGCCGTCACGGCGGGCGACGCCGGGAATCCCGGCCACGTCGGTTCCCGTCGCCAACGCGGCCAGCAGCAGGGGGAAAGCCCGGTCCCCCTCACCGATGACCGCGTAGTCGACGCAGTCCACCGAGCGCACGAGTTCGAGGCCCATCTCACCGTCGAAGTTCGCGCCGCCGAACACCGTGACGAGGTCGGGGTAGCGCTCCTTCAGCCGCCGGGCCAACGCGAACGACGCGGTGTTCTGCTGGAACGTCGAGCTGAAGCCGACGACTCCCGTGCGGTGCCAGTCGAACCCGTCGACCAACGCGTCGAGGTACGCGGGCACGTCGTGCTCGCGCGTGCGCAACAGCCGGTCGCGCACCGACTCGGACCCTTCCGCCAGGTAGGTCAGCTCGTCGGCGAACTCCTCGGGCAGCGCGCCGTCGGCGTCCGGCGCCGAGGAGCCGAACGCCGCCACGGAGAACAGCCAGTCGCCGACCTGCCTGCCCCGGTGATCGGCGAGCAACCGGTAGTAGTCCGGTCCGATCCGCGCCGCGAAGTCGAGGTTCGCGTGCAGGGTGCGCACCGGGAAGCCGGCCGCCTCCCCGATGGCCTTCAGCAGTCCTAACTGGATCGACGGTCGATCGGCCTGCATGAACGGCATCGACACCAGGACCGTCGGCGCGGTCACGGCTGCGAGCTGCCCGGCGTGGTGCTCCTGCTGATCAGGGCCGGCGTCGCCGAGCCCGGCGGGACGGGCGGGCAGGGGGGCGCGGCCCGGCTGATCAGGCTCGAGGACGCCGCGTACGCGACGACCAGGGCGGCGTGGTGCGGCGTGAACGACGTGGCGAACTGGTCGCTGAAGGGACGCTCCTCCGCCTCCTCCGCCACCTCGGTGACGTCGCCGGCGACCTTGAGGATGGCCGACAGCAGGGCGCGCTGCGGGTCGCTCAGCTCCAGCGATTCGAGCTTCGCGAAGAGCTCTTCGACTTCTTCTGCGGTGATGAAGGGTTCGGTCATCGTGCTGTGCCTCTCAACTGTCCGATGTGGACTTGGCGAGCTTGGCGCGCGTGTCGTGCCCGGCGGGGTGGCCGAGCTGGTCGACGATGTCGGCGGATCGCTGCCACGCGTCGTGGGCGGCGTCGACGTCGCCCGCGTCGTGGTGCGCGTCGCCCAGCGACGACAGCACGTGCGCTTCGTTGATCCGGTAGCCGGACGCCCGGAACAGCTCCACCGCGGCCTGGTAGCAGGCCACCGCCTGGGCGTGGTCCTCTAGTTGGTGGTAGGTGTAGCCGAGGCTGTGCCAGGTCTGGCCGGCGCCGAGCTGGTCGCCGAGCTCCGTTTGCAGGTCGAGTGCCTTGCGGCAGTGCTCGATGGCCGTCGCGTGGTCACCGAGCAGCGCGTGGAACCACCCGACGGCGTTGAGCACCTTGGCCTGCCCCGCCTGGTGCCCCGCCGCCCGGAACAGCGCCAGCGCCTGCTCCGCGTTCGCCAGCGCCTCGGCGTTGCGCTCCTGCCGTTCGAGCGACCACGAGAGGTAGAACCGGACGTAGGCCTCGCCGACGCGGTCGCCCGCCCCGCGGTAGAGGCGCAGCGCGAGGTCCAGTTCGGCGCACGCGTCCTCGTACTCGCCGAACCACACGTAGGTGCAGCCGAGGTAGCAGTGCGCGAAGGCCTGCTTCAGCGGGTCGCCGAGCCGTCGTGCGGCGGCCAGCGCCACGGTCAGCGCGTCGATCTCGTCCTGCCAGTGGCCCTGGTGAGCGAGGAACCGCCGGGTCGACCGGACCAGCTCCCACACCTCGGCGTCGAACTCGGGCTCCTGGTGGATCGCGGCCAGGAGCACGCGGTGCTCGGCGTCGAACCAGGCCAGCGCCTCGGTGCGGTCGGCGACCGGCTCGGGCGTGACGCCCGGCGGGAGCGCGGTCAGCGGGGCCGGTTCCTCCCGGCGCGGGTCGAGCAGCAGGTCCGCCTGGTCCGCGGTGTGCAGGTAGTGGCCGAGCGTTCGGCGGACGGCGGCCCGCCGGTCGTCCTCCGCGTCGAGGGCCTGCGCCTGTTCGGAGGCGTAGGCGCGCAGCAGGTCGTGGCAGGTGTAGCGGCCCGGGCTGTGCTCGGTGACGAGGTGGGCGTGGGAGAGCTCGGCCAGCAGTCGGCGCACCGTGCGCGGCGGCAGTCCGGCCAGGCTCGACGCGGCACGGGTGCCGAGGTCGGGTCCGGGGTGCAGGCCCGTCAACCGGAAGAGCCGGGCCGCGTCGGGGCTGAGCTGGAGGTACGACCAGGAGAACACGGCCCGGGGGTCGGTCGCCGGGTCGGCGCCGGAGAACTCGTCGAGACGACCCCGCGCCGCGCGCAGCTCACGAGCGAGCGCCGCCAGCCCGAACTTCGGGTGCGTCGTCGCGCGGGCCGCGACCACCGCGAGCGCCAACGGCAGCCGGGCGCACAGCGCGACGATCTCGTCCACCGCCCGGGGCTCGGCCGCGACCCGTCCGGCGCCGAGCCGCCCGGCCAGCAGCCGCCGCGCCTCGTCCGCGCCGAGCAGGTCGACGGTCAGGTACCGGGCCCCGTCGGCCACCAGCCCGGTCAGCTGGTCCCGGCTGGTCACCAGCACGAGGCAGGCCGGCGACCCGGGCAGCAGCGGGCGCACGTGCTCGGCGTCGCGCGCGTTGTCCAGCACCACCAGCACCCGGCGGTTCGCGAGCAGGCTGCGGCACAGGCCGACCTGCGCCTCGAACCCGACCGGGATCCGCTGCGGCGGCACCTCGAACGCGTCCAGGAACCGCCGCACCGCCTCGGCGGGCGTCACCGGGGCCCCGGTCGGGTCGAACCCGCGCAGGTTCACGTACAGCTGCCCGCCGGGGAACCGCTCGCGCACCCGGTGTGCCCAGTGCACCACCAGCGCGGTCTTGCCGACGCCCGCCGTGCCCGACACGGCGACGATCCGGACCGCCGTCGCACTCCCGCCCGCCAGGTCGTCCAGCAGCCGCAGCTCCTCCTCGCGGCCCGCGAAGCCCGGCAGGTCGGGCGGTAGTTGAGCGGGCGTCGCCGGCGAACCGCCCCGGTCGGACGGCGGCAGCTCGCCGCGGAGGATGGCGGCGTGCAGGGCGCGGAGCTCGGCGCCGGGATCGGCGCCCAGCTCGTCGGCGAGCCTGGCCCGGATGAGGGCGAAGCGCTCGATCGCCTCCGCGTCCCGCCCGACGGCGTGCAGCGCCCGCATGAACACCGCTTCCAGGGGCTCGGAGAGGGGGTGCTCCGCCAGGACGTCGGGCAGCGCGGCGATCACCGCGTCAGGACGCCCGAGCCGGAGCTGCACCTCGGCCCACCGGGTCACCGCGTCGAGCCTGCGCCGCCGCCAGCTGTCGCGGACCCGGTCGACCCAGTCGCCGGAGATCCCGGCCAGCGGCGGGCCGCGCCACAGGCCCAGCGCCTCCGCCAACGCCGCCGCGCGGGCCGCGTCCTCGACCTGGCCGCCCGCCGTGAGCCGGCTGAACCGGTGCAGGTCCACGAGGTCGGGCTCGACGTCGAGCACGTACCCGGCGCTGCGGCGCTCCAGCCGGGCCCGGACGCCGGTGCGCTCGGTCGCGGTGGCCAGCAGCCGCCGGATGCGGCTGAGGTGGGAGTACAGGACGTTGCGCGCCTCCACGGGCGGCTGGTCGTCCCAGACCCGGTCGATGAGGGTCTCGATGCCGACCGGACGGCCGGCGTCCACCAGGAGCGCGGCCAGCACGGCCTGCTGCCGCGGGGTTCCGACGTCCAGCGGCCGGTCGCCCGCGAGCAACCTCACCTCACCGAACAACCGGAATTCCACATCGATCGATGGTTGTCCGTCCGCAAGGTCGCCGCAAGGTCTCCGAGCAGGACGACCCGAAATCGTGAACCGACGAACCCGGCACACGAAAAAGGGGCCTGACATGGGGCACAACACATCGGACTCGCTGCTGCTGGACCACGCCGCGCGCGGTTGGGACTCGGCCTGGCGGGAGATCGTGCGCGGTTACACACCGCTGGTCCGGAGCGTGTGCGTGCGCAGCGGGATCAGGGGCGTGGACGCCGACGACGTCGCGGCCACCGTGTGGCTGCGCCTCGTGCTGAACCTGAGAAGCATTCGCGAGCCCGCGGCGCTGCCCGGCTGGCTCGCCACCACGACCAGGAGGGAGTGCTACCGGTTGATGCGGACCAGGGACCGCCACACGCCGACCGCCGACGAGCCGGTGGACGAGGCCGAGCCCGCCGCGGACGTGTCCCTGCTCGACGCCGAGCGGCACGAAGCCCTGCGCGAGGCGCTCACCCTGCTGCCGGCGCGCGACCGCGAACTCCTCTCGCTGCTCTTCTCCGACCCGCCGACGCCCTACGACACCATCGTGGAGAGCCTCGGCATCCCGCGCGGGTCCATCGGCCCCACCCGCAGGCGGTGCCTGGCCAGGATTCGGCGCATCCCGTCGATCGCCGCGCTGCTGGAGGACTGAGGGCACTCACTGCTCCGGTCGAGATGTGATGGCGCCGGCGCCTGAACGGGACGCCGGCGCCATCGCGCGCGATCAACCGGTCACGATGGTCGCGCCGTACGCGTTGAGCGAGTTGACGACGTCGACGTAGAAGAACCGCCACGCGCACCGGCGGCTCGGGCCCTCCGGGACACCGCGGCACGGCGCCTGCGTGGACAGGTCGATCGCCGTGTTGGTGCCCTTGGCGATCGTCCGGAGGTGGTCCGACGTGAGGTCGAAGACCGGGCCGCCGCTGTCGCCGTTGCCCACCGGCGCGACGTGGTCGACCTGCTCCGCCCACACCGTCTGGTAGACGAGGTAGCCGATGTTGATGGTGACGTTGGTGTACTTCACCTGGATGCCGCACAGCGCGCCGGAGTAGGCGCCGGAGTCGCACACCCAGTTCCCGACGTAGCTGCGCGCCGCGCCGGCCGTGGGCTTGGAGAACTCGTTGACGCCCACGCCGCCGTCGTAGGTCCGGCCCGACGACCAGGTGTTGATCAGCAACCGGTCGTAGGCGTTGTCGTCGCCTTC
This sequence comes from Actinosynnema sp. NPDC037264, assembly GCF_055603705.1. NCBI lineage: Bacteria > Bacillati > Actinomycetota > Actinomycetes > Pseudonocardiales > Pseudonocardiaceae > Actinosynnema > Actinosynnema sp. NPDC037264. Next base: position 4,243 of record NZ_JBVJVK010000048.1, on the reverse strand, counting down.
GATCGGCCCCATGTAGTCGCCACCGCCGTCGTACGCGCCTTGGCCGTTGGCCCCGCAGTGACCGGCGGACAGCATCTTCGTGACGCCGGCGTGCCACACCGCGAACCCGGTGGAACAGCCGTTCCAACGCGCGCCACCCCAGTAGGGCGGCGAGTCGTTGCCGCGCGAGGCCATCGGCTCGGGCGCCGACGCGACCTGGTCGAGCGGGACCGAGGCGGACAGCGCCTGCGCGCCGGCCGGGTCCCGGACGCCGAGCACCAGACCGCTGCCGTCGACCTTCGGCGCGGCGGACGTGACGCCGGGCTGCCGGACGAGCCGGGCCGCCTCCGCCCGCAACGACCGGTGGCTGTGCGCGGCGGGCAGCACCTTGACCGGCACCGCCCGGTTCACGTCGGCCAGCAGGTCCGCGACGGCGGGCGAGGGCTTGCCCGCCCAGTACACCCGCAGTTCGCGGTTCTCCGGCGCGGCGACGACGCCTGCCAGCCCGTCGTCGTCCGCGGCCGTGATGCGGTCCGCGGCGTCGTTCAGCTTCTGCTGCATGGCGCGCAGCTCGCCCCAGGACGTGAAGCCGCCCGGCACGGGCCCGCCCTCCGCCGAGGTGCCGGAGGGCGCGGTGCCCGTCGGCTTCGCGTCCAAGGTCTTCCCGTCCGGATCCGGCTCCGCGAGCGCGGTGCCCGCGGTCGCCAGCACCAGGACCACCGCCCCGCCCAGTGCGGCGGTCAAGCGCCGCCGTGTGGATCTGTGCATCAGCTTCTCCCCCTTCAACCGGTGTAACCGACACAGGGGAGATGCGGCCGGGGCGGGCGGGGATACCGCGAATTCGACAGGTGGTGCTCGCGCGCCCGGGGACTCGGGGTTCGGCAACGAACGCCGGACCTGCGGCTTCCGGGAAGAGGCGTGACCGGGGCTGGGACCGGAGTGGGTAGCGCTGTGTGATCGTGGGGCGCGTATTCACCCGAACGAGATGATGCCGATACTCCACCAGTGGTGCGACCATGAGGACGGGCGGTGAGGTGTTCGTCTCGGTGGGGAGCGACGACACCACGGCCGACGTGGCGGAAGCCCGGGCACGACCGCAGATCCAGGCGCAGCGCCGACCGCCCCCGTCGAACTGGCAACAGGGGGAACGATGACGAAGACGACGAAGGTGGCGGCTGCCCTGACGACCGCCGCCATGACCGCGGCGCTGATCGCCGCCACCACCGCATCCGCATCTGCCGCCGGCGCCGCCGCTCCGTGGTGGAGCGACCCGGCGACGTGCGCGAACCCGCTCACGGCGGTGGAGCGCACGGTCGACAACCGGCTGGTCCAGGTGCGCTACGGCAACTGTGGCGGCGCGCAGTACGGCTGGGGGCGGATCCTCAACTACACCGGCCCGGAGTTCATCCGCTTCGAGGTCGACCTGAACGGGGACCGGGTCGCGGACGACTTCTCGACCTACACCGCGGGCAGCCGCAACTACACGCAGGCCTACCCCACGAGTTCGAGCCCGAACCGCGCCTTCCGGGCGTGCTACGTGGTCGACCCGCACGGCACCTGCACCGCGGGCAACTCCACCGTCTGGTGGTGACCCCGACACCGCGCCGGCGACCGCGATCGTCGGATCGCGTGCAACGCGATGCGCGCCAACGGTGACGCCGATCCCCGAAGGAGGACGACCTCGGCCCGCCCTCCTTCGGGGACGCCCGCACGGACGTGACCCTCGGCCTCACGGCGTTCCAGGCGTGCAGCGCGGCGGTGGGGCCGAACGTGTGCACTTCACCGATTCCGCCGACACCGGACGGCGCCGGGTGATTCACTCGGCGCCGATCGAGGGCGGAGGTGTCGAACGAGCGTGCGCAAGGAGTTGCGCGCCTATCTCCGGCGCACCGAAGGCAAGCTGACCATGATCGCCGCGCTGACGTCCGCGTCGGCGCTGCTGCTCGGGCTGATCGGCTGGTTGGTCCTGCAGGACCGGCAGGACATGCTGGACGACGCGGTGGAGAGGCGCGGCGTGCTCACGTCCGCGGCCCTCGACGTCTACCGCGCGTTCGCCGACGCCGACGCCACCTCGCTCGACGCGCTGCTGGTCGACCAGCAGCGCTCGCCGCAGTTGCAGCACAAGGTGCGCGAGAACGTCTTCGACGCACTCGACGCGTTGCGCGCGGCGGCAGAGCGCGATGGCGGTGGGAGCGCGGCCGAGCGCATCCAGCGCATCACCGACCTGGTGCCGCAGTACGTGCAGCTCGTGGAGAGCGGCTGGAGCGCGGGCCGCGAGGGCCACCCGGTCGCCACCTCCTACCTGAACCAGGCGAGCTTCCTGGCGCGCGGCAAGATCCTCGAAGACGCGGCGGCCCTGCACCGCGAGCAGATCGAGAACCTCACCGAGGCCCAGCAGGACGCCACCGGCCAGTCCTGGCTCGTCTGGCTGCTCGGGTTCTCCGTGCTGGGCGTCCTGCACTGGTCGAACAGGTTCCTCTTCCGGCGCACCAAGCGCCGCTACAACACCGGCCTCATCGTCGCCGCGGGGCTCACCGGCGCCGCGCTCCTGGTCACCTCGGTCCCGCTGCTGATCTCCAGCGGCCACGCCGAGGACAGCATCCGGAACCGGGAGGAGGTGGTCGCGCCGCTCGCGGAGGCGCGCAACGTCGGCCGGTCCGCGGACGGCAACGAGGCCCGACTGCTGATCTACCCCTCGGTCGGCGACAAGGAGGCGTTGCGGAAGGACCTCGCCGACATCGCCGGGCTCATCGCGCGGGCGGCGGAATCGGCCACCGACCGGGAGCACATCGACCAGGCGGCCGACGCGACGCGGAAGTGGACCGAGGCGGACGCCACGCTGGTCACCACCGACTCGCGGCTGACCTACCCGGAGACCGTGGCGCTCGTGACGCCGCCCGAGCGGGGCAAGTCGACCGCCGAACTGGTGGACGAGCACCTCACCGCGGCGATCTCCACCTACACCAACGCCTCCGCCCGCTCCACCGCCGAAGCGCGCGCGTGGATCAGCGGACTGGACGTCGTCTTCGCCCTGCTGATGGCGGGAGCGGCCATCGCGGCACTGGCCGGGCTCCGGCCCCGGATCGCGGAGTACTACCGATGAAGCGCTTGCTGCTGGCACTCCTGCTGCTCGCGGGCTGCGCGGCCCAGCCCGCCCAACCGGCCGAGCGGACGGCCGATCCCGTGCTGCCCAACGGCTACCGCGACCCCGGGCAGCCGGCCTCGCTGCCGGCGGAGTGCACGACGCCGGAGGGCAGGGCGAAGTACGACCCGGCGCGCACGCTCAACCCCGCGGGTGGCCTCGGCGACGGCACGAGCGTGCTCGACGGCGGGACGCTCGCGGAGATCCGCGAGCACGGCCTGGACGTCGGCGTCAGCCAGACCACCCCGCTCCTCAGCCGCCGCGACCAGGTGACGGGGGAGATGGAGGGCTTCGAGATCGACCTGATCAACCGGCTCGCGACCGAGCTGTTCGGCCGTCCGCTCCAGCGCAACGACCCGATGCTGCGCCTGGTCACCATGCCCACCGGCAGCAGGCTGCTGGCGCTCGACACCGACAAGAACAACGCCGTGAGGGAAGCCGACCAGGCGTTGGAGGAGGTCCCGGTCGTCGACATGGTCGTCGCCGACGTGACGATGACCTGCGACCGCGTCTACAACCACGACGTCGTCTACTCGACGCCCTACCTCACCACGAACGCGGGCCTGCTCACCCGCCGGGGCGCCGAGGCGCGCGACTCGCTGGACGAGCTGCGCGACCGGAAGGTGTGCGCCGCGTCGGCCACCACGAGCATCGTCGACCTGCTCGAGTCGCAGCGGACCACCGGTGTCAAGCCGGTGTCCACCCCCGATTCCAGCGAGTGCCTCATGCTGCTGCAACGCGGCCTCGTGGACGCCGTCTACACCGACTTCCCGATCCTGCAAGGTCTTCAGCTGCAGGATCCCGGCACCGAGCTGACCGACCTGCCGGGCCAGGGCGGCGGCACCGCGGGCGTCGCGATCAGCGCCAAGCACCAGGACCTGGTCCGGTTCGTCAACGGCGTGATCGCCGCGATGCGCGCGGACGGCTCGCTGCGGGCCTCGCACGAGAAGTGGTTCGGCGAGCACGTGCGGGCGGCGGGGCTCGAACCGGGCCCGGTGCTCCCGCTGCCACCGATCGCCTACATCGACTAGTAGTGCTTTGTTAGGTTTGTCGATAGTTGTTGCGGTGTAGCGGTTTCACGGTTTGGTGGCAGGTCGGGCATGCGCCGGTCCAGGTCGCGAG
>NZ_JBVJVK010000047.1:0-75672 GCF_055603705.1 Actinosynnema sp. NPDC037264 | reverse complement strand
GGGGGGGGGAGGAGACAAGAGGGGGGGGGCGTTTTGCCGGAGGGGGGGGGGGGGGGAGGGGGGGGGGGGGGGAGGGGGAGCGCCCCCCCCCCCCCCCCCCCCCCCCCCCCCCCCCAGCGCGCTAGCTTGCTTGCCTGATCCGTCTCGGGATCAGCCTTCCAGCTTCGCTTCCTCCGCCGGACCCAACAGCTTCACCTTGCCGTCGACGACCTGGTAGATGAAGATCGCGTTGTTCTCCGGCTCGCCGTTCGCCTTGAACTTGATCGGCTTGGAGACGCCCTCGAAGCTGACGGTCTTCAGGAACTCGTTGATCTTCTCGCCGGTGGTGTTGCCCGCCTCGACGGCCTTGATGAACGACGTCGCGGCGTCGTAGCCCTCGGTCGCGTAGATCGCGGGGTCGACGTTGGCGCTCTTCTTGTAGTTGTCGAAGAACGTCTTCAGCGCGCCGGTCACGTCGGGCGTCGGGATGTTGCACGGGCAGGCGAGGACGGCGCCCTCGGCGGCCGCGGTGCCCGCGCCGGTCACGAGCTGCTGGTCGAGCGAGCCGTCACCGGAGGCGAACGTGGCCGTGACGTTGCCGTCGCGCAGCTGCTTGAGCAGCCGGCCGGCCTGCGCGTAGTACCCGCCGAAGACGATCACGTCGGGGTTCGCCGCGGCGACCTTCGTGACGGTGGACGAGTAGTCGGACGCGTCCTTGGAGAACTTGTCGCGCTCGACCGTCACGTTCGCCTTCTCGAACGACTGGGCGACGGCGTCGGCCAGGCCGACGCTGTACTCCTGGTCGTCGGACAGGACGAACGCCTTCTTCGGGCTCTTGGCCTTCACCAGGAAGTCCGCGATGCCGGGGCCCTGGTCGGCGTCGTTGGCCACGACGCGGTGCCAGTAGGTCCAGCCGTTCTGCGCCAGACCGGGGTTCGTGGCCGACGGCGAGACGCTGGGGATCTTGCCCTCTTCGAGCTGGCCGCCGATGGCCTTGGACTCACCGGAGAAGGCCGGGCCGATGAGGGCCACGATCTTGTCCTGAGTGATGGCCTTCGTGATCAGCGAGGTGGCCTGGTCCGCCTTGCCCTGGCTGTCGTACTGCACCAGCTCGATCTTGACCTTGGGGTTCTTGGCGTTGTACTCCTCGACCGCCATCACCGCACCGTTCCGGGGCGGGATCACGATCGCCGCGTTCTCACCGGTGAGGTCACCCATGAACCCGATCTTGACCGAGGTGACGTCGCCACCAGCTTCGCCACCGCCGCCGCCTCCGGCACAAGCCGCGAGCACCAGCGACGAAGCCGCCGCCAGCGCCAGAACTCGGCCGAGTCGTGCTCCTGACACCGGAATACCTCCCATGACACCAACCATCCCGCCGGTAGGCGGAGCCCTCACACGAGGGCGTGGGTTAGGGAGGGAACGTAGCTTCAGTTGAGTTCGCTGAACAGGTGGTCTTACTGCTCTGTGTCCACATCGTGACGGTAGTCACCGGAAAATGCTCCGGCGATAAGCACCTTAAATCCAGCTCAAATCGCCGCAGGTCACAAGGTCAATGCGCGCAGTAACCAAGAATGACCTGGCGGGCCGTCCGATACTCGAACGTGTATCACTCGCGGGGATAGTCACCCGAAGTTTTCGATGACGGCTTCGGCCACGGCCTTCATCGTGGTACGCCGGTCCATCGCGGTGCGCTGCACCCAGCGGAATGCCTCGGGCTCCGACAGACCCTGCTTGGTCATCAGCAATCCCTTGGCGCGTTCGACGACCTTGCGCGTCTCCAGGCGCTCGGTCAGGCCCGCGACCTCGTTCTCCAGCGCCTGCAGCTCCGCGAACCGGCTCATCGCCAACTCGATCGCGGGCACCAGGTCGCGCTTGGCGAACGGCTTGACCAGGTAGGCCATCGCGCCCGCGTCCCGCGCCCGCTCCACCAGGTCCCGCTGGCTGAACGCGGTGAGGATCACGACCGGCGCGATGCGCTTGCCGGCGATCACCGACGCGGCCTCGATGCCGTCGACCTTGGGCATCTTCACGTCCATGATCACCAGGTCGGGCCGCAGCTCGGTGGCCAGCGTGACCGCCTCGTCACCGTCGGCGGCCTGCCCGGCCACCTCGTACCCCTCTTCGCGCAACATCTCGACCAGGTCGAGGCGGATGAGGGCCTCGTCCTCGGCCACGAGCACGCGCCGGGGCGCGACCTCGGGCTGGGCCTCGGCAGCCTGATGGGTCACCGGGGTCCTCCTGACACTCTGACGGCGGCTCGACGCGGTCGCGCCGGACGAAACCGCAGTCTACCGGCGTGCACCGCCCGGTCCGCGCGGTTGGGCCGTGATCACGGCCACCGGTGACGACTTCGTCGGCTCGGCGGCCTCCGCTCGGCCGAACGCCGTGGGTGAACACCTCCCCGGGCAGGTGTCACCCGCCCGGGGAGGTCGGCTCACTTGACGGCCTGCGGCGGCTCCCACCACCCCGTCACGCCCTCCGGCCACTGCATCGCTGCCAGCGCTTCCTCGTGGTCGGGGTCCGGGCCGTCGACCTCCCGCAGGAACAGGTCGTACCAGCCGGTGGACACGCCCAGGCCGCCGCCGGCGCTGGGCACCTCCACCGCGTCGGGCAGGCCGAACACCGGGTGCAGCAGCCGGTCGGCGATCTTCGGCACGCCGAGGCTCGCCGGCCACTCGACCCACCACCGGTCGCCCTGCGCCAGCGCGCGCACCCACGGCGCCGCGCTGAACAGGTGGTACCGGCGCAGCACGGCGCTGCCCACGCCCGTGGGGTACGGCGTCTCGGCCAGGTGGTCCCGCTCGACCGCGGTCAGCGGGCCGTCGATGAAGGTGCCGCCCAGGTTGCGCCCCTTGAGCAGGGTGCGCACGTACTTCAGGCCGTCCGCCCAGGCCCGCTCGTCGACGCCCGCGAGGTGCACCGCCGCGTCGAGCCCGACCAGCCGCAGCTCGACCGACCGCGGGTGGTGGATGACGCGCAACCCCGGCACGCCCGCCACCCACGACTCGTCGTGGCGCGGCAGCAGCTCGTACAGCAGCGGTCCGAGGGCGTGCTCGGTGAGGTGCACGCGCGGGCGCCTGCCCGGCTCGACGGTGCGGAACGCGTGCGCCGGGCGCAGCATGCTCGCCGGCGGGCGCAGTTGCAGGTGGCCGCCCGCGTCCAGCCCGGCCCGCAGCAGCACGCACTCCAGCGCGCGCTGGTCGTCTTCTTCGGTGTCGGGCAGGAACAGGCCGCGCACGTCGGCCTGGCCGCGCAGCGCGTCGACCACGCGTTCGCGCCGGTCGTCGGGCAGGTCGTGCAGCACCGCCTTCACCGCGGGCACGGCCTGGGTGAGGTTCTCGCCGGTGTAGCTCCGGCGGAGGTCGACCAGCTGTTCGGTCAACGACGATCGCGCCATGGCAGTCCTCGCTCCCGCCGCCCGGCTCGGCGTGACAAGGACGCGTCAAGCGTCGGTCGTCGGTCTTCGGTGGTACTCCATGAGCAGGGGTGCCCTCACCCCGCGGCGGATCTGCCACCCGTTGCCGGGGAGTGGCTCCAGCCTCACGTCTGCTCACGCACGCCGCTGCCGACGATAGCGCAACGTTGCCCGCGAGGCGTCGCGTCCCTAGCGTCTGGCGCATGGTGAGCGGGGCGGAGCGGTTGCTGGGTGTGCTGGCCGCGCACGGCGTCGAGGTCGTGTTCGGGTTGCCCGGTGTGCACAACCTGCCCGTGTGGGAGGCGCTGCGGACCTCCGGCATCCGGCTGGTCGGCGTCCGGCACGAGCAGACGGCGGTGTACGCGGCCGACGGCTACGCCCGCGCCACCGGCCGGCTCGGCGTCGCGCTGGTGACCACCGGGCCGGGCGCGGCGAACTGCCTGGGCGCGACCGGCGAGGCGTACGCGTCCGGGTCGCCGGTGCTGGTGATCGCCACCGACATCCCGTCGACGCTGCGCCGTCCCGGCGAGTACCGGGGCACCCTGCACGAGACTCGCGACCAGCGGGCGATGTTCCTACCGGTGGTCAAGGGCGGGTGGACGCTGCGCGCCGCCGAGTCGATCGGCATCTACGCCGACAGCGCGGCGCTGCTGGCCACCACCGCGCCGCAGGGCCCGGTGTACCTGGGCGTGCCGACCGACTTCCTCACCGCGGACGCCGGCGTGTGGAACCGCATCCCGACCCGCGCGCCGTCCGTGCCGGACCTCGCGCCGGGGGTGGAGCTGGTGACGGCCGCCGAACGCCCGCTGATCTGGGCCGGTGGCGGCGCCGCGCGGTCGGGCGCCGGCGCGGCGGTGGGCGCGCTGGCCTCGCGCATCGGCGCGCCGATCGTCACCACGTACGGCGCGCGCGGGCTGGTCGACCACCCCCACGTGGTGCAGGGGCCGGTCCACCTGCCGGAGGTCGGCGCGCTGTGGGACGAGGCCGACCTGGTCATCGGGGTGGGCAGCGACTTCGACGGGATGATGACGCAGAACTGGCTGCAGCCCGCGCCGCCCCGGCTGCTGAACGTGAACGTGGAGCCGGTCCGCAACTACTCGCCGGACGTGACGTTGCGCGGCGACGCGCGGATGGTGGTGTCGGCGCTGGCCGCCGCCGTGCCTGCGCGCCCGGACACCGGGGTCGCCTCCCGGGTGGCCGAGCTGAACGACCTGGTGCGCAAGGCGGTCGAGGCGGACGAGCCGCGCGCGGTGCCGCTGCTGGAGGCGCTGGAGGGGCGCCGGGTGGTGGCCGACATGTGCGTGGCCGGGTACTGGGTCGGCGGGTTCGGCCGGTTCACCCGCCCGCGCGGGCTGGCCTACCCCGTGGGGTGGGGCACGCTCGGCTTCGGCTTCCCCGCCGCGCTGGGCGCCGCGATGACCGGGCGGGTGGTGGCGGTGTGCGGTGACGGCGGGTTCCTGTTCGCGGTCGGCGACCTGGCCACCGCCGCGCAGGAGCAGCTGCCGGTGACCGTGGTGCTGGTGGACGACGGCGGGTACGGGATGCTGCGGCACGACCAGGTGCGGGCCGGGCACGAGCCGTTCGGGGTCGACCTGCGGTCGCCGGACTTCGTCGCGCTGGCCGAGAGCTTCGGCGTGGAGGCGTCCGCTGTGGACGGTTTCGGCGAGGAGTTCCGGTCGCGCCTGGACGACTACGCGGCGCGGTCGGGGCCCAACGTGCTGGTGGTGCGCGCCGCGGCGTTGAAGCCACCGGTCACCACGTCGCCGCGCTGGTACCGCAGGAGCTAAGGTGTCGAACATGAGTTCGAACGAACGCGTGTGGCCCGCGGCGGACGCGCACGACGAGCTGCGGCTGCTGACCGAGTTCCTGACCTTCCTGCGACTGACCGCCGTGTCGAAGGTGGAGGGCCTGAGCTGGGAGGACGCCGCGGCGACGCCGATCCCGACGTCACCGGTGGTGAGCGCGCTCGGCGTGCTGCGGCACTTGACCGCGGTGGAGCGGTGGTGGCTGTCGATCGAGACCGGCGGGGTCGAGCTGCCGTCGTTGTGGGGCGAGGACGCGGACGCGTCGTGGCTCCTGCACGAGGGCGACACGGTGGAGTCGGTGATCGCCGAGTACCGCGCCGAGTGGGAGCGGTCGGCCGCCGCGCTGACGGGCCTCGGCCCGGACGACCGCACCAAGGGCGACCACGACGGCAACGGCCGCACCGTGCGCTGGGTCCTCGCCCACCTGGTGCAGGAGACCGGCCGGCACGTCGGCCACCTGGACTTCCTGCGCGAGCTGGCGGACGGGCAGAAGGGCGAGTAGCCCTCCGGGGTGTTCCGGCCGATCGACCCTTGGCACGTGGCGCGGTCCGGACGACGCTGGGCCCATGACGACCTACGTGTCCACCAATCCCGCCGACCTGTCCGACGTCGTCACGCGCGTCGACCTGGTCGGGGCGGAGGAGTTCGCGGCCGCCGCGCGCCGGGCCCGGTCGGCGCAGCGGGAGTGGGCCAGGGTGCCCGCGCCGGTGCGGGGGCAGGTGGTGGCGAACATCGGGCGGTTGGTCGAGGCCAACGCCGAGGCGCTCGCCCGGATCGTCACCCGGGAGATCGGCAAGCCGCTGCCCGAAGCCCGCGGCGAGGTGCGGGAGGTCGTGGACACGTGCACGTTCTTCTCGGGTGAAGGACGCCGGCTCTACGGGCAGACCGTGCCCTCGGAGATGCCGGACAAGCAGCTGTTCACGTTCCGCGAGCCGGTCGGCGGCACGGTGGTCGTCACGGCGGGCAACTTCCCGGTGGCGGTGCCCTCGTGGAGCATCGTGCCGTCGCTGCTGTGCGGCAACTCGGTGGTGTGGAAGCCCGCCGAGTACTCGGCCGCGTCCGCTCGGGCGTTCTACGACGTCGTGATGCGCGCCGGCGTGCCGGAAGGCGTGTTCGAGATCGTCTTCGCCGACGGCGAGGAGACCTTCCGCGGGCTCGGGCAGGGGCTCGGGCAGGGGCTGGTGGACAAGGTCGCGTTCACCGGGTCGTCGGCGGTGGGCTCGCGGCTCGGCGAGCTGTGCGGGCGGCACCTCCAGTCGCCGTGCCTGGAGCTGGGCGGCAAGAACCCGATGGTGGTCACCGAGGACGCCGACCTGGACCTGGCGGTGCGCGGCGCGCTGTTCTCCGGCTTCGGCACCGGCGGGCAGCGGTGCACGTCGTTGGGCACGGTGATCGTGCACGAGGACGTGCACGGCGAGTTCGTGCGGCGGTTCGCGGAGGCGGTCGGGACGGCGGTGGTCGGCGACCCGTTCGACGAGGACGTGCTGTACGGGCCGATGCTGGACGGGAAGTTCGCGGCGCGGTTCGAGGAGTACCTCGGCTGGATCGGCGACCACCACGTCACGCACGGCTCGACGGCGCTGGGCCGGATCACGGACGCCAACCCCCGCAACGGTTTCCGCGGCGACCCGGAGCGCGGCCTGTTCTACCACCCGGTCGTCGTGGACGGCGTGCGGCCGGACGACGACCTGTTTCGGCACGAGACGTTCGGGCCGGTCGTCGGCGTCACCGCCTACCGCGCGCTGGAGGAGGCGATCGAGCTCGGCAACCTGCCCGGCTACGGCCTGTCGTCCGCGATCTACACCACGGACCCGGCGAAGGCGTTCGCGTTCCGCGAGGGCATCGGCGCGGGCATGGTGAGCGTGAACAACTCGACCTCCGGCGCGGAGGCGCACCTGCCGTTCGGCGGGAACGGCAAGTCGGGCAACGGTTCCCGGCAGTCCGGCGGGTGGGTGCTCGACCAGTTCACCCGGTGGCAGTCGATGAACTGGGACCGCTCGGGGTCGTTGCAGAAGGCGCAGCTGGACACGCGGCGGGTCGAGGCGGACCTTGACTTCCGGCTGGCCTGACCGGGCGTCCGTCGTCATCGTCGGCGGCGGCGTGATGGGCGTGAGCGCGGCGTTCCACCTGGCCGAGGCCGGTGTGCGGGACGTGGTGCTGGTGGAGCGGGACGCGCTCGGCTCCGGTTCGACGGCCAAGGCGGCGGGCGGGGTGCGGGCCCAGTTCTCCGACGAGGTGAACATCCGGTTGGGCGCGCGGAGCCTGGAGGCGTTCGCGCGGTTCCCGACCAGGCCGGGCCAGGAGATCGACCTGCGCCGCGTCGGCTACCTGTTCCTGCTCTCCGAGCCGGCGCACGTCGCGGCCTTCGAGCGGAACGTGGTGGCGCAGAACGCGCTGGGCGTGCCGAGCCGGGTGCTGGACGTCGCGGAGGCGCGGCGGTTGTCGCCGTTGATCTCGACCGACGGGCTGCTCGCCGCCGCCTACTCCCCCGACGACGGCCACTGCACGCCCGAGTCGGTGGTCCTGGGTTACGCGACGGCCGCCCGGCGGCTGGGCGCGCGACTGCTGACGGGCACGACCGTGACGGGGATCGCGACGTCCGGCGGCGAGATCCGCGCCGTGGCGACCGATCGGGGCGTGATCGCGACCGGCACGGTGATCTGCGCGGCGGGCGCGTGGTCGGCGCGGGTCGGCGGGTTCGCGGGGGTCGACCTGCCGGTGACGCCGCTGCGCCGGCAGCTCGTGATCACCGGGCCGGTGCCCGGCCTGCCCGCCGTGGTGCCGTTCACGATCGACTTCGCCAGCACGTTCTACTTCCACCGAGAGGGCCGCGGACTGCTGATGGGCATGTCGGATCCCGCGCAGGAGCCCGGTTTCCACCTCGACCGGTCCGACGAGTGGCTGCCCCGGCTCGCGGAGGCGATCGGCAGGCGCGCGCCCTCGTTGCTGGACGTGGGCGTGACCGGCGGGTGGGCCGGGCTGTACGAGGTGACGCCGGACCACAACGCGCTGATCGGCGAGTCGCGCGAGGTGAGCCGCTTCCTCTACGCCACGGGCTTCTCCGGGCACGGGTTCCTGCAAGGGCCCGCGGTCGGCGAGGTGCTGCGCGACCTGGTGCTGGGTCGCGCGCCGGTGGTGGACGTGTCCGCGCTGGACGTCACGCGGTTCGCCGCGGGGCTCCGGCCCGAGCTGAACATCGTGTGAGGGTGACGTGGGCGCGTTGGACGGAGTGGTCATCGCGGACTTCGGGCGGGTGCTGGCCGCGCCGTACGCGACGATGGTGCTGGGCGACCTGGGCGCCGAGGTGGTCAAGGTGGAGCACCCGCGTGGTGACGAGACGCGGGCGTGGGGCCCGCCGCACGCCCGCGGCGAGGCCACGTACTTCCTCTCGGTGAACCGGAACAAGCGGTCACGGGTGCTCGACCTGGCCACCGCGGAGGGCCGGGCCGCGGCACGGGAGCTGGCGCTGGGCGCGGACGTGCTGGTGGAGAACTTCCGGCCGGGCACGATGCGGAAGTTCGGCCTCGACCACGAGGCGCTCTCGCGCGAGCACCCCCGCCTCGTCTACTGCTCGGTTACGGGGTTCGGCGCGGGCCGCGGCGCGGACCTGCCGGGGTACGACCTGCTGGTGCAGGCGGTCGGCGGGCTGATGAGCGTGACCGGCGCGGACGAGCCGACCAAGGTCGGCGTCGCGCTGGTGGACGTGCTGACCGGGGTGCACGCGGCGGTCGGGATCCTCGCCGCGCTGCGGCACCGCGACGCCACCGGCGAGGGCCAGTTGGTGGAGGTCGACCTGCTGTCCGTGCTGCTGTCGAGCATGGTCAACCAGAGCGCGGGTTACGCGCTGGCGGGCGTCGTGCCCGGGCTGCTGGGCAACCGGCACCCGTCGATCGCGCCCTACGAGGTGTTCCCGACGGCCGACCGGCCGGTGGCGCTGGCCGTGGGCAACGACCGGCAGTTCACCCGGCTGTGCGAGGCGCTGGGGTTGCCGGCGGACGCGCGGTTCGCCACGAACGAGCTGCGGGTCGCGCACGTGGACGCGTTGGCCGAGCTGCTGGCCGGTCGGTTGCGGACGCGGCCGGCGGCGCACTGGTTCGCGGTGCTGACGCCGCTCGGCGTGCCGTGCGGGCCGGTGAACGACCTGGCCGGCGCGTTCGAGCTGGCCGAGTCGCTCGGCTTGCGGCCCACCACCGACGTCGACGGGCTGGAGCTGGTGTCGAACCCGATCCGGATGTCCGCGACGCCGCCGACCTACCGGCTGCCGCCGCCGGGGCTCGGCGATGACGCGAGCGGGTGAACGGGCGTGCGCCGTGCGGCGGCGGCTGATTGGATCAGCGCCCATGCGCCACCTGGTAGCGGTGCTCGCCGCGCTCGTGCTGTCCGTGTCCGCCTCATCGGCCCTCGCCGCGCCCGCCGCGCCACCGGCCCCGGCGCGCGCCGAGCTCGACTTCACCGGCGCGGTGTCGTTGAACGGCTGCTCGGGCGCGGTGGTCCGGCCGCCCGACCACCGGCCGTCGGACCCGGCGCTGGTGATGACGAACGGGCACTGCGTGAGGTTCCTGGAGCCCGAGGAGGTCGTGGTCGACGTGCCGGCGGACCGGAAGTTCACGCTGCTCGACCGCTCCGGCGAGGGCTCGCTCGCCACGCTGCGCGCGTCCACGCTGGTCTACGCCACCATGCACCGCACCGACGTCGCGCTGTACCGGCTCACGTCCACCTACGGCGAGGTCGAGGCGATGGGCGGCCGGGCGCTGGAGCTGTCGGCGGAGCACCCCGGCGCGGGCATCGACATCGGTGTGGTGTCGGGCTACTGGCGGCAGGTCTACTCGTGCCGGGCGGACGGTTACGTGCACCAGCTGCGCGAGGGCCGGTGGACCTGGCTGGACTCGATGCGCTACACCGAGGAGTGCCGCACGAGGGGTGGCACGTCCGGCTCGCCCGTGGTCGAGGTGGCCACCGGCAAGGTGGTGGCGGTCAACAACACCGGCAACGAGGACGGCGAGCGGTGCACCGACAACAACCCGTGCGAGGTCGACCAGGCCGGTGAGGTGACCGTCCGCCAGGGCATCGGGTACGCGCAGCAGACCTACCAGATCGTGCCGTGCCTGACCGGGGGCGGCGTGGTGGACCTGGCCGCCCCCGGCTGCGGGCTGCCGCGACCGGCGGCCTAGGGCTCGAACCGCTCCCCGGACAGGGCCGCGACCGCGGCCATCGGGTTGCCCAGGTGGTAGTGGTCCACGGCCAGGTAGGTCGGCGTCTTGCGGGCGGGCGGCTCGCAGAACCGGCGGGCCCGGTCGGCGAGCTTGCCGTTGTCGGTGGTCGCGGTGGCGGTGAGCGGGACGTCCCGGAAGTGGTTCATCACGAACAGCGGCCGGAAGCCGGGCTCGGTGCGGGTGAGGGGCGTGCTCCAGCGGCTGTAGCAGGACCAGTCGGACGCTCCCAGGCCTGGGCCCATCGACCAGTGGTTCTCCACCGTCCACTCCGACTGGTACATCACGCCGAACGTGTCGCGCTGCGGCGAGTCGCCCGAGCGGCCGTGGTCGGTGAAGATCATCAACCGCTTGCCGGCGGCGCGCAGCGCGGCCAGGGTCGGCCAGCCGTTCGCCCGCACGCCCGCCTGGTCCGGGCGGAACAGGAGGTCCGCGAGGCCGTCGACGCGGGCGAGCTCGGCGCGCAGCACCTCGGCGGAGACGTAGTCCTCCAGGAAGATCGTGACGAACTCGTCCGGGTTGCGCTCGAGGAAGTCCACGATCCGCCGCACGTCCACCCACAACGCCACCGGCCGGCTGACCCAAGTGCAGCTGTTGTGGCACAGGATCGCGCCGTCCGGGGTCTGGTGCACGTCGAGTTGGAACCCGCGCACGCCGTCCCTGAGCTGCTGGTCGATGCCGCGGGCCTGGTTGGGCGCGAGGTTGACGAACGGCGGGGCGAAACCGCCGTCCACGCCGTTGGCGTAGGCGTTGTGCGCGGTGAGGAAGGTGACCTGGTCCAAGCGCCGCTCGCCCTCCGGCGGGACCGGCGCCCGCCGGGGCGACACCGGGGTGAGGTACCAGAGGTCGGCGCCGGCGCCGATCCGCACCTGGTCCGTGCCGACGGCGATCAGGTAGCGGTCGGCGCCGGGCACCTTGAGCCGGTGGCGGTCGCCGTCGGGCAGCACGTCCCACTGCGCGTCGGCGCTGTCGCAGGACGACATCACGGCCTGGTCGCCCTGGCGGCCCAGGCACTGCGCGCCCTCGCGCAGGGTGCGGCCGGCCAGGGTCCACTGCTGGTGGTCCTCGTCGCCCTTCGGCCGCCGTTGCAGCACGGACGTGCCGGACGCGCCGGCGTTCAGACCGGTGGTGGCGCTTTGCACGTAGTAGACGCCGTCGGCGGGTGCGGCCTGGGCGGTGAGCGGCGTCGCGAGGGCGGCGACGAGCGTGGCGACCAGGGCTGATCGGGTGGCGCGCATCAAGAAGTCCTCTCGAAGGCTCCGCGGCGGCGGACAGCTCACAGGGTAAACGCGAAAGCTCTTCACGTCAGCCCGTCCTAGGCTGGTGCCATGACCGAACCGTGGGGTGACCCCGACAAGATCCGCCGCGTCCTCGACGGCGGGGAGACGTGGGCCGTGGTGGGCCTGGCCGACCACCCGCACCGCGCCGCGTACGGCGTGGCGAAGTTCCTCCAGCAGCGCGGCAAGCGGATCGTGCCCGTGCACCCGGACGCGCCGACCGTGCACGGCGAGCAGGGCTACGCGACGCTGGCCGACATCCCGTTCCCGGTCGACGTGGTCGACGTGTTCCGCCGGTCCGAGGCGGCGGGCGCGTTCGCCGACGAGGCGGTGGCGATCGGCGCGAAGGCGGTGTGGTTCCAGCTCGACGTGATCGACGAGGCGGCCTACGAGCGGGCCACGGCGGCGGGGCTGGACGTGGTCATGGACCGCTGCCCCGCCATCGAGTGGCCCGTGCACGGGCCGCGCTGATCACCGCCGGACCGCCGGGAACCCGTGCGCGCGGGCGGCGACGATGACGGCCAGGGCGGGCACGAGGAGCACCAGTGCGCTCCACGGCAACGAGCCCGCGCCGAACCGGTCGAGCAGCAGGCCGCCCGCGACGCCGCCGCCCGCCATGGCCGCGTTCCACAACGTGACCAGCAGGGCCTGCGCGGAGTCCGCGGCCTCGCCGCCCGCGTCGCCGGCGGCCGTCGTGAGCAGGGTCGGCACACCTCCGAACCCCAGGCCCCACAACGCCACCGCGACGTAGACGAGGGGCGCGAGGGCCAGGTCGGCGGCCAGCACGGTGACCGCGACGGCGAACAGCACGGCGGCGGCGATCATCAGGGCGCGCAGCCGGCGGTCGATGTGCGCGCCGACCACCCAGATGCCCGCCACCGACGCGACGCCGAACACCAGCAGCACCGCGTCGATCCGGTCGGCCAGGCCGAGCCGCGCCAGGTACGCGGCGAGGTAGGTGTAGACGATCGTGTGCGCGAGCACGAACACCAGCGTCACGACCAGGACCGGCGCCACACCGGGCCGGGCGAGCGTCCGCGCGACCGGGATCCGGCCGCCGCGCGGCTGACCGGGCCGGTCCGGCACCACCGCCACCACCCAGGCGATCAGCGCCACGGCCAGCGCCGTCATGGCCCAGAACGCGGCGCGCCAGCCGAGCGCGCCGCCGAGGAACGTGCCCGCGGGGACGCCGAGCGACAGCGCGACCGGGATGCCGGCCATGACCAGCGCGGTGGCCTTGCCGCGCAGGTGGTCGGGCGCGACGCGGCGGGCGTACCCGGCCAGCAGCGCCCACACCACGCCCGCGGCCACGCCCGCGACGAAGCGGGCCGCCAGGGTGAGCGGGAAGGCCGAGGACACGGCGGTGACGGTGTTGCCGACCGCGAACCCCGCCACCCCGGCCAGCAGCAAGCGCTTGCGCGGCCAGGTCGAGGTGGCGGCGGACAGCGGGATCGCCGCCGCCACCGTGCCGATCGCGTAGACGGTGACCAGCTGGCCGGTCGCGGACTCGCTCACGCCGAGGCCGGCGCTCATGCCGCGCAGCACGCCGGCGGGCAGGGCCTCGGTCAGGACCGTGATGAACGCGGCCGTGGCCAGCGCGAGCAGGGGCCGCAGCGGCAGCTTCCCGGTCCCGGTCGGTGGAGCGGTGTCGTCACGAGCGGTGTCGTCACGAGCAGGGGTGGCGGAGTGAGCGGTGTCGGCTCCGGTGGCGGTGAATCGCATACCCGCATGGTCGAACCTGCCACCGGTGTCACTTTCAAGCCGCCGCGACGTGAGCCGGCGCACACCCCGCCGCTAGCGGGCCCGGCGGTGCGCGGTGACCTCGATCTCGATGCGCATCCTCGGATCGGCCAGGCCGCACTCCAGCATCGTCGCGGCCGGGCGCACCTCGCCGAACGCCGCGCGCAGCACCGGCCAGCACGGCTCGAAGTCCTTCGCGTCGGGCAGGTAGTACGTCACCCGCACGACGTCGGCGAAGCCGCTCTCCGCCTCGGCCAGCGCCGCGCCGATGTTGGCCAGGCACTGCTCCGCCTGCGCCACCACGTCGTCGGCGATGGTCATGGTGGTGTAGTCGAAGCCGGTGGTGCCGGAGACGTGCACCCAGTCGCCGTCGACCACCGCGCGCGCGTAGCCGATCTGCTCTTCGAACGTGGAACCGGACAGGATCGCTCGCCTCATGGGATCAACCTATGTCGTTTCCGACCGACCTCGAAGCGGTTTCCGCGCCGTGATGGCCGCCGTGCGGAGCCGGTCAGTAACCTGCGGGCCATGCCGGTCGTCGCGCTCAACGGGATCAACCTCAGCTACCAGGTGGAGGGCGAGGGCGACCTCGTCGTGATGGTGATGGGCACCGGCAGTCCGGGCCGGGTGTGGCACGCGCACCAGGCGCCCGCGCTGCGCAACGCCGGGTTCCGGGTGGCGACCCTCGACAACCGGGGCATCCCGCCGACGGACGAGTGCGCGTCCGGGATGGTCATCGACGACCTCGTCGGCGACGTGGCGGCGTTGATCGAGACGCTCGGCGGTCGGGCGCACGTGGTCGGCACGTCCATGGGCGCGCGGGTGACGCAGGAACTCGCGCTGGCCCGGCCGGACCTGGTGGGCAAGGCCGTGATGCTGGCGACCGCGGGCCGCAACGACCCCGTGCAGTCGGCGTTGTCGCACGGCGAGCGCGCGCTGCACGACCAGGGGATCACGCTGCCCTCACGGTACTTCGCGGCGGTGAACGCGGTGCTGAACCTCTCCCCCGCGACGCTGCGCGACCCGGTCGGCGCGCGCGACTGGCTGGACGTCTTCGAGTTCACCGGGTCGGCGGTGAGCAAGGGCGTGCGCGCGCAGATGGAGATGAACGACTTCGACGACCGGCTCGACGCCTACCGCGCCATCACCGTGCCGTGCCTGGTGGTGGGCTTCGCCGACGACCGGGTCCTGCCCGCCTACCTGGCCCGCGAGGTGGCGGCGGCCATCCCGGGCGCGCGGTACGAGGAGGTGGCCGACGCGGGCCACTTCGGGTTCCTCGAACAGCCCGCCGCGGTCAACCGGCTCCTGGTGGACTTCCTCCAGGGCTGAACCGCCGCCGTCCGGCGGCCGTTGGTGGAGTAGATGACCACCGACGGTGACCGGCCGACCACGGGAACTCGCCTACCCCCGCGTCGCGAACGCCGTTACCGTCGATCGCGACCTGGTGGGAGGCCCGATGGATGCGCGACGCGCCCGCTGGACCAGGCTGGGCCGCACCACCCGCCTGGTCGCCCTGGCCGCGGTCGGCGGGGTGACGTGCCTCGTGCTCGTCCCCGTCGCGATCAACGCCGCGACGGGCGGGTCGGCGCTGCCGGTGCTCGGCCCGCACGCGCGGTGGCTGTGGCCGGCGCTGGTCGTGCTGTCCGCGCTCACCGCGTGCCTCGCGGCGTGGGACCGGTTGAGCGCGCTGCTCGTGCGAAGACGACCCGCGCACCCCGCGAACCGCCGGATGGCGCTGGACCGGGTCGAGCGGTTCGTGCGGGCGCGGGTGGACGGGTCGCTGGCCGAGCAGCTGCGGCTCAAGCTGGGTGTCGCGCCCAGGGTCGGGCCGCGCCTGTCGACGCGCGTGCGCCACCCGGTCGTCGTGGCCGGCGAGGCGGGCGCGGGCAAGACGACGTTGCTGCTGGAACTGGCCGAGGCGCTGCTGGCGCGGGCCGCGCTCGACCCGGTCCGGCCGATACCGGTGGTGGTGGACCTCGGCGGGTGGCGGCGCGACGACGATTTCGGCGCGTGGCTGCTGCGCGTGCTGGCCGACCGGTACCGGATCGCGCCGCGGGTCGGCCGGGCGTGGCTGCGGGAGCGCAACCTCGTGCTGCTGTTCGACGGGTTGGACGAGCTGGCGCCCGCCGACCGGGTCGAGTGCCTGGCCTGGATCACCGCGCTGAACGTGCCGCAGGTCGTGCTGTGCACCGCGAACGACGAGTACCAGCACCTGCCCCGGTGCGACGTCGTCCAGGTGGAACCGCTGTCCCGCACCGTGGTCCAGGAGCTGATCGCCGCGTGCGGTCCGCGCTTGGACGGCCTGCACGACGAGCTGGAGAAGAACCCGGACCTGTGGGACGAGCTGCGCACGCCGCTCGCGTTCGGCCTGCTGGCGCTGGCCTACCGGGCCGGGCGGGCGGAGTACCGGGGCGTGCTGGACACCTACGTGGTCGAGTCGGCGGCACGGGGCGCGGCGCGTCCCGAGCGGACGGTGCGCGCGTTGCGGTTCCTGGCCCGCATCGCGCGGCGCAAGCACGACCTGCTGGCGCGGTCGCGGCTGCCACCGCGGCACGTGTGGCTGGACTTCGTCGGCCCGGAGGCGGTGTGGCGGCTGTTCCGGCGGGCCGCGCCGGGCGCGTTGGCGGGCGCGGCGGCGGCGTTGTGCTTCGTGGTGGGCGTGCGGCTCGGCCTGGTGGCGGCCGCGGTCGCCGCCGTGGCCACGGTGCTGGTGCCGCACAGCGCTTTCCGGGTGACGCGCGGTGACCCGAGCCGGGGGAACGTCTGGGCGGCAACGGGTTTCGTCGCCGGGGCGGTGGTGGCCGGCGGGGTGGCGTTCCTCGGCGGCCTGGTCGGCACGCAGGTCGCGCGGTGGCCCGCGGCGGTCGGGTACGGGCTGGTCGTCGTGGTCGCGCTGCTCGTCGCGTACGGCAACACCCGTGACCGGTACTGGGCGGTGGCGTGCGCGCTCGTGCCCGCCGGCGTGATGGTGGTGACCGGACCGTCGGCGGAGGTGTCGGCCGGGTTGGGCATCGGGCTCGGCACGGGCGCGCTGGTGGGCGCGTTCGTCGGCGGCCTGCGCGAGGTGTGGTCCGGGGTGCGGGTCCGCCCGGCCGGCGGCCTGCGCTGGCTGCCCGCGGCGGGCGCGGTCGGGGTGGGTCTCGCGGCGCTGGTGGGCGCCGACGTCCGCCTGTCGGCGTTGGGCGCGGTGACCGGGCTGCTGGTCGGCCTGGCCGTCACGCCGATCGCGAACCGGCCGTTCCACCTCCTGGCGGAGCTGCTGGCCCGGCCGCTCGCGCTGGACGAGTTCCCGTTGCGGCGCAAGGCGGTCCTGCAGTCCGCGCGGGACCGGGTGCTGCTGGTGGACGAGCACCGGTTCCCGCACGACCTGGTCCGCGAGCACCTCGCCGAGTGCGACCCGGTCGAGCTGACGGCGAGCGTCGAGCGCAGGCGCGCCGAGCTCAGCCCCACCGGGTCCGGCCCCACGGCTTGAACACCGACAGCACGGTGTTGAACGTGTAGAGCGCCAACGACACGCACGCCGCCGCCAGCACGTCGCCACCCGCCGCGACGACACCGTCCGCCGCTTCGTGCAGGCCCGAGCGCAGCGAGAACGTCGTGGCGATGACGGCGACGACGGTCAGCACGAACTTCACCAGCACCCACCGGTGCCTCACCAGGCCCCACTTCGTGCCGAGCGACAGCACCACGCCGGTGACCAGCGCGCCCAGTGCCAGCGGCAGCACGACGAGGTCGCCGAGCAGTTCCATCGCCTGGTAGAGCTGCGGCGCGTCGAACGCCGCCAGCGCGAGCACGAGCATCCCGATCGTGACGCCGAGCCAGCCCACGGACGTGACGACGTGCAGCAGCAGCCAGGTCTTGCGGGCCTTGGGTTTCAGGCCGTTGCCGGCCCTGACGGGCTTCGCGGACCTGGTGGGTTTCCCGGCCCGGGCGGGTTTCCCCGCTGTGGTGGCTTCGGTGGCTTTCGCGGCTTCCATGGCGCACAGCGTGGCGCGCCGGCGCCCGTCACCGCGTCGGTCCGGCAGCGGCTCCCGCGACTACGCCCCTCGACGTACCCAGTGCGCCGGGCGGGTCACGGACTTCGGCAGCTTCGTCGCGTCGTCGCCCCTGGCGGCGTCCACCTGGGCCTGGGTGAGGAAGAAGCTCCCGGTCAGGTTCGCGCCGGACAGGTCGGCGCCTCGTAGGTCCGCGCCGATGAAGTCGACCAGCCGCAGGTCCGCGTTGGTCAGCTTGGCGCCGATGAGGTAAGCGCCGCGCAGGTTGGACCCCCGGAGGTTGGCGCCCTTGAGGTCCTTGCCGATCAGGTCCGCGCCCCGGCGGTTCTTGCCCTTGCCGCGGGTCAGCTCGCTGGCGCGCAGCAGCAGGGCGTTGGCGCGCTCCCAGTGCGGTCCGACGTCCAGCTCCACCAGCTCTTCGGGCGTGCGGGCGGTGAGGGCCTCGATCGTCTCCTTCAGCTCGCGCGCGGCGGGGTGCAGCTCGCGGGCCGGCTCCAGGTCCAGCGCCTCGGTCAGGTACCAGAGCAGTTCGTGCAGCTGGCGCATGACCGGGAACACGTCGAACATGGTGGACGCCGAAGCCGGGTCGTCACGCCAGCTCGTGCCGCCGAACGTCACCTGCGCCACCTGCTGGCCCGCGCCGAAGCAGTCGTACACCGTGCAGCCGGTGAAACCCTTGTCCCGCAACGTGGTGTGGGTGCCGCAGCGGAAGTCCTCGAGCAGGTTCGGGCACGGCGTGCGGGCGGGCTTGTCGATCGCGAAGTCGACCGACTTGCCGAAGGCGGGCACCACGCAGCACAGGGCGAAGCAGCGCGTGCAGTCGGCGCGGAGGTCGTTCATGCGCTCAACGTGTCCAGGATCTGCTGACCGTACTTGGCCAGCTTGTTCTCGCCGACGCCGCTGATCGCGCTCAGCTCGTCCAAGGTGGACGGGGTGGTCGCGGCGATCTGCCGCAGCGTGGCGTCGTTGAAGATGATGTAGGGCGGGACGCCCTGCTCCCTCGCCTGCGTGGTCCGCCACGCGCGCAGCTTCTCGAACACCGGCGCGGCCTCGGCGGGCAGGTCCACCGGCGCGTTCTTGGCCGCCTTGGCGGTCTTGACCTTGGCCGCGCGCTCCGGCTCACGCCGCATCGCCACCTTGCGGCCCTGGTAGAGCACCTCGTCACTGGCCGGCGTGACGACGAGCGTGGAGTACTCGCCCTCGACCGCGATCAGGCCCTGCGCGAGGAGTTGGCGGATCACGCCGCGCCAGCCGCTCTCGTTCAGCTCGGTGCCGATGCCGAAGACCTTCAGCTGGTCGTGGTCGTGCTGGATGACCTTCGCGGTCTTGCGGCCGAGCAGGATGTCGATCGTCTGGCCCGCGCCGAACTTCTGCCGCCGTTCGTTGCGCAGCCGCACCACGGTGGACAGCACCTTCTGCGCGGCCACCGTGCCGTCCCACGTCTCCGGCGGCGCGAGGCAGGTGTCGCAGTTGCCGCACGGCGTGGCGGACTGGCCGAAGTAGTCCAGCAGCCGGACGCGGCGGCACTCGACGGTCTCGCACAGCGCGAGCATCGCGTCGAGGTGGGCCATGAGCTTGCGGCGGTGCTGCTGGTCGCCGTCGGAGTCGTCGATCATCTTGCGCTGCTGGACGACGTCCTGCAGGCCGTAGGCCAGCCACGCGGTGGACGGCAGCCCGTCGCGGCCCGCGCGGCCCGTCTCCTGGTAGTAGCCCTCCACGGACTTCGGCAGGTCCAGGTGGGCGACGAACCGGACGTCCGGCTTGTCGATGCCCATGCCGAACGCGATGGTGGCGACCATCACGAGGCCGTCCTCGCGCAGGAAGCGCGACTGGTTGCGCGCGCGGGTGCCCGAGTCGAGGCCCGCGTGGTAGGGCAGGGCCGGGATGCCGTTCTGGCTGAGGAACTCGGCGGTCTTCTCCACCGAGTTGCGCGAGAGGCAGTAGACGATGCCCGCGTCGCCCTGGTGCTCGGTGCGCAGCAGTTCCAGCAGCTGCTTCTTCGGCTCGTTCTTGGGCACGATCCGGTACTGGATGTTCGGGCGGTCGAAGCTGGCGACGAAGTGCTTCGCGTCACCGAGGTTGAGGCGTTCGGCGATCTCGGCGTGCGTGGCCGGCGTGGCGGTCGC
This sequence comes from Actinosynnema sp. NPDC037264, assembly GCF_055603705.1. Taxonomy (NCBI): domain Bacteria; kingdom Bacillati; phylum Actinomycetota; class Actinomycetes; order Pseudonocardiales; family Pseudonocardiaceae; genus Actinosynnema; species Actinosynnema sp. NPDC037264. The sequence goes on along the minus strand of NZ_JBVJVK010000047.1, from coordinate 56,122 downwards.
CGTGAGCGCGATGCGGGGCACCTCCGGCCACCGCTCGTGCAGGTGGGAGAGCGCGAGGTACTCGGGCCGGAAGTCGTGGCCCCACTGGGAGACGCAGTGCGCCTCGTCGATGGCGAACAGCGCGATCCGGCCGCGCTCCAGCAGGCGGGTGGTCTGCTCGGTGCGCAGGCGTTCGGGGGCGAGGTAGAGCAGGTCCAGCTCGCCGGCCAGGAACTCGGCCTCGACCATCGAGCGCTCGTCGGGGAACTGGGTCGAGTTGAGGAACCCGGCGCGCACGCCGAGGTCGCGCAACGCGTCCACCTGGTCCTGCATCAACGCGATCAGCGGCGACACGACCACCCCGGTGCCCTCGCGCACCAGGGAGGGGATCTGGTAGCACAACGACTTCCCGCCGCCGGTGGGCATGAGCACCAACGCGTCCCCGCCGGCGACGACGTGGTCGACGATGTCCTGCTGCTCCCCGCGGAAGGACTCGTACCCGAAAATCCTTCGCAGCACCTCTTGCGAAGCCATCGCGCGATCCTAACCGACCCCTCCGACACCCTCTCCGGTCCGACCCTTGAACACGTTGCGGCGGTGCCACCGGAAGTACCGCGCCGACCGCCGGTGGAAGGCTTCCGTGACGCGGCCGCGCAGGTGTTCGAGGTGCGGATCGAGCAGGCCGCCGTCGGAGGCGACGAGCACGACGCCGTCCTCGCCCACCGAGACGTGCCCCAGCTCGAAGAGCCGGTCACAGCCGAACGAGCACGCGAGCATCGCGATATTGCGCAGGTCGTTGCGCTCGTCGTCGTCGCACACCGCCCGCCGCTTGATGTGCGCCGCGATCAGCAACTCGACCGGGAACACCCGCCCGCACAGCGCGCACGGCGCCTCGGCCGCGTCCCCGACCAGCACCTTCCGCAGTTCGCCCTGCTCCTTGCGGTACTTCGCGACCACCCGGCCGTCCAGCTCGGCGAAGTGCTTGTCGCGCCCGTCCCGGCCGGCGCCCAGCACGGCCTGACCGGCCTGGACGGCCGCACCGGCGACCGTCGCCACCACGGCGGCCAGGACCTCGCTCTGCCCGACGGACGCGGTCCCGTCCTCCGTGAGCCGGTCGAGCGCCGCCTGGACCTCGTCCACCGCGATCTCGACCGGTCCGTCGGCGGTCGCCACCCGGGCGGCCGACGCATCGACTCCCACCACCGTGACGGTCCGCCCGGACGCCGTCGGCAACTCGGCGCCGATGAGGTCTCGCAGCACGTCGAGCGCCCGCGGCGGCTCGGCGACCGGCAGGCCGACCCACCGCCACAAAGCCCGGTGGTCGACCTCGGTGAGGTAGGTGACGCGCAACACCTCGGCCGCCTGCGCGCGCACGACGGGATCGGACAGCAACTCGGCGGCCTGCTCCGTGAACCCCGCCAGGGCCGACCCGTCCGCGGCCGTCGGCTCGCCGGTCAACCCGTGCGTCTCCCACAGGGCGTCGGCGGAGCGGAGCCGCCAGAACGGGTACTGGGGCGTCGCGCTCGCGCCGGGCCGCCCGAACTCGCGCAACAGCGCGGCGACCGGCGTCCGGAACTCGGCCCACTCGAACAACCGGCCGTGCCCGGCCGCGAGCTGCCCGAGGGCCCACGTCAGCGCCAAGGGCTTGTGCAGCGTGACCCGGCCGCCCTGCTGGTGCGCGACCAGGCTCTCCAACGCGGCCAGCAGGTCGGGCACGCGGAACCGCTCCGGGAGCCGAGTGAGTGGCCGCGCGAGGTCGCTCGCCAGCCGCTCGGCGTCCGCCTCCGCCGGCCGGTACCCCGGCACGTCGACCCGCAACCGAAGGCGCTTGCTGTTGTTGCCCGCCTTCGGCGCGCCCGGCCGCTGCCCGATGCGCCCCTGGCCGCTGGTGAGCCGCCGGCGCAGCTCGGAGATGTCGACGCCCCGACCCAGCCACACCGGCTCCGGGAGGAGCCTGCGCTCGTCCTCGGCCAGGTCGCGGACCTGGCGCGAGTCGACCAGCGCGTCCAGCAGCACGGCGTCGACCGCCGCCAGCCTGCTCAGCAGCGCGGTCAACCCGGGCCGGTAGTCGGCGTTGCGCACCCCGCCGTCGGCGGTCTGCCCGCCGGCGCTCTCCAACAGCACCGCCAGGTGCTCACCGTCCGGCTTCACCGAGAACTCGGCGTTCAACACGTGGCCGGCATCGTCCGCAACTCGCACCGCCCCACCGTGCCAGACACGATGGGGTGAAATCCGGGAGACGTGGACATCAGGTCATCCGCGCGACACGGCGGCCCGGATGGGTGAAGATGGTCGGCAGGGGGTGGCGATGATGGGGGAGATTTCCGCGGACGAGGCAAGAGCGCTGGCGAGTAGCTTGCGGCGCCTGATGCAGGTGACCGCGAACCTCGTCGAGCAGGACGGTGAGGCGGCGCCGTTGCTCGCACGGCTCCGGGATCACCTCGGGTGCGAGTTGGCGCAGGTGCTGTCGGTCGCCACGAAGTTCGAGGCGTGGGAGCACGTCAACCTCCAGCGGGGTGTCGACGCCTACCTCGCGGAGCACACGCCGGAGGCCGAGTGGTTCGGGGTCGGTGGGCACCACCGCGGCCACGAGGACTTCATGGGGATGCTCCTGGCCGCACGGCACTCGGTCGGCGTCGGGCTCGGGGCGGCGGACTACGCGACCGCGGCGGTGGGGCCGGAGGACAGCGTCGAGGTCGTCCAGCTCGGCCTGGTGCCGACCACGGCTCCCGACGGCACGCCCGTGCTGGTGGGCATCCGGGGGTCCAACGACTTCGGGCCGCCGGCCTGCCGGTTGGAGGTCCTCGCGGCCGACCGCGCGGCGGCGCGGGCGGTCGGTGGTGAGATCGAGCGGTTGATGCGGGAGCACGACGTGTTCCGGCGGCAAGTGCTGGCGTTCGGCGTGAGCGAGCACCGCGGCAACGAGCTGCTGACGTTCCTCCCCCGACCCGCCCTGGACGCCGACGACGTCGTGCTGCCGGACGGCGTGCTGGACACGATCGAGGAGCACGTGGTCGGCATCGCCGAGCACTCCGAACGGCTGCTCGCGGCGGGCCAGCACCTCAAGCGCGGACTGCTGCTGCACGGACCGCCCGGCACCGGCAAGACGCACACCGTCCGCTACCTGATGAGCCGGCTGTCCGACTGCACGGTGATCCTGCTGACCGGCCAGGCGATGCGGCTGATCGGGCAGGCGGCGGCGCTGGCGCGGCGGTTGCAGCCGTCGATGGTCGTGGTGGAGGACGTCGACCTGGTGGCCATGGACCGCGGTTACGCGGCCGGCCCCACGAACCCGCTGCTGTTCACGCTGCTCGACGCGATGGACGGGGTCGGCGCGGACGCGGACGTCACGTTCGTGCTCACCACGAACCGGGCCGACGAGCTGGAACGCGCGCTCGCCGACCGGCCGGGGCGCGTCGACCTGGCCATCGAGGTGCCCCGACCCGACGCCGACGGCCGCCGCAGGCTGGTCGAGCTGTACGGGCGCGGCGTCGACCTGCGGGCCGACCTGGGCCCGGTGGTCGAGGCGACCGAGGGCGTCACGGCGTCGTTCATCAAGGAGCTGCTGCGGCGGGCCGTCCTGGGCGCGGTGCGGGCGGACGGCGCGGGCGGCGTGCCGGTGGTGGGCGACGAGCTCGCCGACGTGGCGCGGGCCATGGCCGCCGAACGCGCGTCGCTCACCGGCATCCTGCTCGGCGGCTCGGCGAGCACGGCGACCGGACCGGGACCCGGCGGGCCGGGCCCGGCGCAACCGGGCCTGGCGCCGCAGGGGATCACGGTGAGGGCCACCAAGAGGTACTAAGCGGTCGGGCGCCACGAGCGCTCAACCGCCCCGCCCGGCCAGGGTGCGTTGCAGCACCACCACCACGAGCAGGAACGCGCCGCTGACCACCGACTGGTAGTTGCTGTCCAGCGTGCCGATCTGGTTGATCACGTTCTGGATCACGGCCCGCAGCGCGACGCCGACGACCGTGCCCAGCACCGTGCCCAGCCCGCCGGTCAGCAGGGTGCCGCCGATGACGACCGCGGCGATGGCGTCCAGCTCCAGCCCGACCCCGATCACGGTCACGCCGGACTCCAGGTACGCCGCCGTCACCGCGCCCGCGAAGCCGGACAGCACCCCGCTCACGGTGTAGACGACCACCTTGGTCCGCGCCACCGGCAGCCCCATCAGCACCGCGGACTGCTCCGCGCCGCCGGTGGCGAACACCGACTGCCCGAACCCCGTCCGCCGCAGCACGAGACCACCGGCCAGGCACAGCGCCGCCGCCAGGAACACCGGGTACCCGAACCCGAACACGGTCCCCCGCCCCAGCTCCAGGAACGCCGACCCGGACGCGATCCGGTACGTCGTCGACCCCTCGGACGTGATCGCCAGCAGCAGCCCGCGCGCCAGCAACAACGTCGCCAGCGTGACGATGAACGGCGCCATGCCGGTCCGCGCCACGAGCAGGCCGTTGAGCAACCCGATCAACCCGCACACCGCCAGCGGCAGCAGCAGGGCCACGAGGAAGCCCCACTGCGAGCCGTACGCGGCCAGCACGCCGCCCAGCGCGTACACCGACCCCACCGACAGGTCGATCCCACCCGTGATGATCACGAACGTCATGCCGAGCGCCACGATCGCCAGGAACGACCCCTGCAACGCCAGGTCGCGCACGTTGTCCAGGCTGCCGAACCGGGGGAACGACAGCCACGCCACCACGACCATCAGCACCAGAGCGACCGCGGCGCCGTGCCGGCCGACCCCGCCGCGCAGCCCGGTCACCGGCTGCTCCGCTCACGCGCCAGGTACACCGCGCCGACGATGATCGCGGCCTGCGCCATCTGCGCGGTCGAGTCGGGCAGGTCGTGCTTGATCAACGTCGCCCGCACCAGCTGCATCAGCAGCGCTCCCACCACGGTGCCGAGCACCCGCACCCGGCCACCGGTCAACGGCGTGCCGCCCACCACCACGGCGGTGATCGCGGACAGCTCCATCAGCAGCCCGATGTCGGCCGGGTCGCTCGCGCCCAGCCGCGCCGTGGACAGCACGCCCGCCACCGCCGCCAGCACGCCGCAGATCGCGTACACGCCGACCAGCACCCGTCGCACCGGCACGCCCGCCAGCACCGACGCCGCCCGGTTGCCGCCGACCGCGACCAACTGCCTGCCGAACGTCGTGCGCCCCACGATCAGCGCCACGGCCACCGCGAACACCGCCGCCGCCACCACCGCGACCGGCACGCCGAACACGTCGCCCGTCCCCAGCGCGAGGAACGTCGGGTCGCGCAGCTGCACCAACTGCCCCTCCGCGATCACCAGCGCCAACCCGCGACCGCCGACCAGCAGCGCCAGCGTGGCCACGATCGGCTGGATGCCCAGGTAGGCGACCAGCACCCCGTTGAACATGCCCGCGACCAGCCCCGCCACCAGCGCGATGGCGATCGCCGGCAACGGCCCGTACCCCAGGTACAGCGGGATGACCGCGGCCGACACCGCCATCACCGCGCCGACCGACAGGTCCACCCCCTCGGTGCCGATCACCAGCGCCATGCCCAACGCCACGATGCACACCGGCGCCGCCTGCACGAGCTGCGTGCGGAGGTTGCCCGCGGTCAGGAAGTTCGACGTGAACGCGATGTTGAACAACAGCAACGCCACCACGGCGACGTACACGCCGTACTCCTGCAACCACCGCGCCGTGCGCGCGCGGTCCCGCACCAGAGCCGTCATGAGTCCCCCGAGGCGATCGCGGACAGCACGTGGTCGCGCGTCAGCCGGTCGCCGACCAGCTCCGACACCACCGCGCCGTCCTTGAGCACGACCAGCCGGTCCGCGCCGTCCAGCAGCTCCTCCAGCTCCGACGAGATCAGCAGCACCGCCAGCCCTTCGCGGGCCAGCTCGTCGATCAACGCCTGCACCTCGGCCTTCGCGCCGACGTCGATGCCGCGGGTCGGCTCGTCCAGCAGCAGCACCTTCGGCTGCGTGCACAGCCACCGCGCCAGCAGCACCTTCTGCTGGTTGCCGCCGGACAGCTCGGCGACCTTCTGCTCCGGCCCGGACACCTTGATCCGCAGCCGCCGGATGAACGTCTCCACCACCCGGTCCTGCCTGGCCCGGCTGACCACGCCGAAGCGGGACAGCCGGGGCAGCGCGGCGAGCACGATGTTCTCCCGCACGGACAGGTTCGGCACGATCCCCTCGGTCTTGCGGTCCTCCGCCAGCAGGCTCACCCCCGCGCGCACGGCCGCGCCGACGTTGCCCGGCAACGCCTTGCCGCCGAGCAGGACCGTGCCGGAGTCCAGCGGCAGCGCGCCGATGATCGCGCGCGCCGTCTCCGTACGACCGGATCCGAGCAGCCCGGCGAGGCCGACGACCTCACCGGGCCGGATCGACACCGAGACGCCCGACAACCGCCGTCCGCTGGTGAGGTCCTCCGCGCGCAGCAACGGTTCCGCGCCCGCCCGGTGCTCCTCGCTGAACGCCGTCGCGCCGTGCGCGCGGATGTCGCCGACGCTGCGGCCGAGCATCATCGACACCAGCTCGATGCGCGGCAGGTCCGCCAACGGCCCGGTGTGCACGTGCCGGCCGTCCCGCAGCACGGTGACGCGGTCGCAGATCCGGTACAGCTCGTCCATGCGGTGGCTGACGTACACGATCGCGATGCCGCGCCCGTGCAGCCGCTCGATGACCGAGAACAGCGTCTCGACCTCGCGCGGCTCCAACGACGACGTCGGCTCGTCCATGATGACCACGTGCGCGTCCGCCGCGACCGCGCGGGCCAGCGCGACCATCTGCTGGGCGCCCACCGCGAGCGTCCCGAGCGGGCGGCGCACGTCGTCGTGGATCCCGTACCCGGCGAGCACCTCGGCCGCCTCGGCGTGCACCCGGGCCCGGTCGACGAGGCCGAAGCGGGTGCGCGGTTCCCGGCCGAGGAACAGGTTCGCCGCCACGCTCATCAGCGGGACGAGGTTCACCTCCTGGTAGATGGTGGAGATGCCGGCCCGCTGCGCGTCGAGCGGCCGGTGGAACTCGACCGGCTCGCCGCGGTGGCGCACCTGCCCGGAGTCGGGCCGGTGCACGCCGGTCAGCACTTTGATCAACGTCGACTTGCCCGCGCCGTTCTCGCCGACCAGGGCGTGCACCTCACCCGGCCGCACCGAGAACGACACCCGGTCCAATGCCTTGACGCCGACGAACTCCTTGGTGGCGTCGACGACCTCCAACACCATGTCAGTACGCGTTCGCGAGCTTCTGGGCGGCGTTGGACCGGTCGTAGGAGTCGTCGGCGATGATCACGGCCGGCGGGATCTCCTCGCCGTCGGCGAAGTCCTGCAAGGTCTGGAACGCCAACGGGCCGAACCGGGGGTTCGACTCGATCACGGCGTCGTACCCGCCGTCGGCGACGAGCTGGACGGCGGTGAGCGTGCCGTCGATCGAGACGATCTTCACGTCCTGGCCCGGCGTGCGCCCCGCGGCCTTCAACGCGGTGACCGCGCCGATGCCCATCTCGTCGTTCTCCGCGTAGACGGCGGTGATGTCGGGGTTGCCCAGGATCAGCTGCTCCATCACGGCCTGGCCCTTGGAGCGGTCGAACTCGCCGGTCTGCTCGGCCACCACGGTGATGCCCGGCGTCTTGGCGATCTCGTCCTTGAAGCCCTTCGTGCGGTCGGTGGTGACGTTGTTGCCCGACGCGCCGAGCAGGATGGCCACCTTGCCGACGCCACCGGTCGCCGCGACCATCGCCCGGGCGGCGCGCTTGCCCTGCTCGACGAAGTCCGAGCCGATGAACGTCAGGTAGTCGGCGCACGGCTCGGCGGTCACCTTGCGGTCGATCGTGACCACCGGGACCTTCTTGGCCTTCGCCGCGTCCAGCGCGGGCTGGAGCCCGTCGGAGTTCAGCGGCGCGACGACCAGCAGCTGCGCGCCCCGGTCCAGCAGCGACTTGATGTCGCTGATCTGCTTGTTCAGGTCGCTCTGGGCGTTGGTGACGAGGAGCTTGTCGGCCGGGACGCCGAGCCTCGCGGCCTCCTCCTCGATCGACTTCGTCTCCGCGATGCGGAAGGGGTTGGTCTCCTTCTCGGACTGGGAGAACCCGATCACGGCGTCCTTGACGTCGATCTTCGGGTAGCCGATCCGCTCGCGGGCGCAGCCGGGGCCGCTCGCCTGGGAGGCGGCGGCCGAGGCGGCGGGACCGCCCGTGCCGCGGGTGGACGGTTCGGCTTCACGGCTGGTGCAGGAGGTCAGCAGGGCGGCGGTCGCGACCACCGCGACGCCGACGCGGGCAGGCAGGGACATTCGTGCGCTCCTCGATCCGGGTGTGAGTGAGCGGCGTCACTCTTCAAGGGCGGCTCCGTTTTACATCGTTGATACAACGTTGTAAAGGTTCGCCCCGCCAGCGCTGCGGAGCGCGATCGGACGGCGAACGGCCGACGCACCGCAGGCAAGCGCTTACCCAGGGCGACCGGACGACCTCGCCGCCGTCCCCCGCGCGCCCGGTCGTGCCATGGTGGTCGAGAGCGAGAATTGGTCTGGACCTTCACCGGAGAGGGGATCGGGACTATGCGCGGCACCACCGTGTTACCGGGAACGCCGTGCCGGGAGCCGCGCGAGGGCGAGTTGCCGCTGCACCGGCTGGAGGTGCCGGCGCCCAGCGCGCTCCCGTTCGCGGTCGGCACGTTCGACACCATCGGGCCGATGTCGCGCGCGCCGTTCCCGCACCGGCACACGTTCCACGAGATCGTGCACGTCACCGGCGGCACCGGCACGCACGTCGTCGACCTGGCCCGCTGGGAGCTGCGCCCGCCGCACCTGTGCGTGATCGCGCCCGGCCAGGTGCACCACTGGGACGACGCGCACGACCTGCAGGGCTCGGTGCTGCTGTTCACCGACGACTTCCTGCTCGACCACCCCGCCGACCGCGACCTGCTGCGCCGGCTCAGCGAACGGCCCTGGCTGACGCTGGACGAGCCCGCGCACGCCCGGATCGGCCGGCTCATCGGCGAGCTGCACGAGGAGTACCGGCACGGCGAAGCGGGCGCGGACACGGTGCTGCGGGCGTTGCTGCACGTGCTCGTCGTGCGCGCGGCCCGGCTGACCGCGACACCGGCCGCGCCGCCGCCCGCCCGACCCGGCGCGGTGGCGGAGGAGTTCGTCCGGCTGTCCGGCCGCACGGACCACCGGCTGTGGTCCGTGCGCGCGTACGCGGAGCGGATCGGCGTGACCCCCGGCTACCTGACCGAGGCGGTGAAGGCCGCGACCGGGCGGACGCCGTCGCAGCTGGTCCGCCAGGCGCGGACGCAGGAGGCGCAACGGCTGCTGGCCAAGACGGAGCTGAGCGTGCGGCAGGTGGCGAACCGGGTCGGCTTCGACGATCCCGCCTACTTCTGCCGCTTCTTCCGCCGGGAGACGGGCGCGAGCCCCGGGGCGTTCCGCCGCGCGGCAGGCCGTTCACAGTGAGCGCGAACGGCAACGGAGACCGCGAGGATCACCACGAACGGCGGCGCCAGTCCATCGTCCGCGGGTGAGCGGCGTCCGTAGGTTCGTGGTCGATCCCGAACCGAACGCCCCCACGAGGAGCAGGTATGGACGCATCCACGGACGGCGACCGCGGCACGACCGGGCAGCCCTCGGCCGACGAGTCGGACGCACGCCACCTCAGCCGCAAGACGGTGCTGCGCGCCGCGGTGGCCGCGGGGGTCGCGCTGCCGGTGGCGATGATGGGCGTGCCCGCGCTGGCCCGCACGGTCGGCACGAACGGCGAGCAGGTCGCGCTGACGCCGGAGTGCGACGACGGCGACGACCCGACGCCGCCGCAGACCGAGGGACCGTACTTCAAGCCGAACTCGCCGCGCCGCACGTCGCTGGTCGACGCGGGGACGCCCGGCACGAGGCTCACCGTCACCGGCTACGTGTTCGGCCTGGCGTGCCTGCCGCTGGGCAACGTGCTGATGGACTTCTGGCAGGCCGACGTCAACGGCGTGTACGACAACACCGGCTACCGGTTCCGCGGCCACCAGTTCACCAACCCGGACGGCACGTTCACGCTGAGCACGATCGTGCCCGGCCTCTACCCCGGCCGCACCAGGCACATCCACGTGAAGCTGCAGGCGCCCGACCGGCCCGTGCTCACCACCCAGCTGTACTTCCCGGGCGAGCCGCGCAACAACACCGACAGCATCTTCGACCCGCGGCTGCTGATGGAGGTGCGCACCGTCGGCGGCGGCCGTGAGGCGAAGTTCGACTTCGTGCTGAACGTGCCGCAGAGCACCACCACGCGGCCGACGACCACGACCACGACCCCGTCGTCACCGGGCGGCGGCACGTGGGCGGTGGGCACGAACTACGCGATCGGCGCGACCGTCACCTACAACGGCGTGGGGTACGTGTGCTTGCAGGGGCACCTCGCCCAGCCGGGCTGGGAACCGCCGAACGTGCCCGCGCTGTGGCGCGCGGAGTGAGTGCGGCCTGACGCCCGCGAAGGGAGCCCTCGGTGTGTGCGGATGACACCGGGGGTTCCCGCGCGGGTGGAGTGCCCTGGTCAGGCGGTGTTGCCGGTGCCCTGCGGCGGCACATCGGCCGGCTCGCGGAACAGGTCGGTGTAGGCGCGCTGCTCGTCGCGGCGCGGGCCGCTGGTGTCCTCGGGCCGGTCCGTGTCCGGGTGGCTGAACAGGTCGTGGTACGTGGATGACATGGGTTTCCGACTTTCTCCGCGTCCGATGCGTGCTCACGGTCGGCGATGCCGGTCCGGAGATCCCCGCACGGCGCGAGGGTGTTCGGGGTTCGAGAAGATAGAGAAACGCCCCGATGAGACCTACGGTACACGTCGCGGTGCCGTGACCGCCACAGCATTGGCGCGGGCGTGTCGGGCGCACCACCACGACGTCGGCTCCGACGACACGGCCGATCGGCGGATCGCACCCCGCACCCGTCTGTCCACAATGTACTAGCGATGCCCGTGACCCCTCCCACCCTCGAACGGGTGACTTGGGCCACCCGGGGAGGGTCCGGGGAACGAACCCGGCCCTCCCGTGGTTGTACGGGGTGGTCGTCAATCTTGTGTCCGTGTTTCCATCGAAGTCTCGCGGGAATGATGTTGCGGACGAAGTTCTTCCTTTGCCTTGCAGGACAAGCTGGAGAAGTCGTCGTCTGGAATCCGACCCGGAGCCCCGACCGGGGCGCCGCAGCCGGCACTGCCAAGGAGAGATCATGACTCAGGGAACCGTGAAGTGGTTCAACTCGGAGAAGGGCTTCGGCTTCCTCGCGCAGGAGGGCGGCCCGGACGTGTTCGTCCACTACTCCGAGATCGAGGGCAACGGCTACCGCAGCCTCGAGGAGAACCAGCGCGTCGAGTTCGACGTCAACCAGGGCCCCAAGGGTCCCCAGGCCGTCGGCGTCCGCGCCATCTGATCACTTCGCAGCCCGTTCGACTTGCTCCTACCAGCGGTGACGCCGGCGGAGACTCGAAACCCGGCGCCCCTCGGTCCAGTCCTGGGCCGAGGGGCGCCGGGCTTCTCCGCACCGGTCGCGCGGGACCCGGGCACCGGAGACCACCCGCGGATCGCCCGTCCGGTGTGATTTTCCGGCGCACCGAAGGAAATGCGTCGCTCCACAATGGAGCTCGGAGGCGTCGCCCGCGCAGGGCCCGAGCACGCGTTGGAGCGCTTCGAGCCCGAGCCGTAGCGGACGTTCATCGGCACGGTCGCCGCGCACGCCCACGGGTGCGCCATGGCGGGCCACTGGGACCAGGCCGTCCGGCCGACGGCCGATGCCGGCTCAGCGTGTACCTTTGGGTGCAGGCGGGAACCGTTCGAGCATCAGTCATGAGTTGCCGGTGTCCCGACCCATCTCGCACCGCCCGGAGATCGACGCGCTCCGCGGGTGCGGACAGGACAGATCCGATGAACCACGTCATGCCGACCACCGAGTCGACCGACGTCACCGAGACCGACGCCGCCGACACCCTTCAGTGCGCCGTGTGCCCGCACCCGTGGAAGTCCCACGACCGGATCGCGATGCGCTTCTGCACCGCGACCGTCAGCGAGAACCACCACCGGGGTTGCGTCTGCGGCTCCTGACTCACCAGGCGTCGCGGCTCCGGTAAGCGGGCTCCGGCTCCTCGTCCTCCACCGGCGCGACCCTCCGGATCACGCGGGGCGGCACGGTGGCGGGCGGTTCCTGCGGCGGCTCGTCGCCGAACACCCGCCGGTCCTCGGCGAGCACCCGGTCCAGCAGCGTGGTGTCGCCCAGCGCCGAGCGGACCACCTCGGCCTGCTTGCGCGCCGCGTCCGCGCGGGCCAGCGCGATCACGCGCAGGGTGGCGGACGACAGCGCCGCCGGGTCCGTCGTGCGCACGGCCGGGCCGAACGCGATCGACTTGACCGCGCCGTCCGACCCCGCGACCACGGTCACCACGCCGTCGTCGGACGTCGCCGTGCCGACCACGTCCCGCAGCCCTTCGGTCATGCGCTGGAACGACTCCGCGCGCAACCGGTTGTCGGCCGCGGCGGTGTCGATGGCCTCGATGCGCCGCAGCAGGATGTCGGCGGACTCCGTCACCGGGATGCCCCCTCGTCCGGTCGGATGGTCTTGAGGAACGCCTGGAAGTCGCCGACCAGGTCCTCGAACTGGCCGGGCGTCGCGCTGAGCACGATCTCCAGCACCGCGCGCCTGCGCTCGTCGCGCACGTCCGCCATCGCCAGGAACACCTGCAGCTGCACCAGGTCCACCGAGCGGTCACCGACGGGCGCGGTCAGCCGCAGCACCTGCGTGTAGGCGGACTCCAGCTCGTTGCGCCGCCCCACCTCCACCTCGCCGACGTCGCGGCGCAGCCTCGCCGCGGTCTGGTCGGCGATCTGCGCCAGCGTCGCGTCGTCGGCCCGGACCTCGCCGCTGATGGTGATGTTCGCGGTGAACCCCGCGCTGGAACCGGGGTGCAGCGCGACGAACGCCGCCTGCGAGGCGCCAACCTCGTCGGGCGGCGCCGAGAGCCACCCGTCGGGCAGCGAGAACTCGATCGGCACCGGAAGGGTGGTGGCCATGCCTGGTGTCCTCCTGGGATAGCTCATCGGCCGAACAGGCGGCCGATCGCGCGGCCGGCGTTCTCCACGCCGCGGCCGACGTCCTTGGCGACCTCGCCGACGTCGTCCGCGACGTCGACCACCGTCTCCACGACCTCGACCGGGTCGACGGTGACGTCGAAACCGACCTTGCCACCCACGCCGAACGCGAGCCCCACCGACCCTCCGATGTGGAACTTGCCGTCCTCGCCCATGCCGAACTGCCCGCTCGCGTGCCCGCCGACACCGGCCCAGGCCTCGCCGTTCACGCCCGCGCCGATGCCGGCGACCTCGGCGCCCGCCTCACCGGACACCTTCGCGCCCGCGAAGGCCTCCGCGTTGCCCTTCGCACCGAGGATCCCGATGGAGCCCTTGGCCTCCGCGGCGGCGCCGATCGTGCCCTCGGCGCTGCCCGAGACGCTCGCGTGCTGCCCGACCTTGATCTCGCCGTCGGCGTACCCGCTGGCCAGGTACGCGCCCGCGTGCGCGCCGACCGACACGCCCGCGTAGCTCGCGGTGGCGGTGTACCCGGCGTCCGCGCCGAGCACGGAGCCGCCGATCCGGCCCTGGCCCGTGACCGGGCCCGCGTGGAAGTCGCCGTCCTTCTCGCCGTGCTTGACGTCGACGTGCTTGTCGTCGCCCCACTCGCGCTCGTGCAGGTCGATGCCGATCTTCTCGGCGATCTCGCCGAGCGCGTCGGTGAGCAGGCGCTTGGACTCGCTGCCGGACTTGCTCTCGTACGAGCGCCCGTTGACGCCGTACTGCCAGCCGCCGGTGTCCTCGCCCTCCTCGTCGGTCTCGCGGTGCGCCGCGCCGTACTTCTCCTTGCCGAACGTCTTCTTGTAGCCGCCCTTGCCGTCGGACTCCCAGCCGAGCGCCTTCGCGACCACGTCGCCGATGCCGGACAGGCCCTTGCGGGCGTCGTCGAGCACCTTCTGGGCCTCCGACGCGCCCGCCTGGCCCGGGTCCTGGAACGGCGCGGTCTGCCCGCCGGAGAGCGCCGCGGCGGCGTGCTCGGCGGCGGCCAGCCGGGTCGCCGCCTGCGCCGCCAGGTGCAGCTCGACGGCGCGTTGCGCCTCGCGCTGGCTCGCGACCAGCGCGTCGCCGTAGTCGGCCAGCAGCTGCCCGCCGCCGCCGAGGTCCTCGCCCGCCCGGAGCCACCGGGGCGGTTCGGCCCGGAAGGCCGACCGGAACGCGTCGCCCGCGCCGCCGCTCCAGCCGCCGGGGTCGATCCGGCCGAGGTCCTCGCCCACGGCCACGACCAGCCGCAACGTGCCCACGAGCTGCCGCAGGTCGCCGGTGATCAGCTCGGGCTCACCGGGGACGAGCGCCTTGGGGTCGGTCGTCTCGCCGAGTCGTGCCGCCATCAGGACACCGGCCCTTCCGGGTTGAGCCGGCCGAAGACGTCTGCGCGCGCGTCGTCGACGTCCGCATAGGACGATGCCGCCGCGCGCAGCCCGATGGAGTGCTCGTCGGCCTCCCGGCGCAGCCGCTCCACGTAGGCGCGCATCTCCTCGATGAACAGCTCCCACGCGCCGGCGACCCCGGCGTGCCCGTACTCACCGCTCGGCCCGCACCACACCATGCCCGCGGTTCTGTCGCCGACGTCACCGATCTGCCCGGCCGCCCGCCGCAGCTCCTCGGGCACCGCACCGAACCCACTCATGTCCGCCCACCAGTCCACTCGACACCGCGCCGTCAGACGGCGCCGGCGCGTCGGCCGTTCCCAGGGGTACAGCTATATCGGCAGGCGCAGTGCGCGCGCAGACGTTTGGCCGAATCGGGTTCGTGCCGCGGGGCCTCCGGGGCGCGTCAGGGCCTCACGGCGTGCGGCGGAGCGCGGCAGCCGTGGCCGCCATGAGCGACCGGGTGCGGGCGACGGCCGTCGGCGGCAACTCGGCGACGACGTCGGCCAACGACTCCGCGGCGAGCGTGCGCCGCCACGCGTCGTGCGCGGTGGCCATCTTCGCGGCGAGCAGGCACGCGTTGCGGCAGTCCTCGGCGGGCAGCGCGCCCCGGCCACGCTGCCGGATCTCCTGGCACTCGTACGGGGAGGACGCGCCGTCCACGGCCTCCACCACGTGCAGCAGCGTGATCTCCGAGGCGGGCCTGGCCAGCCGGAAGCCACCGCGCGGACCGGTCGTCGCGGTCAGCACACCCGCCTTGACCAGCCCCTGCAACTGCTTGGCGAGGTAGGGCGCGGGCAGGTCGTAGTACGCCGCGAGCTGGGCCGCCGACGCGGTGGTCCCCGGTTCGAGCTGCGCCAGCGTCGTCGCGCAGTGCAGGACCCACTCCGTGCTCACAGGCAGCTTCACACGGGCCAGTCTATCCAAGATATTGCGGATCTGTTTAGTCCGAGATAGGTTCGGGGCACAGCCCAGCAGCAGCGGAAGGATCGTCATGCGGATCGCAGTCGCCGGCGCGACCGGCAACATCGGCTCCCTCACCGTCGCCAACCTCGAGCGCGACGGGCACGAGGTCGTGCGCATCAGCCGGTCGCACGGCGTGGACCTGTCGACCGGCGACGGGCTCGACGCGGCGCTGGCCGGCGTCGACGCGGTGGTGGACGCGGTCAACGTGCCGTCGGCGGACCGCGCCGAGACCGTGGGCCTGTTCGGCGCGATGACCCGGAACCTGCTCGCGGCCGAGGCGCGGGCCGGCGTCCGGCACCACGTGCTGCTGTCGATCGTGGGCATCGCGGACATCGAGGGCAACGTGCACTACGCGGGCAAGCGCGAGCAGGAACGCCTGGTCGAGGCGAGCCCCGTGCCGTGGACGATCGTGCCGGCCACGCAGTTCCACGACTTCGCCGAGATGGTCGCGGGCTGGACCGAGCGGGACGGCGTCGCCACCATCGCGCCGCTGCTGGTGCAGCCGATCGCGCCGCAGGACGTGGCCGACGTCCTCGCCGAGCTCGCCGTCGGCGAGCCGCAGGGGCGCTACGCGGACGTCGCCGGCCCCGAGACGCAGGACCTGGTCGACATGGCACGGCGCACGCACCAGGCGCGTGGCCGGGACGTGCGCCTCGTGCCGACGTGGTCGGGCGTGTTCGGGCCGGAGATGGCCGGGAACGCGCTGCTGCCCGGCGAGCGCGCCCGGATCGCGCCGACCACGTTCGACGAGTGGCTCGCGAAGTCGGTGTGAACCCCAGCGGGTCCGGCGCCGGTGCTCGACGCCGGACCCGTCGAGGTCAGCGGGTGGCGTCGACGAGCTCCTTGCGGTCCTCCTCCAGCGCGGCGCCCTCCACGTCGAGGGTCGGCAGGCGGCTCAGCCACTTGGGCAGCCACCACGCCTTCTCGCCCAGCAGGGCCAGCGCGGCGGGCACGAGGACCATCCGGACCACGAACGCGTCGAACAGGATGCCGATGGCCAGGGCGAACGCGATGGACTTCATCGGGCCCTCGCCCGCGGGCACGAAGCCCGCGAACACCGAGAACATGATCAGCGCGGCGGCCACGACCACGGGCGCGGCCTGGCGGAAGCCGGTGCCGATCGCGGCCAGCGGCGCCTTGCCGTGGTGGTGCGCCTCGTGCATCCGGGACACCAGGAAGATCTGGTAGTCCATCGCCAGGCCGAACAGGATGCCCACCATCAGGATCGGGGTGAGGCTGAGCAGCGGGCCGGTGCCGTCGAGGTTGACCGCGTCGGCCAGCCAGCCCCACTGGAACACCGCGACCGTCGCGCCGAGCGACGCGCCGATGGTGAGCAGGAAGCCCAGCACGCCGACCAGCGGCACCAGGATCGACCGGAACACCAGCACCAGCAGCACCAGCGCGAGGCCGACGACCAGCGCCAGGTAGACCGGCATGGCCTCGTCCAGGGCGACGGCCACGTCCACGCTCACCGCGGTGGCGCCGGTGACGTAGGTGGTCGCGCCGTCCACGTCGGCCAGCCGTTCGCGCAGGTCGGTGACCAGCTGCTCGGTGGCCTGCGTGGCCGGGCCGGACTTCGGGATCACGGTGAGCATCGCGGCCGTGCCGTCGGCGTTCGGCGTCGGCGGCGTGACCAGCGCGATGTCCCCCGCGCCCTGGATGGTCGCGACGGCGGCCGAGGCGGTGGCGGCGGCGCCGTCGCCCTCGAACAGCACGACCAGCGGGCCGTTGAAGCCCTCGCCGAAGCCCTCGGCGAGCAGCCGTTCCGCGCGGGCCTGGCTCGACTCGGCGGCCGGCGCCGCGACCAGGGTCGTCTCCATCGACAGCACGGGCACGGCGACCGCGCCCAGGCCCACGACCGCCAGCAGCAGCGCCACGACCCGGTTGCGGGTGACCGCGCCGATCCAGCCGTGGAAGAAGCCGCGCTCGGGCGCGTCCGCGGCGGGCTCGGCGGGCGCGTCGCGCTCCTTGCGCGGCAGCACGCGGCGGCCGAGGTAGCCGAGCACGGCGGGCACCAGCGTGACGGCGACGAGCACCGCGACCACGATCGTCAACGCGGCGGCGACGCCCATCTGGGTCAGGAACGGGATGCCGACCACGGCCAGGCCCGCCAGCGCGATGACCACGGTCAGACCGGCGGTCACGACGGCGGAGCCCGCGGTGCCGACGGCCGTGCCGATCGCGTCGCCCACGTCCCGGCCCCGGCGCAGCTCCTGCCGGTAGCGGTTGATGATGAACAGGGCGTAGTCGATGCCGACCGCCAGGCCGAGCATCGCGGCCAGGATCGGGGTGGTGGACTGCAGGTCCATGAAGCCGGTGGCGATGGTGACGCCCAGCGCCCCGATGCCGACGCCCACGGAGGCGGTCAGCAGGTTCATGCCGGCCAGCACGAGCGAGCCGTAGGTGACGGCCAGGACCAGCAGCGCGATGACCACGCCGATGACCTCCGCCGGACCGCCGACGTGCGGCGGGGCCTGCGTGGCCTCACCGGTGGCCTCCACGGTCAGCCCGGTCACCTCGCGCGTGGCGTCGAAGAGCGCGGTGCGCTGCTCCTCGGTGACCTCGCCGACCTGGGCCTCGTAGGTGACCGTGCTGTAGGCGACGTCCTGGTCCGCGTTCACGGTCGGCGCACGCGGGTCGAGCGGGTTGCTCGCGGACGTCACGCCGGGCAGCGCGGACAGCTCCCGCACCAGCCCGGCGAGCTTCGCGGCGTTCTCGGGCGAGGTGACCTGCTGCCCGTCCGGAGCCCGCACGACGACCCGCGCGGTCGCGCCGCCGCCCGTGCCGAACTCGTCGGAGATCTTGTCCAGCGCGGTGGTCGACTCCTGCCCCGGGATGGAGAAGGAGCCGGAGGTCGTGCCGGCCAGCGTGACCGCGCCGAACGCCGTGCCGCCGAGCACGAGCAGCCACAGCAGGACGACGACCAGGCGGCGCCGGTGCGCGCCGAAGCCGAGTCGGTAGAGCAGACGTGCCATGGGAGTCAGGCCTCCGGGTGGGATGGGTCTCGGTGCCCGAGCGCGTCGAGGCAGGTGGCGATGATGTGCGGCCGCCACGCGGTCTTCTCGCCCGTGTGGTTGGCGGCCAGGCTGAGCACGGCCAGGGCGCTGAGCATGCCGATCACGCGGACCAGCCGTGCCGTGTCGCGCGTGTCCTGCTCGACGCCGAACACCGCGAACACGTGCTGGGACAGGGCATCCAAGTCGCCCTCCACGTCCTCGGCGCCCAGCAGGCTGATCGCGCGGGACTCCAGCGCGATCAGGCCGGGCCGGTCCAGGGCGAAGTCGACCAGCAGCTCCACCGCCCGCCGGTCCCGCGCCGGACCGGCCGGCGCCTGCGCGGCCTGCGCGAACAGCTCCCCGCTGTGCGTGCGCCCGACGTCCCGCGCGGCGTCGAACAGCGCCTGCTTGCTCGGGTAGTGGTGCAGCAGGCCGGCCTTCGACAACCCGACCGCGTCGGCCAGGTCCTTCACCGACGTGTGGTCGAACCCGTGCCGGGCGAACAGACCGGCCACGCGGTCCAGCAACTGGTCCTCGGTCAGCGCGCGTGCCATACCTCCCACGGTACGTACTTACCGACCGATCCGGTCGGTAAGCCGACCGATCCGGTAGGTGGCTTCCGTCACCCCGCGCCCGGGGCAGGATCTGCACCGTGAGCGAACCGGACCGGCTCTCATTGCTGTGGGAGCAACACCTGCGCGCGACGTTCCCGCCGCACCTCCGCGGTCGAGACGTCGCCGGCGAGGACGTGGTGATGCTGGACGCGGACATCGCGGGCTGCGTCTCTTCGGCGTTGTCGGGACACCTCGACGAACGGCGTCACCGGGTCCTGGTGAGGTGCCTCGGGGCCGTCGAGAAGGTCCTGCCGTCGATCGGCGAGGACGGCGGCGCACGCGAGTACCTCGAACGCCTGCGGGAGATGGCCGAGTCGGCGATCCGGCCCGGTGACGCCGAGACCGCGCCGGATCGGTGATCGCAACCGGCCGTGCGGTGGCGCTCCTGCCCACGTGGGATCAACCGATCGCGACCACCCGCGCCCACGCCGGTGGCGAGTCCGGCACGTAGTCGGGATCGTCCTCGCGCGGTCGAGGCGGTCGGGAGAACAGGCCCACGACCGTCCGGCACGGTGGACGGGCGCCGGGCCAGGGCGTCTGCCCGTCGGTCAGGGCCACGACGACGTCGGGGCGGGGGCTGCCGCGCAACGCCTTGGCGAAGCCGCTGCGCAGGTCCGTGCCGCCACCGCCCACCAGCGGGATCCCCTCGGCACGGCACAGCGGGTGCGTGACGTGGGCGGCGGCGTCGCACGACAGCACCGAGACGAGGTCGCGCCGGCCGCCCACCGCGCGGACGATCGCGGCGATCTCGACGATCGCGCTGCCCAACTCGTCGTCGCTCACCGACCCGGAGGTGTCGACGATCACGCAGACGCGAGGCGGCCGCCGCCGCAGGCTCGGCAGCACGACCCCGGGCAGGCCGGCCGACCTGCGCGAGGGCCGACCGTAGGTGTAGTCCTCACCCACACCCGGCCCGGACACCGCCGAGCGGACCGCCGCGCCCAGCAGGTCGCGCCACGGCTGCGGCGGGTGGAACACCTCCTGCGCCCACCGTCGCCAGCCCTTCGGCGCGTTGCCCGGCCGGGCGGTGAGGCCCTGCGCCACCCGGAACCGGATGGCATCGCACTCCTGCGCGGTGAGCCCGTCGGCGCCGTCCGGCCCCACGTCCCACTCCCGCTCCAGCCCGTCGGCGCCGCTGCCGCAGTCCAGCCAGCCGTACCGGTCGGTGTGCGGCCCGAGCCGGAACTGGCGCAGGTAGTCCTCCATCAACTGCCCCTCGGGCAACCTGAGCATGGCCGGCTCGACGGCGCCCGCCGGCTTCGCCAACCCCTCGCCGAACACGTCGTCGTTGATCTCGCAGTCCGCGGCGATGTTCATCCGCAACCGCTCCCCCGGCCCGGTCAGCCCGTGCTCGGCCGCGAACCGGTCGCCGCGCCCGTGGTGGTCGCGCAGCAGGTGGGCGACCTCGTGCACCCAGACCCCGGCCAACTCCTCCAACGGGGTGCGGTCCACGAACGCCGGCGAGACGTAGCAGCGCCAGTGCCGGTCCACCGCCATCGTCGGCACTCGCCGCGACCGCACCACGTGCAACGCGAACAACGCCGTCGCCAGGTACGGCCGGCTGCGGACCGCGTGCACCCGGGCGGCGAAGAGCTTCTCCTCATCCAGGCTCGGCGTCATCGGCGGGCACCCGCGCCGACGACCGCCGCTGCCCGGTCCGCCCGCCGCGACAGCGACACCACACCGACCAGCCGCTCGATCGCCGCCGGCACCTGCCAGTCCTCGCGGCGCAGCGCGGCCAGCGTGGACGCCGGCACGACCACCAGGTCCGGCGCGCCGGTCTCCAAGGCCAGCACCAGCAACGACCACGCGGCGTCCCAACGGGACCGATCCGGCCGCCTGCGCACCGCCTCCACCACGCCGTCGAGCACCGTCTGGCGCAGGTCGCCGCGCTCGGGCAGCACGGCCGCCGCCGGATCCGCGAGCAGCGCCTCGGGATCCGGCAGGTCCATCCGGTCCAGGCTCGCCAACAGCTCCAGGCCCGGCCCGTCGCCCACGGTGGCCCGCACCAGCATCGACAGCACCTCCCGGGAGGCGTCCGCCGCCGTGGCGAAGGCGATCAGCCGCAGCGCCATCTCCCAACTGCGCGGCGACGGCCACGCACCGCCGCGGCCCGCTTCGCTCTTCGGCAGCTGGTGCACCAAACCGGGACGTGCGGCCAGGAGTCCGCACACCGCCCGTCGGGCGAACGCCACGGCCTCGGCCAGCCGTCCCGGGTCCAGCCGCGGCAGCGACGCTCGCGGCCACGTCCCACCCAGCCCGCGCACCACGACCTCGTGGTCGTGGGCCCACCGCAGGTGGACGAACCGGTTGGCCAGCGGTGGACTGAGCTCCCAGCCGTCGGCCGCGGAGGAACGGGGGTTGGCGGCGGCCACGATCCGGACACCGGGCGGGAGCCGCAGCGCGCCGATCCGGCGTTCGAGCACCACGCGCAGCAACGCGGCCTGGACCGCGGGCGGCGCGGTGGACAGCTCGTCGAGGAACAAGAGCCCTCGCCCCGCCCGGACCAGGCGCACGGCCCAGTCGGGCGGGGCCATCGGGACTCCTTGCACGGCCGGGTCGTCACCGACCACAGGCAGCCCGGAGAAGTCCGAGGGCTCGTGCACGCTGGCGATCACCGTGGTCAGCGGCAGGTCCAGCGCGTCGGCGAGCTGGTTCAGCGCCGCGGTCTTGCCGATGCCCGGCTCGCCCCACAGCAGCACGGGCAGGTCGGCGGACACGGCCAGGGTCAGGGCTTCCAGCTGGATGTCGGGACGCGGCTCAGTGGTCGTGTCCTGGAGCAGGGCGAGCAGGGCGGCGGCGGCGTCCATGGGTCGGACGTGGGCCGCTTCAACGGAAGTGGGCATGTCGGATCACCTTTGGGGTCGAGTCGAAGGGGGCCGTGGTCGGCCGGTGGGTGGAGCCGGGTGCGAGGTCAGCGACTGATCGCGTGGCGCGGGTGGGACCGGACGTCGCGGCGGCGGGCGTCCTTGACGACCGGCGCACGCCCGGCGCCGGCGAGTCCGGCCCGGAACAGCCCGTGCGCCACCCGACGACGCGCCGCCGTCTCCAGCTCGTCGCGCAACGCACCGCTGCGGAGCAGCACCTCCGGGCCCAGCAGGCGTTCGACGATCGCGAGGGCGCCGGCGGTGTCGCCGTGGTCCAGCCGGGCGCGAACGTCCACAAGGGATTCCGGGCGCCGGTGCACGTCGTCGATCACCCGCAGGCACGGCAACGGCGTGCCGCCCAACGCGACCAGCAGCTCCTCGCGGCGGATCTCGTCGGGGTCGTGGTCCAGCGGGACGAGCACCCCGTCCACCACGCCGATGCGGTGCGTGGCGCCGCGGCACTCGACCAGGCGTGCGTGCTCCGGGCCGTCGGGGCTCGGTGACGGACGGGAGGGCCGGTGATCGGGCAGGAGTGCCGACGCGACAAGGGGGTGCAGCCGGTCGGCGTCGATCAACCCCGTCCGGAGCAGCTCCAGGTCGGGTAGCACCCGGGTCGCGGCGTCGGGCAGGACCGGCCACGCACGGCCGCGACCTCTCGGCGGAGCCACCGTGATCCCCGCGCCCGGGTCCAGCACCAGCCGGCGCCGGGTGTCGAGCCGCACGGTGACGACGCCGTCCGCACGTCCGTCCGCACGTCCGTCCGCGCGGAGCAGCAACGCCGCCTCCGCCGGCCACCGGTCGACGGCGAAGCCGCTCAGCTCCGCCGCCATCCCGTCCGGGATCACCGGTGGCGCGGGATCACGGCCGGTGGGCCGTTGCCCGGACCGCTCCCCCAGCTCACCGGCCCTGCGCACGTCCCACAGGTGGCGGTGCAGGTCGAGGCGGAACCGCCGGTCGGGCCGGGGGTGGGGGTGCAGGCCGGCCCCGTCCCCCGGTCGGGACGGCGCCCACAGCGCAAGGCTGATCCGCTGGCCGGCACCGGCCCAGGACGGCGGGGTGCGCGCGACGAGGTGCAGCTCGCCGCCGCTGTCGGCCGTCGCGGGATAACGGGCCAGGGCAACGGTGAGGCCGGGCCGCAGCAGGCCGTCCGGGGCGATCCTCGGGAAGTGCCAGCGCAGCAGGTCGGGAGCCAGGTGACGGAGGTCGGCGCGGACCCGGGCCGCGAGGAGCCGGCCGTGGGCGCGACCCGCGGTTCTCAGGTCCAGGTCCACGTCGACGCGTGCGGCGGCGCAGGCGCCGGCCCAGTCGCCCACCAGTCGGCGGGCGGTCGCTGACTCGATCATCGGCGGCGGCACGGCGAACTCGCGCACGTGCGCCCAGAAGAAGAGGCGGTCGTCCTCGTTCGCGGTCAAGGGGAGCATCAGCACTCACCTTGCGCGAAGAGAACCTCCGATCCGTTCACGTAGGTAACCATCGCCGCGAGCGTACCAGGATCGACAACGGGCGGACCCGGTTCTGTTACCTCTTCCCGCCGGCTCCCGTCATACCGGCGACGACCGGGTGCACCCACCGGTCGTCGGACCCGAGTGGACGGAGAGCAGGATGCTGACCAACCTCATGTACGTGACGGTCTACGTCACCGACCAGGACCGCGCGCTGGAGTTCTACACCGAGGGGCTCGGCTTGGCGAAGCACGTCGACTACCCCGGCCCGGACGGGCGCTTCCTCACCGTGGGCGCACCCGGCAGTCCGGTCAAGATCATCCTGTGGCCGCACGCGCCGGCCGCGGGGCACCCCGCCGAGCCGGGCGCCGCGCCCGGTCCGCTCATCCTCGAGTCGGACGACCTGAGGGCGGACTTCGAGGTGTTCCGCCGGCGGGGCGTGACGTTCGTCGAGCCCGAACCGGTGGACTACCCGTTCGGCGTGCGCGTCGAGGCGGTGGATCCCGACGGCAACCGGATCTCGTTGCGCCAGCAGCCCCGCGGAACCGGGAAGTGACCGACCCCGGCCGGCGGGACCCGGTGGCCGAGGCGTTCGAGGGGCAGCGGGACCGGTTGCGCGCGATCGCCCACCGGGTGCTCGGATCGCACGCCGACGCCGAGGACGTGGTGCAGGAGGCCTGGCTGCGGCTCTCCCGCCAGGACGCGGCGGCCATCGGGAACCTGGCGGGCTGGCTGACCACGGTGGTCGGCCGGATCAGCCTGGACGTCCTGCGCGCGCGCCGGGCCCGTCCCGAGGCGTCCTACGACAGCGGGCCGCCCGAGCTCGTGGTGACGGCCGACGACGGCGGCGGCGCGCCGGAGGACGACGTGGCGCTGGCCGACTCGGTGGGGCTCGCGCTGCTCGTCGTGCTGGAGTCGCTGCGGCCGAACGAGCGGCTGGCGTTCGTGCTGCACGACCTGTTCGCGGTGCCGTTCGACGAGATCGGCCGGATCCTCGGCAAGTCGACCGACGCCACCAAGATGCTCGCCAGCCGCGCCCGCGGGAAGGTGCGGGCGACCGGCCGGCCGGCGGGCGTCGGGCGGGAGCAGCGGGAAGTCGTCCAAGCCTTCCTGGCGGCCGCTCGCGACGGCGACTTCGAAGGGCTGCTGCGCGTCCTCGACCCCGAGGTGCGGCTGACCGCCGACACCCCCGACGGCCAGGTCGTCGTCCTCGGCGCCACCAAGGTCGCCACCGGCGCCCGACTGTCCGCCGGCGCGGCCGGCCACGGTCGGGCAGTGCTCGTCAACGGCCGCCCAGGCCTGCTGTCCTGGCACGACGACGGCACCCCTCTGGCCGTCATGGCCTTCACCGTCGTCGGCGGCCGGATCGCCGAGATCACGATCGTGACCGACCCGGCCAAGCTCGCGTCGACGACCCTGCCGAAGCCACCGTGAGGGCGGGCGTGTTCCAGCGCGGCCCGGCCTCGACCCGAACACACCCGCCGCATACCCCGCGCAGTCGCCGCAGGAACTCAACGGTCAGCCGAGCATTACCACGCGGTTAGCGGACAGGTTCGAGACAGCGCGTCTACAAAGGACTCGTCCGCCTTGCACGCCTCCACCGAGGCGGACCGACAACCGCCGACCAAACGACCCGGCTCTGACCCCTGAGGACGCACCCACCCCGACACCCGACGAACCGGCCAGCCGGAACAAGATCGGCCCCTGACCCGAAGAGCACGGGTCAGGGGCCGAGCCAGGTGAAGTGCGAATGTGCCCCCGGTGCGACTCGAACGCACACTGGACGGATTTTGAGTCCGCTGCCTCTGCCGATTGGGCTACGGGGGCCGGCGGGAGCACTGTACTCGATCAGGTTGCCCGGCCGCCGTACGGGGTGGCGGCCGGGCGCGTGGCGGTCAGGAGCGGACCAGGCGGGTGATCGCGGCGGAGGCTTCGGCGATCTTCTCCTCCGCCACCTCGCCCCCCTCGGCCACGGCCTGCGCCACGCAGTGCTTCAGGTGCTCGTCGAGCAGACCCAAGGAGACCGCCTGCAACGCCTTCGTCGCGGCGGAGATCTGGGTCAGCACGTCGATGCAGTACTCGTCGTTCTCGACCATCCGCTGGAGGCCGCGGACCTGCCCCTCGATGCGGCGCAATCGCTTGAGGTACGCGTCCTTGTCCGCCGTGTAACCGAGCATCGCTCCCGACCTTCCCTACCCTGGGCGGGTATCCGAGTCCAGGATAGGCCACTCGACCGGGTGTGACCGGCACCACGGGGTGACGGCTCGCGGGCCGCACATTTCGGCTCCGTGCGGTTTGTGTCGCGAAATGACCCGTCCGGGGGCATCACTCACATTTTCACCGCGAAAGGTTAGGCGATATTCCTCTCGTGCACTATGGTGTCGACCTAAGCGTGTGGCGCAGAACTAGTCGAGGGCAGCACGCGCTATGCGAGCACACACGGAGGAACAGTGGCACAGCAGACCGTCGTCCAACTCATCGACGACCTCGACGGCAGCGAAGCCGCCGAGACCGTGACCTTCGCGCTGGACGGTGTGGAGTACTCCATCGACCTCTCCAAGGACAATGCGGACAAGCTCCGCGAGTCCCTGGCCGACTTCGTCGCCAAGGCGCGCCGCGCAGGTGGCCGCAAGCAGCGCAAGGGCACCGGCAAGAGCACGGTAAAGGCTGGTGACAAGGCGCAGGCCCAGGCCATTCGGGACTGGGCACGCGCGCAGGGCCACCAGATCTCCGACCGGGGCCGCATTCCCCAGGGTCTGGTCGTGCAGTTCCAGGAAGCCCACGCTTCCTGAGCCACGTCGTTTTCCCCTGCGGCGGACCACCCCTGCCGCAGGGGAAAACAGCAGGTCAGGGGCGCTCAGGCCGGCGAGGTGCGCCCCGGGAACTCCACGCCGGCCAGGCTGAGCAGGGCGGTCGCCTTGACCGCGGTCTCCTCGAATTCCTCCGCGGGGTCGGACAGCGCGATGACCGCGCCCCCGACCCCGAAACTCACCTTGTCCCGGTCCACGACCAGCGTCCTGATGACGATGCTGAAGTCGGCCGTTCCGGAGAGTGAGAAGTAACCGAGCGCCCCGGAGTAGACACCCCGGGGCCCGGCTTCCAGCCCGTCGATGATCTGCATTGTCCGGATCTTGGGCGCGCCCGTCATGGACCCGCCGGGGAACGCCGCCCTAACCACCCGCGCGGCGGAACTACCGGAACGCAGCCGAGCCCGAACGGTGCTGACGAGCTGGTGCACTGTCGCGTAGCTCTCCACCTCGAAGATCCTGGGCACCTCGACGCTGCCGACTTCCGCGCAATGACCCAGATCATTGCGGACCAAGTCCACGATCATGAGGTTCTCGGCGCGGTCCTTCGCGCTGGCAGCCAAGGCCCTGCGCAAAGCCCCGTCCTCGGCGGCGGTCGCCCCGCGGGGGCGCGTGCCCTTGATTGGCTCGGATTCGACGACACCCTGTCGGTCGACCCGGATGAACCGCTCGGGTGAAGTGCTGAGCACGGAGAGCGCACCGAAACGGAGCAACGCCCCGAACGGCGCGGGGCTTTCCGCGCGCAGGAACCGGTAGGCGTCCCACGGGTCGACCGGCCCGCGCCACGTCACCGTGTTCGTCAAACACACCTCATAGGTCTCGCCCGCCGTGATGGCCTCCTGGCAAGCCGCCACCAGCTTCAAGTAGTGCGAACGGCCGTGTCGCGGCTGCACCGAGTCGGCGCGGGCCGGGCGCGGCGGGGCCGCCGGCGGCGCGGTGAACCGACGCAGGAAATCGGCCGTTCGGCCCAACCACCCGTCCTCGTCGGACAACGCCAACAGGTAGACGCACCGGGAATCGTGGTCGAAAACCAGCGCCCGGTCGGCGAACACGAATGCCGCGTCCGGCTGCTCCGAACGGTGCGCCGCCGCACCGCCGCATTCCGCCTTGAGCTCGTACCCGAGGTAGCCCACCCAGCCGAGCGCGAACTCGAACGGCACGTCCGGCGGCGCCACCCGCCACGCCGCCAGGTCGGCCTCCAGCCAGTCGAAGAACGGCCCGGGACGCGTCACCCCGTCCACCGTCACCTCGCCGGTCCACACGTCGTACGTCGCCACGCGCGCCAGCGGCCCGGACGCGTCGCCCATCACGGAGAACCGGCCACGCTCCCCGACGAGGCTGCTGTCCAGCCAGAACGCGTCGTGCGACGACCCGTACAGGGCCGCGTGGACGTCCTCGGGCGACGGGTGCACGTCCACCCGTCGCACGAGCACCTCACGGGCCGCCTCACGGGCCCGAACGGGAGGCGCGGGGAGCTCGGGGAGCGCCGGCACGACGGCGGCGGCGTCGGTCAGGTCGCGGAAGTTGGCCAGCAGCTGGTGGCCGTGCGACGTGCACACCGACTCGGGGTGGAACTGCACGCCCCAGGCGGGCCGCGACCGGTGCCGCACGCCCATCAGCACGTCGTCGGACGACGCCCAGGCGATCGGCTCCAGCGACGGCGGCAGGTCCGACACGGCCAGCGAGTGGTAGCGCACGACGGGCAGCGGCGACGGCAGGCCGGCGAACACGTCCACCCCCGTGTGCCGCACGTGGTCCACCACGCCGTGCCTCGGCGTGACCAAGCCCACGGACGCACCGTGCGCGAGGCACAGCCCTTGGTGACCCAGGCAGACACCCAGAAGGGGGATGTCGGCGTGCTCGATCACCGCCCGGCACAGGCCGAAGTCGGCGGCGCGCTGCGGCCGGCCCGGTCCGGGCGAGATCACCACGTTGTCGAACCGCCGCAGGTCGGACAGCCGGAACCGCGGGTCGTCGTTGGTGATGACGACCGGTTCCCGCCCGTTCACCTGAGCCAGGTACTGGAAGAGGTTGAACGTGAACGAGTCGTAGTTGTCGATGAGCAGCGTCCGCATGGCAAACAGCACGGTACCTGCACGAACACCCGGACGGAGTACCCACGGACGAGGGACGGGACGACACCGGGAGACGACCCAGGACGCCGAAGAGGCCGGGCGCGTCGTGGCGCCCGGCCTCCCCGTCCCCGGCGGTGGCTCAGTCCAGGTGGAACTTCGGGTCCGCGGCGATCGCCGCGAGCTGCGCGCCCGTCAACGCCGGCCGGGACAGCGCCGGGTGACCGGACTCCAGGTACTCGCTCGAGTACGCGACGGTCACCAGCGTGCCGTCCGGGTGCCGGTAGAACGCCCCGGCGTCCATCGTGTTGCCGCCCGCGTCCGGGTCGGCGCCGGTGACGACGCCGACCTTCTTGCCGCCGACGTCGATCACCTCGCACGTCCCGCCGGTGACCGGGTACGGGTACTTGGTCGCCGCCTCGCACCCGACGAGGTCGCCGAGCCGGGTGTTGCCCTTGGTCTCGACCTCGATGGACAGCTCGCCCACGCCCGCCTCACCGGTGATCACGACCGGTGTGCGCGCCTCGTAGTCCCAGACCTCCAGGTCGCCGACGTACTCGGCGAACTGCGCCTGGCGCCAGGTCATGGGGCCGTAGTCGGCGAACCCGATCCGGGTTCGGTCCTCGGCCTTCACGCCGGGCGGCAGCGACGAGGCCAGGTCGTTGAGCAGCTTGGCGCCCTTGTCGGCGCGCGGCCCGCTGGTCGAGGTCCGGTCGCTCTGCCCGTTCGGCCACCGGGTGCTCGTGTCCGACGGCGGCGGTGACCCGCTGGGCGGCATCACGGTCACCGACGGCGACTCGGACGGCGGCCGGTCGGTCGGGGTGACCCGCGGCCCGGACTCCGACGGCTGCCCTCCCGCCACCTGGACGACGTCGCCACCACCGCCGGTCAGGGTCGGCACCAGCACGGCGCCGACCGCGATGGCCACCACCGCGAGGCCCGCGACCGCGCCGCCCCAGGTGGCCTTCCGCCGGCGCTGGGCACGTCGACCGCCCTCCAGCGCGGCCTCGGGGCTCATGGGCGGCGGCGGGCTGCTCGCCACCATCACTTCCTGCAACGCGCTCTTCAGCTCGTGCTCGTTCATCGCACCTTTTCTCCCTGCTGGGGGGTGATCAGGCCGCGCAGCGTCTGCAGCCCCCGCGCGGCCTGGCTCTTCACCGTTCCTTCGGAGCAGTCCAACGCCCTGGCGGTCTCCTCGACCGACAGGTCTTCCCAGTACCGCAGCACGAGCACGGCGCGCTGCCTCGGCGGCACCTGGGCCAGCGCCGCCAGCAGCACCAGCCGGTCCTCCGCCGAGCCGCGCGCGACGGCCGCCACGTCGGCGGTCGTCTCGCTCACCCGTTCCTTGCGGAACCAGCCCCGGCGCAGGTCGGACACGAACGTCCGGACGAGCGTCTGCCGGGTGTAGGCGTCGAGTGCCTCGTGCCGGTTGATCCGGCGCCACGCCACGTAGAGCTTGGCGAACGTGGCCTGGACCAGGTCCTCGGCACGGTGCCAGTCGCCGCACAGCAGGTACGCCGTGCCGCGCATGGCCTCGGACCGCGCCGCGAAGTACTCGGCGAACGCGGCGTCCCGATCACTCATCTGTCCTCCCCCGTGCTGCGGTACGAGGTAATCACGCTCACGGGCGGCCACGGGGTTGCATCCCCGCTCCGGGATTCGTGGAAACTGGACTCACCACCACTGGGGAGGCCCGGCCTTGATGTTCTTCGTGCTGTTCGCGGTCGTGATGGGCGTCGCCCACTACTACATCTGGACGCGTGCCGTGCGGGCCACGACCCGACCCGGGCGCGGCCGTCGGATCGGCACCGGGGTGGTGCTCTTCCTCTACGTGCTGGTGATGACGGCGCTGTCGGTGGCCGGGATCGGCGGGTCGGGGTTCGCCGTGGTCCTGGCCTGGCCGGGGTTCATCTGGCTGGCGTGCGCGTTCTACTTCGCGGTGATCCTGGCCGTGCTGGAGATCCCCCGGCTGGTCCTGAACCGCGCGATGCGAGAGCACGAGGTGCCGGCCGCGGTCGGCGCGCCGACCGCGGAGGTGGAGGCGCCCGGGGCCACGCTCGCCGGGCAGCCGGCCGACCCGGGCCGACGGCTGTTCATCGCCCGGTCGCTCGCCGTCGCGGGCGGCGTGGCCACGGTCGGCGTCGTCGGCTTCGGCACCACGCAGGCACTGGGCGACCCCGTGGTCAAGCGGGTGCCGGTGACCCTGGGCAAGCTCGACCAGCGGCTGTCGGGCTACCGGATCGCGGTGGTGAGCGACATCCACCTGGGGCCGCTGCTCGGCCGCGAGCACACCGAGCGGATCGTGCGCATGATCAACGAGCAGCAGGTGGACCTGGTCGCCATCGTCGGCGACCTGGTCGACGGCACGGTGGCCGAGCTGGGCGAGGCGGCGGCTCCGCTGCGCGACCTCGTGAGCACGCACGGCAGCTTCTTCGTCACCGGCAACCACGAGTACTACTCGGGCGTGGAGCCGTGGGTGGCGGAGCTGGAGCGGCTCGGGGTGAACCCGCTGCGCAACGAGCGGCTGCGGATCGAGCGGGCCGGCGCGTCGTTCGACCTCGCGGGCGTCAACGACGTCACCGGCAAGAACGTCCAGGACGGTCCCGACTACGCCCGCGCGCTGGACGGCCGCGACACGTCCACGCCGGTCGTGCTGATGGCGCACCAGCCGGTGCAGGTCCACGAGGCCGCCAAGCACGGGGTGGACCTGCAGCTGTCCGGGCACACGCACGGCGGGCAGATGTTCCCGTTCCACCTCGCGGTGGGCTTGCAGCAGCCGGTGCGCAGCGGGCTGGAGACCGTCGACGGCACGCAGGTCTACACCAGCAACGGGGCCGGGTTCTGGGGTCCGCCGGTGCGCGTGGGCGCGGCGCCCGACATCTCCATCGTGGAGCTGCGTCACAAGTTCGCCGGCTGATAGCGCTTTTTTCGCCTTCACCACCTAGAGTGGACCGCCGTGCCCGAACACGGTCGGACCGTGCCTGATCACGGTCGCGAAGGGGGACCCCTAGCGAGATGACGACGAGCTTTGCCGACGAACGGCTTCACGAGGCAATGGCTCGTATTCGTCGTTTCCTGGACCACGACCGCCCCGACACGCCCTGCCTCGTCATCGACCTGCCGACGGTGCGGGACCGGTTCACGGCGATCCGCGCGGCGCTGCCGCGGGTGGGGATCTTCTACGCGGTCAAGGCGAACCCGACGCCCGAGGTGGTCGAGCTGCTGGCCGCCGAGGGGTCCAGCTTCGACGTCGCCAGCCCCGCCGAGATCGACCTGTGCCTGGCGCGGGGCGCCGCGCCGGAGGCCGTCTCCTACAGCAACCCGATCAAGAAGGCGCGCGACATCGCCTACGCCTACGGGCGCGGTGTGCGACTCTTCGTGTCCGACAGCGAGCAGGACGTGCGCGCGCTGGCCGAGCACGCGCCCGGCTCGTCCGTGCTGCTGCGGATCTTGGTCGACAGCAACGGTTCCACCTACCCGTTCGGCAAGAAGTTCGGCTGTTCGCCCGAGATGGCGACGGATCTCCTGCGGTTGGCCGCCGAACTCGGACTCGTTCCGCTCGGCGTGGCCTTCCACGCGGGGTCGCAGCAGCTCGACCCGAACGGCTGGGACGGCGCGATCGCCGACGCCGCCGTCGTCATCGGGAAGCTGCGCGCCGAGGGGCTCTCGCCGACCACGGTCAACCTCGGCGGCGGCCTGCCCGCGGGCTACCTGACGCAGCCGCCGCCGCTGGCCGAGTACGCCGCGGCCATCACCGCGTCGATCGCCCGCCACTTCGGCGCCTTCGCGCCCGAGGTGATGATCGAGCCGGGACGCGCTATCGTGGCGGAGTCCGGTGTGATCCGCTCCGAAGTGGTGCTGGTGTCCCGGAAGTCCTATTCGGACGAACGGCGCTGGGTCTTCCTCGACATCGGCCGCTACGGCGGCCTCGCCGAGACCGAGGGCGAGGCCATCGCGTACCCGTTGGCCACCAGCCGCGAGGGCGTGCCGCAGACCGGGGCGCCCGTCGGCCCCGTCGTGCTGGCGGGTCCCACGTGCGACGCGGACGACGTGCTGTACCAGAACACGTGCTACGAGCTGCCGCTGGAACTGCGCGCGGGCGACCACGTCGACCTGCTCGGCGCGGGCGCCTACACGGCCAGCTACTCGTCGGTGGCGTTCAACGGCTTCCCGCCGTTGGCCACCCACTGCGTGCGATGAGCGCGCCCCCGCCTGTCCGCTGCTGTGCCCCTCCTGAAGATGTTTGGAGTGATTGATGTCCGAACTCCCGTGCGAATCCGAGCCGGTTGGCTTGTTCGCAGGACAGCACGTGCTCGCCGAGCTCGAAGGCGTGAGCCCGGAACTGCTCGACGACGAGCGGTTCCTGCGACACGCGCTCGGTGAAGCGCTCACCCAGGCTGATGCCACGGTGTTGGAGGTGGTCTCCAAGCAGTTCGAGCCGCAAGGGGTCACCGTGCTGGCCCTGTTGTCGGAGTCGCACGCGTCCATCCACACGTACCCCGAGGTCGGGGCCGTGTTCGTGGACGTGTTCACCTGCGGCACGCGCGCCAAACCCGCGCTCGCGGTGCAGTTGCTGGCCGAGGCGCTGGGAGCTGTGTCGGCACGGACGGACATGATCAGCCGGGGCCACCGCGTCCCCGCGCTCGTCGGTGAGGAGAAGGCGTCTTGATCCGCGAACCGCTCGCGGCCGGTATGACCAGGCACTGGGACGTCGACGAGGTCGTGGTCGACACCCGGACCGAGTTCCAGCACCTGGTGATCGCCCGCACGTCCCAGGGGTTGTCGCTGTTCTGCGACGACGACCGGCAGAGCACCGAGTTCAGCCAGCTGACCTACCACGAGGCGCTGATGGTCCCGGCGCTGCTGCTGGCCGACCGCGTCGACCGGGTGCTGGTCATCGGGTCGTCGGAGGGCGTGGTGTGCCAGATGGCGGTGGCCGCCGGCGCTTCGGTGGTCGACCACATCGACATCGACGCCCAGGCCGTGCGGCTGTGCGCCGAGCACCTGCCCTACGGGTACACGCTCGACGAGCTCGCGCTGGCCGAGAAGGGCGAGGGCCCGATCCACGTCCGGTACATCGACGGCTACGAGTACATCCGGACGACGTCGGAGCGCTACGACATCGTCCTGGTGGACCTTCCGGACGAGCGCGAGGAGGAGGCGCAGCACAACCGCTTGTACGGCGCCGAGTTCCTGGCCATGTGCAAGGCGCTGCTCACCCCCGGCGGCGTCGTGGTGTCCCAGGCGGGCTGCCAGACGATGTGGCGCAACACCACGCTGATCCGCATGTGGGAGCGGTTCAACGAGGTGTTCGGCACGGTCGCGTACTACGGCTCGGACGAGCACGAGTGGGCGTACCTGTTCGGGCGCGCCGACGAGGTGGCCGACCCGACCGCGCTGATGGTCGAGCGGCTGCCCGCGTGCGGCTACCAGCCGGAGTCGATCGACGACCTGGCGCTGGTGGGCAACTCGATCCCGCCGTACCAGGTCCGCCACTCACTGGCCTGACGCCTGGCTCGAACGGGGCCGTCCTCCTCTCGGGGGACGGCCCCGTTCCGCGTTCAGGCCAGGGCGCGGCGCAGGAAGTCGACCTGGAGCAGGAGCAGGTTCTCCGCCACCTGTTCCTGCGGGGTCATGTGGGTCACGCCGGACAGCGGCAGCACGGTGTGCGGGCGGCCGGCGGCCAGCAGGGCCGAGGACAGGCGCAGGGTGTGCGCGGCCACCACGTTGTCGTCCGCCAGGCCGTGCACGATCATCAGCGGGCGCTCGAGCTTCGGCGCGTCGGCGATGAGCGAGTTGGCGTCGTAGACCTGCGGCTTCTCGGCCGGGTGGCCCAGGTAGCGCTCGGTGTAGTGGGTGTCGTAGAGCCGCCAGTCGGTGACCGGCGCGCCCGCGATGCCCGCGTGGAACACGTCCGGTCGGCGCAGCACGGCCAGCGCGGCCAGGTAGCCGCCGTAGGACCAGCCCCGGATGCCGACCCTGGTCAGGTCGAGGTCGGGTTCGCCCTTCGCGACCGCGTGCAGGGCGTCCACCTG
The DNA here is from genome assembly GCF_055603705.1 of Actinosynnema sp. NPDC037264. Classification (NCBI taxonomy): domain Bacteria; kingdom Bacillati; phylum Actinomycetota; class Actinomycetes; order Pseudonocardiales; family Pseudonocardiaceae; genus Actinosynnema; species Actinosynnema sp. NPDC037264. The sequence goes on along the minus strand of NZ_JBVJVK010000047.1, from coordinate 21,898 downwards.
GTCCTCCAGGGTGGCGCCGGCGAAGTCGAACGCGATCTCCCGCTCCCACGCCGGACCGCGACCGGGCGTGCCGCGGCCGTCCACGACGAGGACCGCGAAACCCTGGTCGGCCAGCCACTGCGAGGCCAGGTAGGCGTTGCGCGCCGACACCACGCGCTGCGCGTGCGGACCGCCGTACGGGTCGAGCAGGACCGGCAGCTTCGTGCCCGGCACGTGGCCGCGCGGGAACAGCAGCGCCGCCCTCAGGTCGCGCTCGCCGACGGTCAGCAGCCGCACTTCCGGTGCCAGCACGGGGGTTTCGGCGAACGTGCCGATCTCACCGCCGGTCGACACGGTGACCTTCGGCCCGAAGTGGTCCATCGACGACCGGGACAGCACCAGCACGCCGCCCGCGCGCGTCGCGCCGTGCACCCCGTCCTCAGTGGACAGTCGGGTGATCTCTTCGGGGCCGACCAGGAAGACGTGCGTCTGCGTCGGGTCGTCGGTGGACGCGGTGACCAGCGCGCCGTCGCCGTCCACGTCGAGCACCGCGCGGACCTGGAAGCCGTCCGGCGTCCACGGCCGGTCGCCCACGACGAGCCGGTTCGCGTCGCCGATCGGCAGCACGCGCAGCAGTTCGCCGTCCGGGGTCCAGCGCGGCGCGCCCGGCACGATCTCCAGCCAGTGCGGGTCGGTGTCGTCGGCGACCACCTCGGTGGCACCGGTCTCCACGTCGACCGCGAGCACCCGGACGCGGCGCTGGTCGCGTGACTGGACCTGCACCAGCGGCTTGCCGTGCGAGGTCCACGACACCGCGTTGACGTACGGGAAGGCGTCGCGGTCCCACGTCACGTCGGTCCGGCCGGCGCCGAGGACGGCCAGCTCCACCACGGCGTTGGCCTCGCCGGCGGCCGGGTAGGCGATCTCGGCGGCGGGCGTGCCCGGGTTCGCCGGGTCGGCGATGTGCCAGCGCGGCACGGGTGCGTTGTCCACCCTGGCCGCCAGCACGTGCTCGCCGTCCGGGGAGAACCAGTAGCCCCGGTGGCGGCCCATCTCCTCGGCCGCGATGAACTCCGCGAGGCCCCACGTGACGTCCGGGCCGTCCGGCGACGCGACCACGCGGTCCGCGCCGGACTCCAGGTCCACCACGTGCAGCGCGCCCGCAGCCACGTAGCCGACCTTGCGGCCGGTCGGGTCCAGCCGGGGGTCGACCACCGGGCCCGCGACCGGCAGCTCGCGGACCGCGGCGGTGGCGAGTTCGACCACGAAGAGCCTGCCGGACAACGCGAACACCGCCTGCCGCGCGTCGCCGTCGGTGGCGTAGCCGACGATCCCGGCGGCCGACTCGCGGGTGCGCTCGCGGCGTGCCCGTTCCTCCGGGGACAGGTCCTCGGGGTCGGTCAGCAGGACGCCGGGGTCGGCCAGCAGCGTCTCGGACCGGGTCGCGGTGTCGAACGCCCACAGGCCGTTCGCCCGGCTCGTGGCCGTGGCGGTGCGGAGGAAGTACACCTTCGCGCCGTCCGGCGACGCGGTGAACGTCCGGGGTGCGCCGAGGGTGAACCGCTGGGTGCGCGCGTGCTGGCGCGGGAAGGAGATCTCGTTGCCCACCCGGACACCCTATGTCCCCGGCCGGCCGGCGGTCAGGCGATGCGACGGTGCCCTGCCTTGGCTGTGGTCAGGCGAGGCGACGACCGTCCGACCGGCGGTGCGGCGGCGGTGCCCGGTCGTGGCGGTGGGCGACCCCTGTCTTGGTCCGCGTCGTCGAGGCGGGCTGAACCGCGTCGGCGGACGGGCCGTAGTCGTGGGTGGAGCGATCGACGGACCGAGGAGGAGTTGAGTGTGATCCGACGAAACCGCATCGCCATCGCCGTCGCGGGTGGCATGGCCGCCGTGCTCGCGCTGGTCATGTGGACTTCCAACGCCACCGGCCTGCAGGGCAGGACGGTCGCGCAGACCGAGCAGGTCGGCGCCGCGGCCCAGGGCGACTACGGCGACGTTCAGGAGCCCTTGGCCCCTCCGACCAGCGAAGAGGCGGCGCCTGTCGAGGAGCCCGCCGCCGACGCGCCGGAGGGCCAGGCCGCGCCCGCGCCGTCCGGCCCGCAGGTCACGCTGGTCGGCAAGAGCGTGCCCAAGATGGGCGAGGTCGTGCAGGACGGTGACGGCCGCACGCTGTACCGGTTCGACAAGGACACGCCGGACCCGGCGAAGTCCAACTGCGAGGGTCAGTGCGCCGTGACGTGGCCCCCCGTGCTGTCCGACGGCAAGCCGCAGCTGCAGGGCGTCGACCCGGCGCTCGTGTCGACGGTGAAGCGGGCCGACGGCACCGACCAGGTGACGCTCGACGGCTGGCCGCTCTACACCTACGCGAAGGACGAGGCGCCCGGCCAGTGGAAGGGCCAGGGCGTGGGCGGCACGTGGTTCGTGGTGCAGCCCGACGGCAAGCGCAACGTCGAGTGCCTGCCGCCGGGGGTGACGCCGCCCGCCGCCTAGTCCACTGTGCCTCGCCCTGATCCCCCGGCCCGGGGTTGGCCGGGGGATCAGGGCGTCGCATCGCGGACCGTGCGGCTCGAAGTGGCGTCAGAGGGTGCGGACGGCCTCGGCGAAGTCCAGGCGCGGGTTGCGCGGGTGGGTGCCGGAGTGGTCCGGGTGACCGATGTTGACGATCACCAGGGGCAGCTGGTTGGTGCCGGCGAAGAACTCGCCGCGCACGCCCTCGGCGTCGAAGCCGCTCATCGGTCCGGCGGCGAGGCCCGCCGCGCGGACGCCGACGATGAAGTAGCCGGCCTGGAGCAGTGCGCTCGTCTTCGCCGCCTCGGTGCGCCCCGCGTCGTCCGCGAACGCCGCCTTCGCGCCCGGGTAGTGCGGGAACGTCGTGGCCAGGTGCTCGTGGAAGTCGGTGTCGGCCGCCAGGATCGCGGTCACCGGCGCGGCCAGGGTCTTGGCCCGGTTGCCCTCCGCCATGTGGGGCGCGAGCCGGGCCTTGGCGTCCTCGCCCCGGATGAGCAGCACGCGCAGCGGCTGGCTGTTCATCGCGGTCGGGCCCCACTTCACGAGGTCGTAGACGTCGTGGAGCTGCTCGTCGGTCACCGGCTCGTCGGTGAACGCGTTCGCCGTGCGGGCCTCGCGGAACAGCAGGTCCTGCGCTTCGCGTGGGAGGGCCAGCGTGTCGAGGGTGGCGGTCATGGTGCCTCTTTCGGTTGTCCCGTACGCGGGTTGCGCACGGGACAACCTCCAGTAAGCGCGAGCTATTTCGTGTCGTCGTTCACAAAGACGGGTACAGCGGGTGCTTGGCGGCCAGCACCTCGACCCGCGCCCGCAGCTCGGCCAGGTCCGGCGACGGCTGCAACGCCGCCGCGATGATCTCCGCCACCTCGGTGAAGTCGGCCGCGCCGAAACCGCGCGTGGCCAGCGCCGGCGTGCCGATGCGCAGGCCGGAGGTCACCATCGGCGGCCGCGGGTCGTTCGGCACCGCGTTGCGGTTGACCGTGATGCCCACCTCGTGCAGCCGGTCCTCGGCCTGCTTGCCGTCCAGTTCGGACGCCACCAGGTCCACCAGCACGAGGTGCACGTCCGTGCCGCCGGTGAGCACCTTCACACCGGCCGCCGCCGCGTCGGGCTGCGACAGGCGCTCGGCGAGGATCTTCGCGCCCTCGACCGTGCGCCGCTGGCGGTCGGCGAACTCGGGCGACGCGGCGTGCTTGAACGCCACCGCCTTGCCCGCGATCACGTGCTCCAGCGGGCCGCCCTGCTGACCCGGGAACACCGCCGAGTTGATCTTCTTCGCCAGGTCGGCCTCGTTGGTCAGGATCACGCCGCCGCGCGGGCCGCCGAGCGTCTTGTGCGTGGTCGTGGTCACGACGTGCGCGTGCGGCACGGGGCTCGGGTGCAGGCCCGCCGCCACGAGGCCGGCGAAGTGCGCCATGTCCACCATCAGGTAGGCGTCCACCGAGTCGGCGATCCGGCGGAACTCGGCGAAGTCCAGCTGGCGCGGGTACGCCGACCAGCCGGCCACGATCAGCTTCGGCCGGTGCTCGGTCGCCAGCCGCTCCACCTCGGCCATGTCGACGCGGCCGTCGGCCTCCGACACGTGGTAGGGCACCACGTTGTAGAGCTTGCCGGAGAAGTTGATCCGCATGCCGTGCGTGAGGTGGCCGCCGTGCGCGAGGTCCAGGCCCAGGATCGTGTCGCCCGGCTGGAGCAGGGCGAACATCGCGCACGCGTTGGCCTGCGCGCCCGAGTGCGGCTGCACGTTCGCGAAACCGGCGCCGAACAGCTCCTTCACCCGCTCGATCGCCAGCCGCTCGATCACGTCGACGTGCTCGCAGCCGCCGTAGTAGCGCCGGCCGGGGTAGCCCTCGGCGTACTTGTTCGTCAGCACCGACCCCTGCGCCTGGAGCACCGACACCGGCGTGAAGTTCTCCGAGGCGATCATCTCCAGCGTGCTCTGCTGCCGGTGCAGCTCGGCGGCGACGGCGTTCGCGACCTCCGGGTCGAACTCCGCGAGGGAGGTGGTGAAGTGCTCGGACATGTGTGGGGTCTCCCTTACGAGGTGCGCTTGTAGAAGGGCAGTGCGACGACTTCGACCGGCTCGTGCTTGCCGCGGACGTCCACCGACAGCCGGGTGCCGGGCTCGGTGTTGCCGACGGCCACGTACGCCATCGCCACCGAGTAGCCCAGGGTCGGCGACAACGCGCCGCTGGTCACCTCGCCGATCCGGGCGCCCGAGGCGTCCAGCACGGGGTAGCCGTGCCGCGGCGCGCGGCGCGAGGCGGTCTTCAGGCCGACCAGGACCTCCTCGACGCCCCGCTCGGCGACGGCGGCCAGCGCGTCGCGGCCGACGAAGTCGCCCGGCTTGTCCAGCTTCACCACGCGGCCGAGGTTCGCCTGGAACGGCGTGCGGTCGCGGCCGAGCTCGTTGCCGTACAGCGGCATGCCCGCCTCCAGCCGCAGCGTGTCGCGGCAGCCGAGGCCGGCGGGCTTGAGGTCGTGCGGTGCGCCCGCCTCCAGCAGGGCCCGCCAGACGTGCGCGGCGTCGTCCGGCGCGACGAACAGCTCGAAGCCGTCCTCGCCGGTGTAGCCGGTGCGGGCCAGCAGCACGGGCTTGCCCGCGACCTCGGTCGGGTACGACGCGTAGTACTTCACCGCGGCCAGGTCGGTCGACGTGAGGCCGGCGAGGATGGCGGTGGCCTTCGGGCCCTGCACGGCGAGCAGCGCGTAGTCGGTCGACTTGTCCGCGACCACCGCGTCGAAGCCCTTCGCCCGCTCGACCAGGGCCTCGTGCACGACGGCGGCGTTCGAGGCGTTGGCGACGACGAGGTACTCCTCATCACCCGTGCGGTACACGATCAGGTCGTCGATGACGCCACCGTCGGCCTCGCAGATCATCGTGTACCGGGCGCGGCCGACGCCGATCGCGGACGCGTGGCCGACCAGGGCGTGGTCGAGCGCGGCGCACGCCTCCGGGCCGGTGAGCAGGATCTCACCCATGTGGGTCAGGTCGAACAGGCCCGCCGACGTGCGCACCGCGTGGTGCTCGGCCAGCTCGCTGTCGTAGCGCAGCGGCATCCGCCAGCCCGCGAAGTCGGTGAACATGGCGCCCAGCGCCTCGTGCTCGGCGTGCAGGGGCGTGCGGCGGCTTTCCATCAGGCGGGCCCTCCCTGGGTGCGGACATGCCGATGGGCCGACCGGTCGGGTCGACGGGCGGGCACGTCCGAGCGATTCACGAGCGAAAGGATGACACGGTCCACCGGAGACTCCTCGTCGAGTGAGCCTCCCCCTCTGCCATGAGCCTGAGAGCTTCACCACCCGGTGGGGGCGGCTTGCACCGTGGGCGAGGCGCACCGGGGTGCGCCTGCTTTCCAGAGTTGCCTTCGTCGCGCGGTACCTGTGCCTGAGAGATTCCGGGGAGGAGTTGCTCCTTCGGCGCCCCGCTGGGGGACTCTCCCGCGCGACATCGACGGCCGTGTTCAGTTGGTACCGCCAGACGCTAGGGGTGCCCGGCGGGCGGGGTCAACCCCGGTCACAGGCTCTTCTCGGCCCGGACGCTCTCGACCACCTTGCGCTCGGCGTAGAACGACACGAACGGGATCGTGCCCGCGAGCAGCACCAGCACCGTGCCCTTGATCGACCAGCGGGCCTTGAGCGCGAGGTCGACGGTGAGCACCAGGTAGACCGCGTAGAGGAAGCCGTGCACCGGGCCGACGACCTGCATCATGCCCTCGCTGTCGCCCGCGTACTTGGCGATCATCGCGACCACGAGCAGCAGCAGGCCGACACCGACCACGTAAGCCATGAACCGGAACCTGGTCAACGCGCCGCTCATCGCCCTACCTTCGCTCACCGCTGGTCCCGCGCGTTGAGTTCGGCGAGCATGCGGTTGTAGGCCGCGAGCTCTTCGTCCTCGTCGTCCCGCACGGGCGCTCTGACGGGCTCAACGGTAACTACCGGCCGCGGCGGCGCGGCCACCGGCTCCGGCGCGGCCTCGGCGGCGGCGTCCGCCGTCCCGGCGGCGGCCTCGGCCTTGCGGCGGGCGTCCAGCCTGCGGATGCGCCACACCATGAACGCGGGGAAGAGGCCGAACAGCGGCCACTGGAACACGTAGCCGAGGTTCTGGAACGTGCCACCGGCCTCGGAGAACCGCTCCCACTGCCAGTAGGCCAGGCCGCAGCACACGACCAGCGACGCCAGGCAGACGGCCGCGATGGCCAGGCGCTGGGGGGTGATGAGGCCTCGCACGCCTCAAGAGTACTTCGTGCGTCGCACGAGGCTGGGGCTCCCCGCACGGGAGCCCGCACCTCGACGGCAAGGGCTCCTCGACCGCAGGAGCCCGCCCCGACTCGTCGGACCTAGGCCACGCCGTCCCGGCGTTGCCTCTGCAACCTGGCCACGCACCAGGCCGCCGCACTACCCCGACGCAGGTGCTGGAGCACCGTCATCGGGCCGAGGCGACGACCGAGGTCGGCGGGCGAGAGCCCGGCCGCCCGGTAGTCCAGAGCGCGCTGGTCCAACGGGCTGATGCCCGCGTCCCACCACTGCTCCGCCTCGGACAGGTCGCCGACCAGCTGCCAGTAGCTGGCGGCCGCGGCGAGCAGGGGCTCGGGCACCTCGGGCGCCCGCTTCCGCATCGCCGCCACGTACGCCGGATCCGCGGACTCGACCTTCACCAGGCCGCGGGGACCGCCATTCGCCCGCTGCACGGGGATCCCCGGCGCGGACGGCGGGGCTTCCGCGAGCCACGCGTCCTTGATCCGGTTCACCTCCTGCAGCTCGGCGTCGTCCGAGCGCTCAGCCGCCCACTGCCGCAACAGCTCGTCGACTCCGGAGTCCTCGACCATTCTGCCTCCTCATCGGTCGAAGATCAGCCAATGCGACGCACCGTATTAGCGGGTACCGACAACCGCTAGACCCTGGTTTGTCTAAAACCCTGTTACCAGGGCGTTATAGCCCTCATTCCACCCGTACGGTGCAACGTTCGGGGCGCATAGTCACCGATCGTGACCGCATTGAGCGGGAGTACGCGGGGTTACCGCGGGACCTCTAGGCGAACAGGCTGCGGACGAAGGTGATGATCGACTCGGCGCCGGACTGGAGCCACCCGAGCGCGGTCCTCACCGCCTCGGCGGACTCGTTCGGCTGGGTGATCAGGAGGAACAGCACCAGCGCGACCGCCGCCAGCGTCACCACCTTCTTGACGTTCACTGATCGGTCTCCGTCCGTGTCACTGGGCAGGGCGGCCGAGCGCCGCTCCGGTCGTGTCAACGGCCATGGTCCCTCATTCACCCGGATGATGACGATCGAACCCGCCGCCATCCCTCGACCGGTCGCACGAACACCACGCAACCACGCCTGGGTCGCCCGGAGAGTCACCCGAACGGACGATCAAGGGGACCGGTGGTCCCGCCGATCACCAAGGTACGGGCGCTCGCCCACCCCCCTGGCACGGACACCGAGGTTCTTCAGACACTGCCACCTCTGCACAGCCCATCACCTGATTGCGCCGACGCACGCACCGAGCGTGACAAAGGCCGCTCGCGGCTGCCACTCATTTCCGGTACCCCTTCAGGTGATTTCCCTTGCCTTTTTCCGGCCCGATCGGGTCCGCGCCCGCGGGTCCGTCACCCGATCACGCCGGACCGCCGGAGCCCGGCGATCTCGTCCCCGCCCAGCCCCAGCCCGGCCAGCACCTCGACCGTGTGCTCGCCGACGGCGGGCGGCGGACCGGGCGTGGCCGCGGGCGTCCGCCCGAACCGCGGCGCGGGCGCGGGCTGCGCCACCCCGTCCACCTCGACGAACGTCCCCCGCTCGGCGTTGTGCCCGTGCTTCGGCGCCTCACCGGGCGCCAGCACGGGCGCGAGGCACGCGTCGGTGCCCTCGGCGAGCGCGGCCCACTCGTCCCTGGTCCGGGTCGCCACCGCCGCGGCGATGCGGGCCCGCAGCTCCGGCCAGTTCGCCGGGTCGTGCCGCCCGGGCAGCCCGGCGTCGGCGAGCCCGAGCACGACCAGCAGCTCGGCGTAGAACTTCTCCTCCAGCGCCCCGATGCCGACGAACCGGCCGTCGGCCGCCTCGTACACGTCGTAGAACGGCGCGCCGCCGTCGAGCAGGTTCGTCCCGCGCGCGCCCGACCAGGCGCCCACCGACGACATCCCGTGCAGGAACGTGGTCAGCAGCGCCGCGCCGTCGACCATCGCCGCGTCCACCACCTGCCCCCGCCCGGACCGCTCCCGCTCGTACAGCGCGGCCAGCACGCCGAGCGCCAGCAGCAGCCCGCCACCGCCGAAGTCACCGACGACGTTGAGCGGCACGGTCGGCGGCGCGCCCGCCCGGCCGATCGGCTCCAGCGCGCCCGCCACCGCGATGTAGTTGATGTCGTGCCCGGCGCGGTCGGCCAGCGGCCCGTCCTGGCCCCAGCCGGTCATCCGCCCGTAGACCAGGCGCGGGTTGCGGGCCAGGCACTGCGCCGGGCCGATGCCCAGCCGTTCGGTCACGCCCGGCCGGAAGCCCTCGACCAGCACGTCCGACTCCGCGACCAGGCGCAGCACCAGCTCGGCGCCCTCGGGTCGGCGCACGTCCACCCCGATCGAGCGCCGGCCGCGGCCGAGCAGGGGCACCTCCGTGCCGCCGCCGACGCGGTCCACCCGGACCACGGACGCGCCGAGGTCGGCCAGCACCATGCAGCCGAACGGCGCGGGCGCGAGGCCGGCCAGCTCGACGACCTTCAACCCCTCCAGCGGCCCCGGCACTAGAGCGACCTCGCGATGATTTCCTTCATGATCTCGTTCGTCCCGCCGTAGATCTTCTGCACGCGCGCGTCCGCCCACGCGCGCGCGATCGGGTACTCGGCCATGTAGCCGTAGCCGCCGAACAGCTGCACGCACTCGTCCACGACCTGGCACAGCCGTTCGGTGGCCCACCACTTGGCCATCGCCGCGGTGGGCACGTCGAGGCGGCCCGCCAGGTGCTCCTGCACGCACTCGTCCACGAAAGCCCTGGTCACGCGGGCCTCGGTGGCGCACTCGGCGAGCTTGAACCGGGTGTTCTGGAACTTGATCAGCTCCCGGCCGAACGCCGTGCGGTCCTTGACGTAGGCGAGCGTGAGGTCGACCGCCGCCTCGATGCCCGCGACCGACGCCACCGCGATGATCAGCCGCTCCTGGGGCAGCTGCTGCATCAGCTGGATGAACCCCTGGCCCTCGCCGGTGCCGAGCAGGTTCGCCGCGGGCACGCGGACGTCGTCGAAGAACAGCTCGGCGGTGTCCTGGCCGTGCATCCCGATCTTGTCCAGCACCCGGCCGCGGCGGAAGCCCGACGCCTGCGCGGTCTCCACGACCAGCAGCGAGATGCCCGTCGCGCCCTGGCTGGGGTCGGTCTTGGCGACCACGACCACCAGGTCGGCCTGCGCGCCGTTGGTGATGAACGTCTTCGAGCCCGACAGCACGTACTCGTCACCGCGCCGCAGCGCGCGCGTCTTGATGTTCTGCAGGTCGGAGCCACCGCCGGGCTCGGACATGGCGATCGCGCCGACGTACTCGCCGGAGGCCATCTTCGGCAGCCAGCGCAGCTTCTGCTCCTCGGTGCCGTAGGCGTTGAGGTAGTGGGCGACGATCCCGCTGTGCACGCTGTTGCCCCACGCGGTGTCGCCGCACCGGGCCTGCTCCTCCAGCAGCACGGCCTCGTGCGCGAACGTGCCGCCGCCACCGCCGTACTCCTCGGGGATGGACAGGCAGAGCAGGCCAACCTCGCCGGCCTGGCGCCAGAAGTCCCGGTCCACCTGCTTCTGCGCGGCCCAGCGCTCCTGGTTCGGGACCGCTTCCCTCTCGAAGAACGTGCGGGCCAGCTTGCGCAACTGGTCCAGGTCCTCGGTCATCCATGCGGAACGGCGAGTCGGCATGCCTCGACGGTCCCACCGGCCGGCCCGCGCCGCCATGACCGCAGCGCGCTGCGTGGGGGGTGATCGTGAGCGCAAAAGTCAGTGTTGGATGGCCGCTGCTCCGCAGACGGCGGGCGAGGTCGCCGGGAAGTCGACCGTTCGCGTCCTGATTCGCCGACGATCGAAAAGCGTGATCGCCGGGAATGAGGACGCGAACGATCGACGCGACCTCGCGGGGGGTTGGCGGGACACTGGGGGTATGCGACTGCGGCGGCTCGGGCCCGAGGACTGGGCGACCTGGCGTGACATCCGGTTGACCGCGCTGAGCAGCGATCCCGGGGAGTTCGGCTCCACGTTGGCGCTGGAGCGGACGTTCGACGAGAAGCGGTGGCGCGAGCTGGTGACGCCCGGGCGCGGGGTGAAGGTCGTCGCCGAGGCCCCGGAGCCGATCGGGCTCGTCGCCGGGGTGCCGCACGAAGTCGGCCCGGACGTGTTGTACCTGTACTCCATGTGGGTCATGCCGGAGTTCCGGCGGCGCGGCGTCGGCGCGGCGTTGATCGCCGACGTGCTGGCGTGGGCGCGTGAGCACGGGTGGGCGCGGGTGCAGCTGCGCGTGTTCCAGGACAACGAGACCGCCCGGCGGCTGTACGCGCGGCTGGGGTTCGTCGGCGAGGGCGAGATCATGGACTACCCGCTCACGCCGGTGAGCTAATAAGTCACCTCGGGAGGTCATGGGCAACCGCCGGCGTGCTCCCTACCGTGGGGTGCATGAGCGAAGCCTTGATCTTCGACGCGGTGCGCACACCGCGTGGCCGGGGAAAGCGCGGTTCGCTGCACAGCGTCAAGCCGATCACCCTCGCCTCCGGGGTGCTCGCGGCGCTGGCGCGGCGCAACGACCTGGACACCTCCGCCGTGGACGACGTGGTGTTCGGCGTCGTGTCGCCGGTCGGCGAGCAGGGCGCGGACATCGCCCGCACGGCGGTGCTGGCGGCCGGGTGGGACCTGCGGCCCGCCGGCGTGCAGCTCAACCGGTTCTGCGCGTCGGGCCTGGAGTCGGTGAACCTGGCCGCGGCCAAGGTCGCGTCCGGGTTCGAGGACCTGGTGGTGGCGGGCGGCGTCGAGTCGATGTCGCGGGTGCCGATGGGCTCGGACGGCGGCGCGTGGATGGCCGACCCGGAGACCAACATGGCGACCAACTTCGTGCCGCAGGGCGTGAGCGCGGACCTCATCGCCACGCTGGAGGGCTTCACCCGCGAGGACGTGGACGCCTTCGCGCTGCGCTCGCAGCAGCGGGCCACGCTGGCGCGCGACAAGGGCTACTTCGACCGGTCGCTGGTGGCCGTGGTCGACCAGAACGGCTCGGTCGTGCTCGACCACGACGAGGCGATCCGCCCGGAGACCACGCTGGACGGGCTCGGCAAGCTCAAGCCGAGCTTCGCGTTCCACGGCGACCTGGGCTTCGACGCCGTCGCCATCGACCGCTACCCGACCGTGGAGCGCATCGACCACGTCCACACGCCGGGCAACTCGTCGCAGATCGTGGACGGCGCGGCGGCGATGCTGATCGGCAACGCCCGCACCGGGCAGGAGCTGGGCCTCACGCCCCGCGCGCGGATCATCGCGACGGCGGTCGTCGGCTCCGAGCCCACGATCATGCTGACCGGCCCGGCGCCGGCCGCGCGCAAGGCGCTGGACAAGGCCAGGCTGACCGTCGAGGACATCGACCTGTTCGAGATCAACGAGGCGTTCTCGTCGGTGGTGCTGAAGTTCCAGCGGGAGCTGGACCTGCCCGACGACAAGGTCAACGTCAACGGCGGCGCGATCGCCATGGGCCACCCGCTCGGCGCGACCGGCTGCATGATCCTCGGCACCCTGCTCGACGAGCTGGAGCGCCGGGACCTGCGACGGGGTCTGGCCACGCTGTGCGTGGGCGGCGGCATGGGCATCGCGACGATCATCGAGAGGGTCTGATGGCTATCCACTTCGAGCGGGACGACGAGGGCGTCGTCACCCTCACGATGGACATGTCCGGCTCGGCGAACGTGATGAACGCCGAGTACCACAAGGACATGGGCGACGCGGTCGCGCGGCTGGAGGCGGAGCGCGACGACATCACCGGCGTGGTGCTGACGTCGGCCAAGAAGACGTTCTTCGCCGGTGGCGACCTGAACGTGCTGATCCGGATCACGCCCGAGAACGCGGCCGAGGCGCTCGGGTTCCTGGAGGAGATCAAGGGCCAGCTGCGGCGGTTGGAGCTGCTGGGCAAGCCGGTCGTCGCGGCGATCAACGGCAGCGCGCTGGGCGGCGGCCTGGAGATCGCGCTGGCGTGCCACCACCGGGTGGTCCTGGACGACGACAAGATCAAGCTCGGACTGCCCGAGGCGACCCTGGGCCTGCTGCCCGGCGGTGGCGGCGTGACCCGGATGGTGCGGCTGCTGGGCGTGCAGCCGGCGTTGCCGCTGCTGATGGAGGGCAAGCAGCTGCGGCCGGCGCGGGCGTTGCAGGCCGGGATCGTGCACGAGCTGGCGTCCTCGCCCGAGGAGCTGATCGCCAAGGCGCGGGCGTGGATCAAGGAGAACCCGGCGCCGCAGCAGCCGTGGGACCGGCCGGGGTACACCGTGCCGGACGTGCGGGTCGGCGACCCGAACCTGTACGGGCTGCTGGCCGCCGCGCCCGCCGTGCTGCGGAAGAAGACGCACGGCGTGTACCCGGCGCCGGAGAAGGTCCTGGCCGCCGCGGTCGAGGGCGCGCTGGTGGACTTCGACACGGCGCTCAAGGTCGAGGCCCGGTACTTCGTGGAGCTGGCCGCGGGTCAGGTCTCCAAGAACATGATCAACACGTTCTGGTTCCAGCTCAACGAGATCAACGCGGGCGGGTCGCGGCCGGCCGGGGTCGAGCGGTCGAAGGTGGCCAAGGTCGGCGTGCTCGGCGCGGGCATGATGGGCGCGGGCATCGCCGAGGTCACGGCCAAGGCCGGGATCGAGGTCGTGCTGAAGGACGTGACGCTGGAGGCGGCGCGGCGCGGCGCCGGTGACACGCCGGGCATCACGCCGACCGACTCCGACGCCGACCTGGCGGGCTGCGACCTCGTGATCGAGGCGGTGTTCGAGAACCGCGAGCTGAAGAACAAGGTGCTGCCCGCGGCAGAAGCCTCGGCGCTGCCCGACGCGGTGATCGCGTCGAACACCTCCACGTTGCCGATCACCGGGTTGGCGTCGGCGGTGGGCGATCCGTCGCGGTTCATCGGGTTGCACTTCTTCTCGCCGGTGCCGAAGATGCGGCTGGTGGAGATCATCCGCGGGGAGAAGACGTCGGACGAGACGTTGGCGCGGGCGTTCGACTACGTGCTGCGGATCGGGAAGACGCCGATCGTGGTGAACGACAGCCGGGGCTTCTACACGTCGCGGACGTTCGGCACGTACGTCACCGAGGCGGTGTCGATGGTGGCGGAGGGCGTGTCGCCGGCGCTGATCGAGAACGTGGCTCGCCGCGCGGGCATGGCGGTGGGTCCGCTGGCGGTGTCCGACGAGGTCACGTTGACGTTGCAGCTGAAGATCCGCGACCAGACGTTGGCCGACGACCCGGCGGTGGCGGGCGCCCTGGGCGATCACCCGGCGTTCCGCGTGCTGGAGGAGCTGGTCGCGGAGGGGCGCACGGGCAAGTCCGGCGGTGCGGGGTTCTACGAGTACCCCGAGGGCGGGAAGAAGTTCCTGTGGCCGGGCCTGGCGCGGTACGCGCGGGCCGACGCGGGCGTGACGGAGCAGGACGTCGAGGACCGGTTGCTGTTCATCCAGTCGTTGGAGACGGTGCGGTGCCTGGACGAGGGCGTGCTGACGTCGGTCGGTGACGCGAACGTGGGCAGCGTGTTCGGGTTCGGCTTCGCGCCGTGGAGCGGCGGCACCCTCCAGTTCGTCAACTCCTACGGGTTGACGGAGTTCGTGGAGCGCGCGGACTACCTGGCCGACACCTACGGCGAGCGCTTCCGCCCACCGGCCTCGCTGCGCGACCGCGCCACCCGCGGCGAGAAGTTCTGACCGGGAACAGGCCCCTGGGCAACGATCCCAGGGGCCTGTCGCCGCGGGTCAGGCGGTGGCGCGGCCCCGTTCGGGGAACGCCGTGGCCACCTCGGCGCGTTGGGTCACGCCGTTGACGGTGACGGCGACGGTCACCTGGCCGGGGCGCAGCGCGGTCAGGGCGCCGGTGTCGGGGTCGAGCCACGCGACGTGCCACGGGCGCAGGCCGGAGGCCTGGCCGAGGTGCAGGTTCGGTGAGCCGGACCAGTCCGCCGTCACCGGGTAGGCGACCGGGACTCGGCGGGAACCCTGGGTGATCGACGCGCTCACCTCGGTCGGGCTGCCGATGCGGGTGGTGGGCTCGGCGGTCAGGGTCAGGCCGTCCACGTGCGGGCGGATCTCGGCGGCCAGCCAGGTGTCGCCGCGCCGCGGGTCGACGCCCAGCATGGTCCAGCCGGTGAAGCCGCCCCGGCCCGCCTCGCCCGCGGGCGCCTTGCCCGAGTTGCCGTTGACCAGGTACGGCACGCCGTCCACCCGCGAGGCGTGGAACAGGCCCACGTGCGCCCCGATGAACGCCGCGCCCTTCCCGGTGTCACGCCGGAACGCCGCCAGCCAGTCCTCGACCACGTCGGCCTCCATCCGGTCGGACAGCTGGCTGCCCTTGGTCGGCGTCGGGTCGCGCGGCGGGTGGTGCTCCATCACCACGACGGAGTCCACCGAACCGTGGTCGCGCAACGCGTCGCGCAGCATCACGGCCTGGTCGAACCCACCGCCGCGCACCGTCCCGGTCGACGAGTCCAGCAGCACGAACCGCGTGCCCTTGTGGTCGAACACCCGGCTGGTCGACCCGAACTCGCGCCGGAAGTTGTCGATCGTGCCCGGTCCCATGATCTCGTGGTTGCCCGGCACGTAGTACCAGGGCAGCTCGTCGCCCAGCTCCTCGGTCAGCACCCGACGCGCCAACGCGAGGTCCGCGGGCGACGCCTCGTCCACGAAGTCGCCGTTGACCACCACGAAGTCCGGCCGCTGAGCCTTGATCTCCCGCAACGTCCGCCGCGCCGCGCGCACCAGCTCGCTGTCCGGGTTGCGCGCCACGAACTGCGCGTCCGACATCACCGCGAACCGCCACGGCCGGTCGGCCACCGTGCCGTCCTGCACCACGAACCGGTCGGCCGGCTCGTCCACCACCGGCAGGTCCACCGCGGGCGGCACCTTGGCCACGATGTCGTCCACGAGCACCTCGCCGGTGTACTGCCGGTCCGCCTTGGTCTCGATCGTGTAGAACCTGTTCACCCGCAACGGGAACGCGAGCCCCGACGGCACCGGCACCTCAAGGTGGCGCCACCCCGTCCAGGTGATGTACGGCCCGTAGAGCGACCGGCTGAGCCCCGAGGAGTCGGTGACGGTGAACGCCGTCCACTCGCCGCGACCGTGCCCGTAGACCCACGCGCCCAACGCCAGCGGCTGCCCCGGCACCTCGATCGGCTTCGGCGGGATCGCGTAGGCCGTCCGCGTGCCGGTGGACTTCGAGAAGTCGTACGTCATCCGCAGCCCGGCCCCGGTGCGCCCCTCGGCCACCGGCGCGACCGAGCCGGAGCCCCGCGCCGACCCGAACGTCCACGCCGCGCCGTCGTCGAAACCGGCGATCAGCCGCTCCTCCAGCCCCACGGTCACGGGCACGCGCACCACGTGCGACCCGACCCGCGCGACGACCGTCGTGGCACCCGGCTTCAGCGCGGTGACCCGCAGCGAGCCGTCGGCGCCCGGCGCGACGCCGATCACCGAGCGGTCGTAGTCCAGCGACACGTCCGCGGGCTCGACCGGCGCGGTGAACCCGTCGCCGTCCCGCCCGACCACGCCGAACCCGCTCGTCCCACCCACCTCGGGCAGGCTCAGCCGGCTCGTGGTCGCCGACAGCCCGGCCAACGCGCCCAGCACGGTCAGCTCCACCTCGCCGGTCACGCCGCCGCGTTGCGCCACGGCCGTCGTCGTGCCGGGCCGGCGCGCGTGGAACACGCCGTCGTCGTCCACCCGTCCCACGTCGGCGCGCGCCGTCCGCCACCGGTGCTCGTCGTCCCGCGCCGGGCCGTACGTCTCGTCGTGCCCGTCGGCCACCAGCCGCCGGGTCAGGCCGGGGAACACGCGCTCCGGGTGACCGCCCGGCACGGTGTCCGACCCCGGCGCGGCCCGCGGGTCGATCGCGGTGCGCACCCAGAAGCCCGTGAGCTGCCCGCTGCCGGTCGGCGCGTAGAGCGCGAGCCCGTTCGGCACGGGCCGCTCGCCGCCGTCGGACGGCGTGTTCTCCACCGTCACGGTCTCCGCACCGGGCGTGCGGGCCACCAGGGTGGACGAGCCGCCGCCGTCGAGGTTGAGCGCGTTGTGCGCGCCCATCTCCTTCAGGATCGCGGCCACGTCCTGGAGGTTCAACCCGAGCAGGTAGGCGCCCTGGCGGCCGTCCACGGTGAGCAGGAACATCTTCTTGCCGTCCGCCGAGAAGCCGACCGCCGTGCGCGGGTGCAGCGGATCGGTGGGCGCGACGACCTCGCCGTCCTCGAGCAGCAACTGGTTCCCGCCGATCGCGGCGCGCAACGCGCTGCCGTCGTCGGCCTTCGTCGTGTGCTCGACGGCGACCCGCTCCCCCACGGCCAGCCTCGCGAGCGCGTCGGCGCCCGCCTCCCGGCCGACGAGCACCTGGCCGTCGGCGGGCACGGGGTCGTCACCCGCCCGGTCGCGCCGTTCGGCGACCACGCCCGCGCGCACCACGACCTCGGTCACGCGGGTGGCGCCCTGCACGGCCCGCGCCCGGCTGTAGGAACCCCAGATCGGGTCGAACAGCCCCACGCCGCCGGGCTCGACGGCGGCGCTGTTGAGCTGGTCCAGCCCGATGGACGTGCCGTCCGCGCGGGTGATCTTCCCGTCGAAGAACACCTCCATCACCCGGCCGACGCCCGCGGCGTCGAAGCCGACCGCGCGGCGGTGCCCGGCGACGGGCGACTTGACCGTGCGGCCGTCCTGGACGCCGACGCCGCGCGGCGCGTTGGAGTTGTTGATGTCGAAGAAGTCGCCGTTGACGGCGGCGACGGCGCGGGTCCGGTTCGCCTGCGCGGACAGCGGTTCGGCGGCGGCGACCTGCCCGGGGTGCAGGTAGTCGACCTTAGTCCCGGCGGTGAGGTCGACGGTGAGCGCGTCGCCGCGGATCCACCCGCCCGCGCCGCCCGGCTCGTACCAGTCGAACGAGCTCAGCGACACGCCCGGCGCGACCGGCCGGGTGGTGCGGGCGGTCTCGATGCGGCGGGCGGGGTCGACCGCGGGCGCGACGGCGACGCCCGGCAGGTCGACGACGGACGGCGAGGGAGGAGCGGTCGGCGGGTCGGCGTGGGCCGCGGGCGTGGCCGCCGCCAGTGCGAGGACCAGCGACGCGGCCAGGGCGGCGGAGCGAGGGCGAGGGAACACGGGCACTCCCGCAGGGATGGGTGAGGAACTTACGCGATGTAAGTCCACCGTGTTGACGATTCGCCGGACACGGCCGTTCGGCCGCAGTTGACGACCCGATCGGCCGTCCGGCGACGTCAGCCAACCCCACCACCCCGGTAGGTTCCAGGACTGGCGCCCGTCCACCTCTTGAACGCCCGGTGAAATGCGCTCGCCTCGGAGAAACCCAGCCGCAGCGCCAGTTCCTCCACGGACTCGCCGCCGCGCACCAGGCTCGCGACGGCCTGGTCGCGCAGCAGCTGCTCGCGCACCTCGCGGAACGACGTGCCCTCGGCCGCCAGCTTCCGCCGCAACGTCGGCGCGCTCACGCCCAGCCGCGCGGCCACGTTCTCCAGCCCCACCACGCCGCCGCCGAGCATCCGCCGCACCTGGCTGGACGCGTCCGCGCCGTAATCGCGCCGGGACAGCAACTCGGCGGGTGAATTCCGCAGAAACCGCCTTAATGCGGCTTCGTCCTGCACGACCGGCATCCGCAGAAACCGCGCGTCGAAAGTCAACGTGGTGGCGGGCGCGGAAAACCGCAGCGGAGCGCCGAAGATCAGGTGGTATTCCGCGCCGTGCGGCGGTTCCGGATAGTCGAGATCGACCCCGCGCAACGGGATCCGCCGGCCGATCAGCCACGACGAGAACCGGTGCCACAGCACCAGCAGCGACTCGACCAGGAACCGGTCCGGGTCGTCCACGCCCTCCGTGGACAGGGTGAACGCGGCGACGCCGTCGTGCTCCCCCAACGCCATCGCCGGCCGCACGTCGAACAGCTCGTAGAACGCCAGACCGCGCCGCAGGGCGTCCTCCAGTGACGCGCAGTGCACGGCGAGCAGGCACATCGTCGGGAACGTGCCGCGCTTGCTCGGTCGCGGCCCGAGGCCCATGAACTCGTCGTCCAGCGCGTCCCACAAGGCCTGGATGATCTTGGTGTACTGGGCCGGGGTGACGCGCGCGCGCTCATCGGAGAGCAGGGCCTCGCCGATGCCCGCGGTCGCCAGCAGCCGCGCGACGTCGTGACCGCGCCGCACGGCGCCGCGCAGCGCGGCGTTGACGTAGTGGATGGCGATGGTCCTGGTGAGCATCACTCACAGTGTGCATCACGGTGGTCCGCAGGCCGTGTGCGGCGGCGCGGAACGGGGAGAGAGAGCGCCGCGCCGCCGCCAACGGTGGCCCACCCCAGTGAGCCGGCTCCTCGTCGATGGGGCATCCGCCCGCCCACCAACGAGGGACGTTGTGGTGCTACCACTGTATGTGGTCTAGACCAGATACGTCAATACTGCGAAAAGGCTATAAGTGGCCCAGACCACCCCGTATTTGTTTCGCCTATGTGTCAGCCCTGTTCCAACGGCGCTACCGCGAAACCGGCGGAAAACCTCTTGCACCAGATCACGACGCTGCGCACCGCGGTCAGGTCGGTGCCGGCGGGCACCTGGTAGACCTGGTTGCCCCGATTCGCCTTCAGTTCACCGAGGTTCGTGAAACCGGAGCCGAATGCCGCTTCGGGCGAGTCGGATGCCTTGTCCGAGAGGTACACGTACAGGTCCGGCCCGTCGCTGGTGTCCAATGCCTCGAACTGCACCGCGTGGCCGCCGTCGGGCAACCGGACCAGCGTCGCGCTGCCGGTCGTCGCGTGCTCCAGCGAGCGGAACGGTCCGGAGGCCAGCGCGACCGGGCCCGCGGGCGGTGCGGGCGTCGTGGTCACCGGAGCCGTCGTCGTCGCGGGAGCCGTCGTCGTCGACCCGACCGTCGTCGTGGCCGGCAGCAGCAACGCCTCGTCAGCCGTCCGGTCGGTGACCAGCCGCCACGGCTGGAACAGGGCCAGCCCCACCACCAGGGCGACCGCCAGCACGCCGGCCACCCCGATCACCACTACCCGCTTGGACATCTCACGCCTTCCGGAAGTCGACCCGTCCCTACCGGACAACTCTGGCGAACCGGACGCCGGTCTGCGGGCAAAACCCGATTACGAAGTTCTGACGTCTGCCGTCCGGCGTTGTTAGGGTCGCCGGGTGGGTGAACGGGCCGGGTTGGCGATCGTGTGCGCGCTCATGGTGGGCTGCGCCGCGTTCGGCCCGTTCCCGCACCCGGTCCCGCTGCTGTTCCTGATCGCCGCGGTCGGGGCCGCCAACGCCGCGTTCCCGTTGATGCGCACGTTCGGGTCCGCGCTGCTCGGCGGGGTCGCGGCGGCGAGCATCGGTCTGGCCTCCGTGCCGTACGTGACCTGCTCCTCGGAGAAGTTCACGGACGTGTTCACCTGCACGGGTGACTCACCGACCTGGCACATGACCGGCGCGGTGCTCGTGGCGGGGCTGGCCGGCGCGGGCCTCGTGCTGGCCCGCGTGCTCGGCACGGCGGTGCTGGAACGCAGGCTCTCGGCCGGGCCGAACCGGGGTGAGCGCCGGTGAGCGTGACGTGGCGGCAGGTCGCGGCTTGGCGCACCCGCAGGCACCACCTCGACGCCCGACGACCGGCCGACGAGGCCGCGGCGGTGGTCTCGCGGCTGTGCGGGCTGCACGCCCAGCTCATGTCCTCGGCCGAGGCGACGTTGCGCGCACGCGTCGACGGGCTCGCGGACGACGCCGTCGAACGGGCGCTGTGGACCGACCGCGCGCTGGTCAAGACGTGGTCGATGCGCGGCACGCTGCACCTGCTGCCCGCCGCCGAGTACCCGCTGTGGCAGGCCGGGTTCGCCACCTACCGGCACTACCTGAAGCCGGTGTGGCTGCGGAACTTCCACATCACCGCCGAGGAGCTGACCACGCTGGTCGACGCGATCGGCGAGGTGCTGGCCGACCGCGTGCTGACCCGCGCCGAGCTGGCCGACGAGGTCGCCGCGCGCACGTCCGCGCACATCGGCGAGAAGCTGCGGGAGAGCTGGGGCGCGTACCTCAAGCCCGCGTCGTTCCAGGGCAGGCTGGTGTTCGGGCCCGGCGAGGGCCAGTTCGTCCGGTTCACCGCCCCGCGCACGTGGCTCGGGGTCGACCTGGCGGCGCGGGAGGGCGCGGTCGAGGAGATCGCGCTGCGGTTCCTGGCCCAGCAGGGGCCCGCGACCAGGGAGGACTTCGCGCGCTGGTGGGGTGTCACGCCGGCCGACGGCGGGCGGGTGTTCAAGGCGCTCGGCGACCGGATCGAGCCCGTCGACGTCGAGGGCGCGGCCTTTTGGGCACGGGCGGAGGACGTCGAGAGCTTGCGCGAGGCGGAGCCGGTGCGGACGGTGCGGCTGCTGCCGGCGTTCGACCAGTACGTCGTCGCGGCGACACGCCACGCCACGCACCTTCTCGATGGTGGGACCCCCGAAAAGGTGTACCGACCGCAGGGATGGCTGTCACCGGTACTCATGGTGGACGGGATGCTGGCCGGCGTGTGGTCGCAGGAGCGCAAGGGCGGCCGGCTGGCCGTCACCCTCGAGCCGTTCCGCTCGTTGTCCGCTGCGGCGCGGAAAGCCGTGCTCAACGAGGTGGACCGGATGACCGGGCCGACCGAGGTGCACTGGGTCGGGTGAGGTCGGTCCGGCGGGCGGTACTGTTCAGCCGCTCACCGTTGCGCCACAAGTGCGTTCTGTTAGGAGGCTTGCTGTGCGGGTGCTGTGGGCCACGTGCGGCTTGGCCGTGGCGGCGTCGGCGCTGACCGGTGTCCTCATCGGGGTGTACCTCGACGGGGTGAACGACGATCAGCAGGCCGACACCCCCGCCTCGACGTGGATCACCGGTCGGCCGTCGACCAGCAGCGTCACCACGCCACCGAGCTCCGTCACCACGGACGCCATCTCGGCGGCGCCGAGTTCGACCACCGCGGTCCGGACCACCACGACGACGCCGCCACCGGCCGCGCCGCCGCCACCGCCGGACACCTCGACCGAGGCGCCGACGACGACCACCACGACCACCACGGTGAAGAACACCGAGTGGCCGTGCAGCCCGCTCAACCCGCTGCCGCCGCCGCACTGCCGGGACTGAGCGCGCGGGGGATGCTCCTATGGATGTCAAGCTGCGGTTTCAAGATCGGTTGGGGTAGGCGTAGCGGGGCAGAGGACCGAGTAGACCTCGCGGGCGATGTAGCG
>NZ_JBVJVK010000046.1:0-75907 GCF_055603705.1 Actinosynnema sp. NPDC037264 | reverse complement strand
CCAACGGTCACCGCTCCTTGCCCGTGCGGCTGAAGTAGCGCGGCGGGGCGGGGCGCGTCACGAGCGGTGGCGCGCCCCGCCCCGGTCGGCGACGGGCGGTCCTCGTGCGGCGGGCGGTCCTCGTGCGGCGGCGCGGTGGACGCGGACTTCTGCTGATCGGGCGGGTTCGTGCTCGTCAGAGGCCTGCCGACGCTCCGTGACACAATCGGCCGCGTGCAGATCGGGACGCTGGGGCCATTCGAGGTTCGCACGGACGACGGCGTCTTGGCCGACGTGCCGGGCGCGCGGTTGCGCGGGTTGGTGGTCGCCCTCGCGCTCGAACCGGGTCACGTGGTCCCGAAGTCCGCGCTCGTCGACTGGATCTGGGGCGAGAACCCGCCTTCCGACGCGGCGAACGCGTTGCAGCGCCTGGTTTCCCGGCTGCGCAAGGCGCTGCCGGACGGGTCGGTGGACGGGCAGCCGAACGGCTACCGGTTGGTGGTGGCGCCCGACGCCGTGGACGCCGTCCGGTTCGAGCGCCTCGTCACGCGCGCCCGCAACGAGGACGGCCCCCAGCGGGTGCGGCTGCTGCGCGAGGCCCTCGCGCTGTGGCGCGGCGCGGCCATGCAGGACGTCGGGCTGCCCGACAGCGAGGCGTTCGACGCAGCCGTCACCCGGCTCGAAGGGCTGCGCCTGACGGCCATGGAGGACCGGTTCGCCGCGGAGGTCGACCTCGGCCACGGCGCGGACCTCGTCCCGGAGCTGACCGACGTGGCCGCCGCGCACCCGATGCGGGAACGGTTCGCCGTCGCGCTGATGCGCGCGCTCGTCGGGGGGGGGGGGGGAGGGGAGGGGAGGGGGGGGTGGGAGAGGGCGAGCGAGAGACTTGTAAAGAAGCCAGCTGTTGACCCCCCCCCCACCCCTCCCCCCCCCCCCCCCCCCCCCCCCCCCCCCCCCCCCCCCCCCCCCCCCCCCCCCCCACCGAGGCCCTGCTGGTCTACGAGCGCACGCGCGAGGCCCTGGCCGACGCGCTCGGCGTCGACCCCTCGCCGGAGCTGTCCGCGCTGCACGTCGCGCTGCTGCGCGGCGAGGTGGGCCGGCGCGAGGAGGAGAACCGGAAGACCAACCTGCGCGCCGAGCTGACCAGCTTCGTCGGCAAGGACGACGACGTCGCCGTGGTCCGCGGGTTCGTCGCCGACCAGCGGCTCACCACCCTGATCGGGCCGGGCGGCTCGGGCAAGACGCGGCTGGCCGCGGAGACCGCGCGCACGCTGCTCGACGACCTGCCGGACGGCGCCTGGCTGGTGGAGCTCGCGGCGATCGGCGCCGACGGCGACGTGGCCCAGGCGGCGCTCGCCGGGCTCGGCCTCCGGGACGCCCTGCTCGGCGACACCTCGAACGCGGAGCCGACGGACCGGCTCGTCGCCGCGCTGCGCGACCGGGAGGCGCTGCTGGTCCTGGACAACTGCGAGCACGTGATCGAGGCGGCGGCGGCGTTCGCCCACCGGGTGCTCGGCGAGTGCCGGCGGCTGCGGATCCTGGCCACGAGCCGGGAACCGCTCGGCATCACCGGCGAGGCGTTGTGGCTGGTCGAGCCCCTCGGCCTGCCCGAGGAGGGCGCCGGTCCCGACGAGATCGAGGCGTCACCGGCCGTCCGGCTGCTGCGCGACCGGGCGGGCGCGGTGCGCAAGGACCTCGCGGTCGACGCGGGCGCGTCGGCGACGATGGCGCGCGTCTGCCGGGCGCTGGACGGCATGCCGCTGGCGATCGAGCTGGCCGCGGCCCGGTTGCGCACGATGTCGCTGGACCAGTTCGCCAACCGGCTCGACGACCGGTTCCGCCTGCTGACCGGCGGCAGCCGCACCGCGTTGCCGCGGCACCGGACGTTGCGCGCGATGGTCGACTGGAGCTGGGAGCTGCTCACCGACGCGGAGCGGATCGTGCTGCGCAGGCTCTCGGTGTTCTCGGGCGGCGCGAGCCTGGAGGCGGCCGAGCGCGTCTGCGTCGACGACGCGGTCGAGCCGGACGAGGTGCTCGAACTGCTCACCACGCTGGCCGAGAAGTCGTTGCTGGTCGCCGCGGGCGACGGCACGCCGCGCTACCGGATGCTCGGCACGATCAAGGAGTACGCCGCCCAACGCCTCGCGGAGGCGGGGGAAGCGGACCTGGCGCGCCGAGCGCACCTCGCCTACTTCACCGAGCTCGCCGAGACCGCGGAACCGCAGCTCCGGCGTGCCGACCAGCTGACGTGGCTGGCCGTGCTCAAGGCCGAGCACGACAACATCGGCGCCGCGATGCGTGGCGCGCTCGCGGCCGGCGACGCGCGCGGTGCGATGCGGCTCGCGGCGGGCGCCGGCTGGTACTGGTGGCTCGCCGGGCACAAGTCCGAGGGCATGGAGCTGATCCTCGCGGCCACCGGCACGCCCGGCGAGGTGCCCGACGACGTCCGGGCCATGGTGTACAGCCTCATGACGATGTTCCTGAACTCCGGTCTCGGCGACGAGCACCAGGCCGCCGAGTGGATCCACAAGGCGTACGAGGTGAGCGGGCGGCTGGAGCGAGGCAACCCGATCCTGGCGCTGGTCGTCCCGCTGGAACGGATGTTGCGGACGCCGGGCGGGTTCCTGCCCGCGTGGGAACCGTTGCTGGACAACGAGGACCCGTGGGTGCGCGCGCTGGCGCGGCTGCACCTGGGCAAGATGCGGGTCATCCTCGGCCACGGCGGGCGGGAGGCGGACGCGTACCTCGAAACGGCTCTCACTGAGTTCCGGTCCCTCGGCGAGCGGTTCGGGATCTCGTTCGCCCTGACGTCGCTGGCGGACCGCATCGCCACCCGGGGCGAGTTCGCCGCCGCGTGCGAGCACTACGAGCAGGCCGCCGCCGTCGTCACCGAGATCGGCGCGACCGAGGACGTCATCCGGATGCGGTCGCGACAGGCCCAGCTGTACTGGCTGATGGGGGACAAGGACTCCAGCGAGGCCGCCATCGCCGAGGCCGCGCGGTCCGCGGCCCGGGTCACCTGGCCGGACGCGCTGGCCGAGCTGGCGCTCGCGAAGGCGGAGCTCGCGCGGTGGACCGGTGACGTCGAGGAGGCACGCCGGCAGCTCGACATCGCGAGGACCTCGTTGGGCGACAACGCGGAACGGCCGTACATCCGCGCGATCACCCACGACCTGCTCGGCTACCTCGCCGATGACCTGGACGAGTCGCGCGAACACCGCGCGGCGGCCTGCCAGGCGGTGTCCGAGGCCGGCCACCCGACCATGGTCGCGCTGGTGCTCGTCGGGGTCGCGGACCTGGCCCTGCGCCGGGGACGGCCCGAGCAGGCCGCCCGGCTGCTCGCGGCGAGCGCCGCCGTGCGCGGGCTCCCGGACCGGGCCCACCCGGACGCGGACCGGATCGAGCAGGGCGCGCGGAGCCACCTCGGCGACGAGCGGTTCGCCGAAGTGGCTCGGGAGGGCGCGGAGACGAGCTGGTCCGAACTGGTGACGGCCGCGCTCGACTCGTGAGCGTGGCCGTCACCAGCGGCTACCCGACGGACGCGACGCCGGCGGCGATCGCGTCGGGGGTCAGCCCGCCGCACGCTGGACGATGATGTCGCCGTGCCGCGTGCGGGCGCGGACGGTGACCTTGTCGTCGAACGCGCCCAGGTCTTCCCGCGGCGCAACGGAGTTGCGCACCGACCCGCGCTTGCTCTCGGCGTCCACCCGGGCCGCGGTGCCCTCGCCGATGCCGACCTCGATGTCGCCCGAGCGGTTCGACAGCTCCGCCTGACCGCGGGTCAGCCGGCCGATCCGGATGACGCCGCTGCCGGTCTTGGCGGTGACGCCGCCGTCGGCGCGGTCGACGTCGAACCCGCCGCTGCCGCTGCTCAGGTCCACGTCGGACGCGGCGTGCCCGATCCACGTCTGGCCGCCCGAACTGGACAGTCTGACCGCGCCCACGACCTCCTCGATCCGCGCCGCGACCACGCTGCCGTCGATGTCGACGCGCCCGGCGACGTGGCCGATCGTGATCGCGCCCGCCGCGATGTTCGCCCGCAGCGCGTCCACGCGGTCCAGCTCGACCCGGCTCGACGCCGTGTGCAGCTCGCACTCGCCGAACGAGCCGTCCGCGCGGACGCTCGAATTCGCCAGGTACGTGACCAGGTCGGAGCCGGTGGGCAGGTCGATCGTGATGGCGACCGAGCCGCTCGCGCGCCCGGAGACGGTCGTCTTGACCGAGAGCCGGCCGCCGGCGAAGTCGACCTTGGTCTTGTCCGCCACCTCGACGTCCGACCTGCTCGCCCGGTCGACGGGTTCGACCAGCACCACGGTGTCGGTCCGGTCGCTCGCGGTGACCCGCACCCGGGCGCCGGCGACGACGACGGTGGCGGCGATGGGTCCGGGGGTGGTGAAGGAAGGCACGGCGGTTCTCCTCTGGTTCTCGTGCTCGGTCCGGTGGTGGGCGAGGTGTTCGGCCCGGGTCATGCCCGCTTCTTGAACGTGGAGGACGCCCACAGGTACCCGACCAGGGCGATCCCGGCGCACCAGGCGAGGGCGGCGATCACGTCGCCGGTGGCCGGCGATCCGTTGACGAACCCCCGCAGGGCTTCGATGATCGGCGTGAAGGGCTGGTACTGCGCGAACTGCCGGATGCCCGGACCCATCATCTCGGCGGGCACGATCGCGCTGCTGAAGAACGGCAGCATGATCAGCGGCACGGCGGCGAGCCCCGCCGTCTCCGGCGACTTCGCCGCCAGGCCGAGGGCGACGGTGAACCAGCCGGCCGCGAACGCGAGCAGCACGACGATGCCGACCACGCCCAGCCAGTGGGCGAACCCCGCCGCGGGGTCGAAACCGAGCAGGAAGGCGACCCCGACGAGCGCCGCGATGGCGACCAGGTTGGTGAGCACGCCGGCGACGACGTGACCGGTCAGCACCGCGCCGCGGGGGACGTCCATGACCTTGAACCGGTTGATGATGCCCTTGGTCATGTCCGAGTTCACCGCCGTGGCGGTGGCGCCGAGCCCGTAGCAGACGGCCAGCAGCATCAGGCCCGGTGTCGCGTAGTCGATGTAGTCGACACCGACGTCGAAGGCGTCGCCGAACACGTAGACGAACATCAACATCATCACGACGGGCATCAGGATCGCGTTGAACACCGAGGTCGGGTTCCGGGCGATGTGCTTGAAGTTGCGGCGCAGCATGACGGTGGAAGGGGACTTGGCGCTCACTTGGCGGCCTCCGCGGTGTGGCCCGTCAGGGCGAGGAAAACGTCGTCGAGGTCAGGGGTGTGGACGGAGAGCTCCTCGGCGCTGAGCGAGTTCTCGTCGAGCCGGTCGAGCAGCGCCCGCAGGGACCGGGTCCCCGCGTCGCTCGGCACGCGCAGGGCCAGCGCCTCGTCGTCCCGCGTGGCACCGGTGAAGAGCCGGGCGCCCGCGTCGAGGTCGGCGGCGGTGGCGAACCGGAGCCGGACGTGCGTGCCGGGGAGGCGGCGCTTGAGCTCGTCGGGAGTGCCCTGGGCGACCAGGCGGCCCTGGTCGAGCACGGCGACCCGGTCGGCGAGCTGATCGGCTTCCTCGAGGTACTGGGTGGTGAGGAAGATGGTCACGCCGTCGGCCACCAGGTCGCGGATGATCGACCACATCGTGCGGCGGCTGCGCGGGTCCAGGCCCGTCGTCGGCTCGTCCAGGAAGATGATCCGGGGGTCGCCGACGAGCGTCATCGCCAGGTCGAGCTTGCGGCGCATGCCGCCGGAGTAGGTCGAGGCGGGCTTGCGCGCCGACTCGACCAGGTCGAACCGCTCCAACAGGTCCTCGACGACCCGCCGGTCCGCGCCCCCGCGCTTCAGGTCGACCACCAGCTCCAGGTTCTCGTACCCGGTCAGCACCTCGTCCACGGCCGCGAACTGGCCGGTGACGCCGATGGCCGCGCGGACCGCCTTGGACTCGGTCGCGAGGTCGTGGCCGGCCACCCGCGCCGTCCCGCCGTCGGCCTTCGCCAACGTGGTCAGCAGGTTCACGGTCGTCGTCTTGCCCGCACCGTTGGGACCGAGCAGGGAGAAGATCGTCCCGGCCCGGACGTCGAAATCGACGCCGTCGAGGACGACGTGGTCCCCGTACGACTTCCGCAGTCCTGAAACTTCGATCGCTGAACTCATGTCGGCAACTATCGGCAGGCCGCCTGTCACACGTCTGACACGACCCTGACACCGCCGCTGACACGGACCCGCCCTACGCGGAGCGGTCGTCACGTCACGGTCCGGTCGACCGCTCTCACCCGTCGCGGCGATTTGACAACATGGGGTGAGCACAGGGGTGGCGCGGTGATGAACGCGAGGGGTGCCTGACATGAGTGAAGACGACGACCGCGGGCGCACGGCCCACTTAGCCCCGTTCTCGCTGCGGGGGCAGCTGTACTGGATCCTGCCGATCACCCTGGCCACGATGTCGCTGACCGTGTGGCTGCTGGCGAACCCGCAGTGGGGCGGCGACGTGGCGGCGATCGTGGTGATCCCGATCAACGTCGCGGCCGTGCTGGTGCCGCTGATGATGACCTACGGCGCCCGTGACACCAGGCACGACCCGGACAGCCGGACCAGGATGCGGCGGCTGAAGATCGCGCTCGCGTTCACCTCCGCCGCGCTGCTGGTGGTGAGCCTCGTCTACTGGTTCAGCCGCGAGGAGGACCCGCACGACTACCTGGCCGGGGTGCTGCGGGTGGGCGTGCTGAAGGAGAGCTACCCCGGCTGGAACAACGTGCGGGCCGACGGTTCCCGCGAGGGGTTCGACGTGGCGCTCACGGAGTTCATCGCCAAGCGGTACCGGGCGGTCGAGCGGATCGAGTACGTCGAGCTGACCGAGCGCGACGACCGGATCCGCGCGCTGACCGACGACTTCCCGGGCGGGCCGGTCCACCTGGTGATCGCCAACTTCTCCATCACGCCCGAGCGTGAGAAGCAGATCGACTTCGCCGGCCCCTACTACTACGACCAGCAAGGTTTCTTCACCTGGCAGAAGGTCTCCAACCTGGAGGAGATCCCGCCCGGCGAGGTCTGCACCTCCAGCGGCACCACCGGCAACGCCCGGCTGACCGAGCTGGGTTGGCGGCCGACTTCGGAGCGGTCGCTGGTGGCGTGCATGCGGCAGTTCCTGGAGAACCGGGACAGCGGGCGCGCGGTGTCGACCGACGTGTCGATCCTCCAGGCGTTCGCCGAGGACCGGAAGCAGGACTCCCAGGCTCCGTGGCAGGACGTGAGCACCGTCGTGATCGGCCAGGAGAGCTACGGCGTCGGCATCCCGAACGACCGGCCCCGCCTGTGCGAGGAGTTGAACCGGACGATCACCGAGTTCATCAACGACCACTGGGCGGTCGAGTTCGACAAGCACCTCAAGGGCGTGGCCGACAAGGACAAGCACATCCCGCAGACGACCTCGCCGTGCCAGGGGTCGACGTTGTTCTGACCCGGGGCGACCCGTTCCGGTGCTCGCCGGGCACATCGGGGATCAGAAGCATGCGCTCGGACTGCTGGCACCTCACCGAGGACGTCGACGACTTCCTCGGCCGGGCCGGGGACTTCCTCCGCTCGCGCCCCGCCCTGCACACCACGTCGTTGACGGTGACCGAGAAGCTGCGCGCCGGCGGGGCGGACGGCACCGTGCTCGGCCGGCTGGAGCACGGTGGCGAGGTCCGCGCCGTCTTCTACCGCCGGCCGACCCACCGCCTGAGCCTCACCGTCCTCTCCCCCGAGCAGGCCGACGGCCTCGCCGCCCACCTCGCGGGCCTCGGTCTCCCCTCACCGGCGTCACCGCGGTGGACGATACCGCCGCCGCTTTCGCCGAGGCGTGGCGGCGGCACGCGGGCGCGGCGCCGGCACCCGGCCAACCGGTCCGCCTCTACCGCCTGGGCACGCTCACCCCGCCGGAGCCGGTCCCGGCGGGCCGGGGGCGCGTCGCGGGCGCGGCCGATCGTGCGCAGGTCATCCGCTGGTGCAGCGAGTTCGTCGCCGCCGTCGGCGAGGCGCCCTCGATGGACGCCGACACCTGGGCGGCCTCGCGGTACGCCGAGAAGCGCTACACGTTCCGGGAGACCCCGGACGGTACTCCCGCGGCCATGGCGGGCTCGACGTCGATGGTCGCCGGCATGGTCCGGGTCGACCCCGTCTACACCCCTGCGCACCAGGGTCCGCAAGGCACGGCGACGTCGGGCGTTCGTCGCGGTCACGTGCGCCGTGCTGGCCCTGGTGGGCGGAGCGCTGGTGGCGAGGCCGTCGATGCCCGACTTCCGACCCGCGGGCCCGGAGCCGTTCCCCGAGTACCTGTTGACCTCGCGCGTCCTCGCGCAGTCCTGGAGCCGCACACCCGAGCCGGTCGTGATCAGGTTCACGCCCACCGTCGCTCCCGACGAGATCACGCTGATCTTCAGTTGCGCCATCGGTGACAAGCACGCCAACGGGGAAGAGGAGGCCGCCCTGAGCGTGTCGCTCACGATCGACGGGAAGGAGGTGGAGCAGACCGTGTGCCAGGACGGTGCGACCTCGATCGATGACGAGGAAGTAGCGAGGAACCTGAGCACGGGGCGGGAGTCCGTCGTGCGGATGACCGTGCTCGGGCACATGTCGGAGCTGCCGGGCGGGACGACGACACCCGCGGTGGGCCAGGCCCCGGACGGGGTCGCGGTCCGCCTGGCCGTCGGGCAGCACGTGCCGGTCACCGAGTACCCGCTGCCGCCACCGCCGGAGAAGCCGGTGCGGGTGGACCAGCTCGTGCGCGACGACGCCGACATCGTCCTGCGTGCCGACCCGGCCGACCCGAACGAGCCGCAGAAAGTCGTCGTCCCGTGGCGCGGCCTGTCCTCGATGCACCTGTGGAACGGCTCACCCGGCCGCCTCCGCGTGCTGGTCGGCGACGACACCATCGCCGATGCCAGCAACTACGGGGACGGGTTCAGCGGCATCACCGGCGGCGCCGGTCACGACGGGGCCGGCCTCGTCCTGGGACAGCCGGTCGAGATCAGCGTCGTGCCGGAAGGAGCGCACGGCGACTGGATCGTGATGCTGATGGAGGAGGACTGATCGCGAACCGGACATCGCGAGGTGCCCGGTCGATCACTGTGGCGCTCGTGTTCGCCTACTCGTCCGGTGACGTGGTCGACGTCGTCCGAGGAGCGGGCCGCAGGCCGGAGAGCGTGACGACGACCAGCCGGCGGACCGCGTCCTCGGACGGCAGGCGGCTCGCGGCCGTGAGGGCGTGCAGGCAGTAGTCGGCGAGCTCGTCCGGCGACACGTCGTCCCGGATCCGGCCCGCACGCGCGCCCTCGGCCACCAGCTCCGCGACCAGTTCGTGCAAGTGCCGTTGGGCCCGCAGGACGTGCTCGTCCTGGTGCAGGAACGACACGAGCTCCGGGTCGTCGTGCGGGCGTGCCTCGTGCGAGATCCGGGCGAACGCCTCCAACACCGCTTCGAGCCGCTCGTCAGCGCTCGGCGCACCGTCCCGGGCACTAGTGAGCCGACCGAGGTGCGCGGCGATCTGCCGCTCGTGCCAGGCGCCCAGGATCGCTTTCACGTCCGAGAAGTACTTGTAGAGCGTCGCGCGCCCGATGCCGGCGTGCTCGGCGATCCGCGACATGGTCACGCCCAGCAGCCCGTGCTCGGCCACCAGCGCCGCCGTCGCGTCCAGGATCGCGGCGTGCACCTCGCGGCGGTGCGTGTCGATCGTCTCGCTCCACAGCCTGGGCACGCCGGGAGCATACCGACCTGTGGACAGATCGTCGTTTGCCGGACATAGTGTCTCGCAAAAGCCCGGACGGCACTTCGGAGGAGACATGACCGAGTCACCCGGCGAGGACGACGTGGCCGCACCGCTGTGGGTGCGGATCTCGGGGGTCGTCGTCATCGCCCTCGTGCTGGCGCTCGTGGTCGTGCACCTGACGGGCAACGGCTTCGGCGGCCACACGCCGTGAACCCGACCCTGCGGAAGTCGGCGCTCACCGCGCACGTCACGTCGTCGGTGGGCTGGCTCGGGGCCGTCGCGTGCTTCCTCGTGCTCGCCACCACCGGGATGACCACCGCCGATGACCGGCTCGCCCGTGCCGCGTACGTCGTCCTGGAGCCGATCGGCTGGGCGGTCATCGTCCCGCTGAGCTTCGCCTCGCTGGTCACCGGCCTGATCCAGGCGTGGGGCACGCCGTGGGGCCTGTTCCGGCACTACTGGGTGGTGGCGAAGCTGCTCATCAACGTGCTGGCCACCGCGGCGCTCCTGGTGCACATGCGGCCGATCGGTCACCTGGCCGAGGCGGTCGCGCTCACCGACGACCTGGCCGGGATGCGGTGGCAGGTCACGGTCGACGCGGCCGCCGCCGTCCTCGTGCTGCTCGTGGCGACCGCGCTGTCGGTGTTCAAGCCGAAGGGCAGGATCCGGTGACGACGCGCCCCCGCGTCAGCGGCCGATTCGGCAGTCGCGGTTGCCGTTGCCGTCGTCGTCGGAGAGGAATGACGCCAGTTCCCGTCCTTCCTCGATGACGGCGTCGTGCTCGGCCGGTGAGAGGTGGCGCAGCGGGGTCACGGCCACCGTGCCCGCCTCGACCGTCCACGTGGCGGCGACCCGACCGTCGACCAGGACGACGCGCGCGCCGGTGACCGACAAGCCGCGGTGGGCGTCGTCGATGATCCGGCGGCGGTCCTGGTAGCCGAGGATCGCGTTGTCGAACGCGGGCAGGAACCGCACCGGGGCGGGGGTGTCGGGGTCGGGGCGCGGCGCGTCCGGCAGGTCCAGCAGTTCGCGGCCGTGCTCGTCGCGGAAGGCGATCAGCCTCTCGCGGATCGCGGCCACCGCGCGCGGGAGCCCGGAGAGGCCGGACCAGGCGCGCAGGTCGGCCACCGTGGCGGGCCCGAATGCGGCCAGGTAGCGCAGCGCCAACGCCTCCCCCACCGGGTCGGAGCCGTCCGGCGCGGGTGGGTCGACGTCGCGTCCCAGCCACGATTCGAGCAGAACCGTGCGTGCGCCGGCCTTCCTGCGCCACAAGCCGCGCGGTGGCAGCTGGACCGTCGGGAGGAGGGCGGCGATCCCCATCTCGCCCAGCGCCCGCGGTCCGACGGCCGGCCACCGTGCAGCGAGCGTCCGGCCGAGTTCGGGCATCGTGCGCGGCTCGCCGTCGGCCAGCGCGGCCCGTGCCGCGGTGGTGAGTTCTGCCAGGTCCACGCCCTCGAACTCGCGGCGGTAGACCCCGAGCACCCGTTGGCGCAGCATGGGGCCGTGCCGGGCGCGCCACGCCAGCGCGTCGTCGGCGGTGACGAGGTGGACCGTGCGGCGCATGAGGTGGGTCCGGACCACGCGGCGTCCGGTCACCAGGTCGTCGAGCGCGGTCGGGTCGAAGGCGCGCAGCCGTGACCACAGGCCGACGAACGGCTCCTGCGGTTCCTGCGCCTGCATGCCGCACAGGTGCGCCACGGCGTCGGACACCGGTAGGTCGGCGCGGGCCAGCAGCAGTTGCCGGGCGAGCGTCGCGCGGTTGAGCGCCTTGGTCTCCAGCACCGTCATCGTGGTGGTGTCCTGTCGGGTTCGGTCACGGGGTGGGCGGTCGCGTGCCCACCCCGTGTTCGGGTTACGCGTTGTGCTCGGTGACGACGTCGACGACCCAGACGACGCCGAAGCGGTCCCGCAGCATGCCGTAGGCGGGAGCCCAGCCCGCCGGGCCCATCGGGATCACGACGGTCGACCCGTCGGAGAGCTGGTCCCAGTAACCGGTGACCTCTTCGACGGACTCGCCGCGCACGGAGACGAAGAACGAGTTCTCGCCCTGCTCGTAGGCCAGCCGCGAGGGCACGTCGTAGGCCATCACGTGGAAGCCGTTCTCGCCGAGCACCTGGCCCCACATCACGTGGTCGGCCTCGGCCTCGTCCTGGACGTTGCCGGCGTCCTTGTAGGTGACGACGGCGAGTTGGCCGCCGAAGACGGATCGGTAGAACTCCAGGGCGGCGCGGGCGTCACCGCGGAAGTTCAGGTGGGCGGTGGTGGTGACGGACAAGGTCGTTCCTCATTTCGACTTGAAGCCGGATGTGGGGCAACAGTCGCAGGGGTAGAGGCCAGGTTGTGTCCTCTACTGTCGGGCAGAATGGCAGGCATGCCGAAGACCTCAGCCCGACTGCTGTCGCTGCTGTCGCTGTTGCAGGCGCGTCGGGACTGGCCGGGGGCGCTGTTGGCGGAGCGGTTGCGGGTCAGCCCGCGCACCGTGCGGCGGGACGTCGACCGGCTGCGCGAGCTCGGCTACCCCATCGTGACCGCCAAGGGTCCGGACGGTGGTTACCGGCTCGGCGTCGGCTCGCAGCTGCCGCCGTTGCTGTTCGACGACGAGCAGGCCGTCGCGCTGTCGGTGGCACTGCGGATCGCCACGACCACAGGCGTCGGCATCGAGGAGGCGGCGGCACGGGCGCTGAACACCGTCCGGCAGGTCATGCCCGCACGGCTGCGCCACCGCATCGACACCCTCCAGGTCACGGCGGTGGAGCGGGTCGCGGCGCCGCAGGTCGACAGCGACGTGCTGATGGCGATCAGCGGCGCCATCCACGCCCGCGAGGTGCTGCGCTTCGACTACGCCACCCCACCCGGCACCGCCCCCGACCTCACCGCACCTCCACCACGCCGCGTCGAGCCGCACCACCTCGTCACGCGTGGCGGCCGCTGGTACCTGGTCGCCTGGGACCTCGACCGCGACGACTGGCGCACGTTCCGCGCCGACCGGATCACCCCGCGCACCCCCACCGGCCCCCGCTTCACCCCGCGTGACCTGCCCGCCGAGAACGTGGCCTCGTTCGTCGCCGCCAGGTTCTCGGGCTCCGACGGCTCGGGCGGCTGGCCGTGCCACGGCGAGGTGATCCTCGACCTGCCCGCCACCGAGGTGTCACCGTTCGTCCACGACGGCGTGGTCGAAGACCTCACCCCGAACCGCTGCCGCGTCACCCTGGGCTCGTGGTCGTGGCCCGCCCTGGCCGCCGCCATCGGCCGGTTCGACGCCGGCATCGAGGTCGTGGGGCCGCCCGAGCTGAAGGACGCCTTCGCCCACCTGGCCCGCCGCTACGCCAAGGCGGCAACCTGAAGCCTGGCCCACAGGCGCACAACACACCTGGCGGGGCTTCAGTTCAGCGGCTCCGCTGTCGGACTACGGTCCCGCCGGGCTCTCCCACCGCGCCCTGTTCACGCCGTCCGAGTCCGGGACCACGGCGCACCAGTCCCCCATCACCCGGCCCGCCACCATGAGCGAGAAACCCTCGCCCGTGACCTCGGAGAGCGTATCGGCACCACCGGGATAGGCCCGGTAGGTCAACTCGCCGGCCGGTAGCGGAGCCGTGAAGGCGGTGAAGTCGTCCTCCAGGATTTCGGGCCTGGGTTGCAACTCCGGCTCGACTGCCACGCAGACCAGAGAACGTGGTCGTACGAGGCGGGCCAGTTCGGCCGCGTTCTCCCGAGTCACGCGGAACCACCTGCACCCGTAAGCGCCGTACGCCCAACGTTCGCACAACAAGGTGAAGCGATCACCGGCCTCCGCCACTGACGCCCAGAAACCCTCATCCGCGACCGCGTCGACGGGCTTCGAGATCTCCACGGGCTCAGGAGCCGCGTCGCGCCACTGGAGAACCGCGGCCTGGCCGTGCAGCCCGGCCAGATCCGCGGCTACCGCTCGTGTCGTGTAGAGGTGGACGGCCCCATCCCACCCCGACTCGATCTGAAGCCGCCCCGGGGCAACGAGCTGACAATACGGCCCGCGCCCGGCAACCATTTCCTCGACCAGGTGAACCGCTGGCGAGGTCTCGACCTTCGCACCGTTGCGAAGGCCGAGGTACTCGACGGGAAGCGGTTCAGCCACCAGCAACTCGCCGACCTCCAGCACGTCGGCGCCGCTCCGCTCGATCACCACCCCGAGCACCTGGCGCAGTTCCGCCGCATACGAGCTCCAACCGGCCGCGTCGGCCAACTCCTCACGCAAACGCTCGCCGCGAGGGCTGATGATCAGCTCCTTGCTCAGCCCTTCAGCCATACGAGCCCTCGCAGCTTCCGGTCGCAGTTATGCACCCACACTAGTGGGAAATGAGCTCGGCCATGTTCAAGACGAGATCACGGGAGTCCAGTTCTTCCGACAGCCGAACCAGCCTCCGATGGAATTCCGCGCTGATCGGCAGTTCATCCTCGTAAATCCACGAGCACATCACGTGGAACGCCAGGCCGTACTCGCCGACCTTCAGGAAATCGCGCACGTCGACGATGACCGAAGGCGTACTGACAGGCGACTCCTCGAGCAGCTTCGTGATCTCTACGACGTACTCCCCGACCTGCACCGCACCTCCAACGATCACCGCCGGCACCCCGGCACCGCCTCCTACAGGTTAACCGGATAAAGCTTCAGTTCCCGAACCCTCAACTCGACATACGTGCCCTCCACAGCGCCGGCGAGCGGCCCGACCCCTTCGAGCAGGACGATGTCATCACCTACTCGAGCTGAGATGACACCGTCCACATCGACTCTCTCAACGCACCCGACGATGACCACCACATCACCGTCCTCCGCCACCGCGTGCCGCACCGGACCCGAGACCGGACGGACCGAGATGATCCCCTCCTCGGGGACTTCCAACTCGACGTGCAGATCCCGCCCGACCGGAACCTCTCCAGGTCCGACCCAACACCCCCTCGCGGACGTGCCACCGGACCGGAAGCGGACCCAGCCGGATTCCGCGTCGAGCACTTCCTCAATCCGAATTTCCAACACAATCCCTTCAACGAGGTTCACACGACCACCGAGAGCAGCGAGGTCGCCAACCACTGCTCATCGACCACCAGGAAGGCCGGCCCCGCGACGCCCTACGGGTCGATCACAAGTCGTTGAGCAGCTTCCCGGACTTCTTTTTCGTCGTAACCCGTACGAAGGTAGAGCTCCCAGGGCCCCAGTGAGGCGATAACCGCCTCGACAAGGGCGTGCCACCTCCCCGCCAGAGAAGCAGGCACCATCCCCTGAATCTCCCGCACCGACGTTGCACCTTCGGTGACCGTGACCGTTTTGGCCGCCACCTCCGGCGAAACGCCCTCCCCCAACCATATGCAGACCGCTGGAGCTTCATCCAGGCGCACTCTGATCGACCGGGCCGCCTGCCGCAGCCGAAGAGCATCGTCCAACCCCAACCCGATCCGGACCAGACGCTCTTCGGGCACGCTATGGAGATCCTTGGTGACCTGGTACACCACCTCGAACTCTTCGACGGTCATCCGAATAGCCTGGCGCGGACCACGTTCGGGCACATCACCGGGATCACTTGAGCTCCTAATCACAGCAATCCTTCCCCTCCTTCGGGCGAACACCGTCTCGAACGCAACAGTCCGGCCTCGACGAAAGCGCGAAAATGCGCGATCACTTCGGCCAGGTTCCCAGCGCCACCGACAGACCTGACCGTCCGGCCGTCCGACCACGCCTCAGTCCAGTCCGCGGTTGCGGACGCGGGGCGGGGCCGATCGTTTCGACCGACCCCACCCCGTCCCTACACGCGATAGGGAAGCGTGAACCCGACGTCGCGTGAAGCGTCCTCGTACGTCGAGACCATCTCCGAGATGATGTTTGCGACCTCGTCCAAGGCGAACCGGGCGTCGTCGAGGTCACCGGAATCCAGGTTCTCGGCCAACTCCTTCAGCGTGTCCTGCAGGACCTTCAACGAGTCCCCCTGAACCGCCACCGCGGGGAAGTTCCTGCTCGGCACCTGCACCACCGCGAAGTTGCCGGCGATCGCCAGGATCGCGGCGCTCGTCGCTTGTTCGTTCATCGACCACCTCGGGGCTGGAAGAGGATGTACGGCTCGTGCTCGATCAGAGGCCCGGTGAAGATAAGGCACACAACCCCCGTCGGTCCGCCACCCCAAGATCAATCGTCCATTCGTCGACCAGTCTCCGATCGAAATACTTCCAGCGCGCCTGGAACCAACCCGGAAAGCGAATCATGGTGGTCCGGATCTCCAATGAGACTCGGATGCCCCCAGAGTGCCTTGACCATGTCTGCGGGGTCTCCGAGGCCAAACTCCCATTGAGCCGAGACTCGTCGGTCGACGATTGTAAACAACTCGATCGGTTGCCATCGGGGCAGATCCGTGTCGTCGACGACCAAGATGACCAGGCCGGACTCCCACAACGCCATGGCGTGCACATCGCACTCCACACCGATCGTGAGGTGAAACTCCGTCGCCGGGGAGTAACCTGCATCGAACCGTGACCGCGCAAGGTCCGATCCTTTATCGAAGGTGCAAACGACTCGCATCCGTCAACCCTTGAACTTGAAGTCACCGATTTGACCGGTCAGGCGATTCATCACGTAGTGAATCTCATTCCCGTTCACCTTCGGCGTCACCTTCACCTACCCGTCCAACCCGGCCGGCGGGGATCGTCCACACCCCTCCACCGAGGCGCGACCTGCCCAGTCACAGGTCAGTCCAGGTGGCCGACTTCGACACCCCTGCTCGCACCCCTCCGCTTGATCGAGTGCCGACCGAAACCACGCGGCTACCTCCGCAGACAGGGTTGCCAAGGCGCAGCGGTGCCGTTCAGGAACTGCGCACGACCCAATCGCGAGCAGAACCGAGCAGGGATTCGAGCTCGCCCGTGGAGGTTATCCGACCACTCCTCACCTGCACTTGACCGGTCTCCACATCGGCAAGGTCCGACTCGAACTCACCACTCCCCCAGAGCACCACCTGCGCCATGAAACCACCACCGTCCAGGATCCAGCTGACGGATATGGGGTCGTGCCCGTCACGGGATACTTCGACATTCGAAGTGGCCGGCAAGCTCTCAAGTTTGGGAGCTTCCAAGGAAATCCATGTCCGGGCGCCCTCCACCAGCCCGCCCCCTAAAGACATCCCCATCCTCCGAGCTTGATTTTCTTCGCCTCCGGCAATTGCGGCACCAGGTTGCCCTTCTTCGCCGCCAACCGACCATACATTGTGTCGGAATCCGCCATCTTGAAGTCACCCAGCCGACCACCCGAAATAAGCGATGACCTCCGTACGTCGAATTCGACGTCCACCGAGCCCGGCCATGCGGAAATGTATGCGTCCTTACTCGCCGGTTGTACGATGTAGGTGAACCCGCCGCCGCGTTGAACCATTCCCGTATCCACCATCGCCCGGCGCTCTCCCGGTGACCTCCAGCGGCCAACCGTCACTATGTCGTCGTCAGACGAGCGTCCCATATTGTTGACAAGCATCGGCGTCTGACCTGCGAGTACATAGTACGTGTGGACGGTGCGACGGTGAGGTCGTAGACGGTTTTCCTGGCAGGCGTGGACCTCAACGGCGGTGATGATCGGTGAGGAGCCGTCGGCGGCGGTCAGGTGTTGGCCGGGCTTCAGGTCGCCCAGGTTGACGAACGTCTGTTCCTCGACAAGCCACACCGGGTGCCAGGACGTGCCCTCCACGGTGCCCTGTGAGCCGTCCTGCGCGGTGACGGTCAGCTTGACCAGGGCGTTGCCCTCGTCGCCGTGCGCGAACGTCGCGGTGACCTCGCGCTCGGTGGTTTCGCCCGTTTCCGGGTCCGTGGCCTTCACCCGGTCGCCGATCCGCACCTCGGAGATCGGCTTGGTGGAGCCGTCCGCCATCAGCACCGACGTCTCGCCGACGAAGCTGTGGCACGCCTTCACCGCCGACTGCAGGGCCTCGCCGGCGATCTTGGCGCCCTTGAGGATCTTGCCCACGGGCAGGATGCCGGCGAGCCCGATGGCGCAACCGCCGGCGCTGGCGCCGGACCCCACGCACCCGGTCGGGTCGAAGATCAGTTTGCCCAGTTCCGCGAACGCCTCACCGGCGTTCGGCCCGCCCTGCGGGACGAACCCGAGGTCTGGTCGTGCTTACCGCACCGGTACTTGGTCGCCGTGACCGCGACGACCTCCTCCCACCCGATCAGGGGGTCGCCGCCCTTGTCGAAGCAAGCAGCAGGGGCGCTGAAGCAGGTGAAGTGTCTGTGCGGAACCCCGTGCTCGGCAAGCATTCGCACTTCGCACGGCTAAGACGAGCGTCACACCGGGCACGGCCGCGAAACCCGCGTGCGGCCGGGCAGAACGTCGTCAGACGACGCGCTGACGCCGTGCCGGAGTACAGACGATCGGAGGTTTTCCCGGTGCGCCGAACCTCCTAACGTCGGAGGTGATCGGAAAACCCTGCTCCCGGCCGCGTGCCAGCGGTCCGGGATTTCCGGGAGGAGTGCTACTCCGATGAAGATCCTGCGCATGACGGGTCTGGCGGTGCTGATCACGTCCATGGTCGCGTTGTCCATGACGGCGGCTTCCGCGCACGACCCCGACACCCCTGAAGGACAGGCGGCGGTCCGCGCCTTCCTCACCGACCACCTGCCTGCCGACCGGCACGCCGTCGTCGGCACCGCGGCCGGCGTGCCGTGCGCGAACGGCAAGGCCGACATCTACCCCTGCAAGAACGTGGACCTGCTCAGCGTGCTGCCGCTCGCCTCCATCGGTGGCGGCAACGGCAACGACATCTGGGGCTGGACCGACCCGTCCTCCGGCAAGGAGTACGCGATCGTCGGCCGCACCAACGGCACCGCGTTCGTCGACGTGAGCACGCCCACCTCGCCCCGGTACCTGGGCAACCTGCCGTCCAACGGCGGCAGCAGCAGTTGGCGCGACATGAAGGTGTACCGCGACCACGCGTTCATCGTGGCCGACGCCATCAGCGGCCACGGGATGCAGGTCTTCGACCTGACCAGGCTCCGGACCGTCACCACGCCGCAGACGTTCACCGCGGACGCGCTGTACAGGGGCTTCGGCCCGGCGCACAACATCGCCATCAACGAGGAGACCGGCTACGCCTACGCGATCGGTTCCAACACGTGCCGCGGCGGGCCGCACATCGTCGACATCCGGACGCCGAAGTCGCCGACCCAGGCCGGGTGCGTGTCGCAGGACGGCTACACCCACGACACCCAGTGCGTCGTCTACCGCGGCCCGGACCAGGCCCACCGCGGCCGGGAGATCTGCTTCAACTCCAACGAGGACACGCTGACCATCGTCGACGTGACCACCAAGTCCTCGCCGGTGCAGCTCGCCCGCACCGCCTACTCCGGCGCGCAGTACTCGCACCAGGGCTGGCTGACCGAGGACCAGCGGTACTTCCTGCTGGACGACGAGCTGGACGAGTCCCGCAGCACCGACAAGCGCACCAAGACCTACATCTGGGACCTGGCGAAGCTCTCCTCGCCCGTGCACACGGGCACCTACAGCTCGCCGGCCACCGCGATCGACCACAACCAGTACGTCAAGGGCCGGTACTCCTACCAGGCCAACTACCAGGCGGGTCTGCGCATCCTGGACGTCAGCCAGGTCGCCTCGGCCCGGCTGACCGAGGTCGGCTACTTCGACATCTACCCGGCCGGCGACGCGGCGCGGTTCAACGGGGCGTGGAGCAACTACCCCTACTTCGCCAGCGGCATCGTCCTGGTCAACGGCATCGAGCAGGGCTTGGTCGTGGTCAAGCCCAACCTCGGCGTCGTCAGGTGACGGCGGAGGACGGCGTCGGCCCGCTCGACGCCCGGCGCCTCCAGCTCTGACGTGCCCTTCCCCGTGCGCGGCCACCCGCCGCGCACGGGGCCGCCGTCCTGCCGGACGTGAGGAGTGATGATGCGCAACCTGCGCCTCACCGACTGGGTGTTCGCCGTCCTGGCCGTCGCGATCGTGCTGGCCGGCGCGCTGGCGCTGTTCCGGACCCCGGCAAGCCCCGCGCACTCGACGCACCAACGGGCGGCCGACCTGGTGCCCGCCGCGCACAGCGACGGCCTGTCGGAAGCCGAGAGCGGCTACCGGTTCGAGCGGGTCACCGTGCCGTCGACGCGCGGCCCGGCCGTGCCGGTCGCGTTCCGGATCCTCGGCCCGGACGGGCTGCCGCGCACGCGCTTCCTGGACAACCAGACCAAGCAGCTGCACTTCTTCGTGATCCGCGACGACATGCACGTCTTCCAGCACGTGCACCCGACCCTGGTCGGCGACACGTGGCACGTCGACGTCCGGCTGGACGACGGCGGCGCGTACCGCATGTTCGCCGAGTTCGTCCCGCTCGACACCCAAGACCCCCGGCACCCGGTGGTGCTCGGCGTCCCGTTCAGCGTGCCGGGTGACACCACCCTGGTCCCGGTGCCCGCGCCCGCCGCGGAAGCGGTGACCGCGACCGGGTTCACCGTGACGCGGGTGGACGAGCCGGCCCGACCCGCCCCGATGCGGCCGCAGGAGCTGCGCTTCGCCATCCGCGCACCCGACGGCTCGCTCGTCCGCGCGCTCGAACCCCACCTGGGCTCCTACGGGCACATGACCGGCTTCCACACGATGCTGCTGTCGGCCACCCACCTGCACCCGGTCCAGCCCCTGGGCGTGCCGCTGGTCGACGGCGAGCTGACGTTCCAGGCCACGTTCGCCGACCGCGGCGAGTACCGGCTGTTCCTGGAGTTCGCCCACGGCGGGACCGTGCACACCGCCGCGATCACGGTGGCCGTGGCCTGATCCGGGCCCCGGCTCCCGCCAGCGGGACAGCGCGGGCCTTCACGCCAGGTGCCGCGCACACCGCCGAGAGCCGACTGTCCGATGTGGACGTGATTATCCACACCGGACAGTCGACTTCCGGCGGAGGTGCCTTGCCTACGCGCGCTGGGGCCCGTTCAGCGGTTCCGCCTTCGGGGCCGCCACCTGCCCCTGGGCGACGTGCCCGCGGGTGGAAGCGGAAGCGGTCGACGGCGGCGGGTCGTGGTAGAAGGTGCCCACGACGTCGACCAGGACGTGGCTCGAGCCCTGGTTGTTGTAGACGTGGAACCCGCACTCGGGGCCGATCATCGTCTGCACGGCGTTGGGCACGATCGCACCGGCGGACGGGTTGAGGTTGGACGTGTTGGGACGGCCGACGCCGCTGTAGCCCGCCGGCCACACCGTCAGGAACGTGGGGGCGGTCGGCTGGACGGCGGTGACGTTGGTGGCCAACCGCCAGACGTCCGGACCCGTGAGCGGCTCCGGCGCGACGACGGTCGCGGTGGTGGCCGGGCCGAGCGCGGACGGCCGGCCCTGACCCGCGCGGGTGTCGGCGATCCGGTTGGGCACGACGGGCTCGAAGCGCAGCCCGCCCTCCAGCGAGCTGTCGTCGTAGAAGCCGACGATGTCCACGATGACGTGGCTGTCCTGGCTGGTGTACACCCCGATGGACGGCGCACCCGTGCCACTGCCGCAGTCGGAGCACGGGATGGCGGTCACGACCGCGAAGTTCGTCACGGTGCTGTCGGACCCGTAGTTCAGCGAGGAGCGGTCGGGCGGGTGAGACCCGTCGGGTACAGGGAGACGTAGCCCGGGCCGGAGGGCTCGGTGACGGTCACGTTCAGCACGACGGTCGACGCCTCGACCGGCACCCCGCCCTGGCCGGTCAGCTGCAGGCGCACCGTCTGGCCCGAGTCGACCGTGGCGCGCGGCGCGCCCTGGCCGGAGCGGGTGTCCAGCACGCGGTAGGGCGTGAGCGGGTAGAACGTGCCCCGGTCGCCGCGCGCGTCGAAGCCCTCCAACGACAGCAGGCGCCTGACCTTGCCCGCGACGGAGTCCTCCAGGAGGGTCAGCGACGCCGTCTGCGCGCCGACCGCGGTGGCCGTCGGCGTGATGGTCAACGCGCACGTCCGACCGTGGGAGAGGGTGTTCCCCGAGCAGGTGTTCGCGGTGATCCGGAAGGCGGTGGGGTTCGGGCCCGTCAGCGACGCCGCGCCGAAGGTCGTGGGCACGGTGCCGTTCACCTCGACCGGCACCTGCGTCGACGTGCCCTGCTCACCCCAGGGCTGCCGCCCGAACTGCGAGCGGTAGTCCGGGCTGTCCGTGGCCCGGTAGCCGACGCCGGACTGGAACCGGATCTCGCCCCTGGCGGTGCGGGTCGTGCCGTCGCAGTGCATCAGGTAGTCGGCCGCGAACGCGGTGAACCGGCCCGTGGCCTCGTCGTAGGCGGCCTCGTGCACGTTGACCGTGCCGGAGGTCGCCGCCGCGCCCTCGCACCCCTGCCCGTCGCCGCCGACGTTGAACACCGTGATCGAGTCG
This sequence comes from Actinosynnema sp. NPDC037264, assembly GCF_055603705.1. Taxonomy (NCBI): domain Bacteria; kingdom Bacillati; phylum Actinomycetota; class Actinomycetes; order Pseudonocardiales; family Pseudonocardiaceae; genus Actinosynnema; species Actinosynnema sp. NPDC037264. The sequence goes on along the minus strand of NZ_JBVJVK010000046.1, from coordinate 53,861 downwards.
GACGTGTAGAAGCCGGTCTTCGCCGGGTACGACCGGCCGGCCTCGAACCGCGTCCCGTTCGGCGGCGACAGGTCGAAGCTGTGGTGGTGGCCGGTGGTGGACGCCATCATCGTCAACGCGTAGCCGTTGGCGTTCTGCTGGAAGGCCCGGATCGTGCTGCGGGACGCCTCGTAGGAGAAGCTCCCGTCGATGTAGCCGAAGCCCTCGAAGTGCGTCGTGAAGGCCGTGTACGGCGCGGCGGGCGGCTCCGCGGCCGCGGCGGCGGGCGCACCGGCCACCAGTGTCGTCGCGACGAGCAGCGCGGCGGCGCAGGCTCCAGCGCCACGGAAAGTCCGCAAACCATCCCCCAGGTCAAAGTGGAGCGACAGCAGGAATCCCCGTGTCCCGCGCAGGACAAGCAGCCGAGCCGGCGCTGGGCAACGAACTTCGGCATTGCGGGGCACCGCCGCCGGGCACGGGCGCGGAATGGACACGGGACGTCCACGAAATGCGCGCATTCGCATCGGCGCCGGCTGGGTCATCGTTACCGGGGCCGTCCAGTAAGGTCGCGATCCGTGAACCCGCCGACGCAAGGGGACGGGACGGGCACGCGCCTCTCCCGACGAACGGTGCTCCTGGCCGGCGGCCTCGTGGTCATGACGGCGGGCGGGTTCCTGGCGCTGGCGAACGTCCGCGAGCCGGGCGACCGACCGCTGGGCGTCGGGCCCGACCTGGACGACCTGCCGGTGGCGGAGGTGCCCGCGCCGACGGACCGGCCGGTGGAGGTCGTGTACTGCGCGGGGTGGGACGCCGGCGCGCGTGCCCCGGTGTCGCCGATGTCCGAGTCGGTCGCACGCGCCCAGGACGCCTCGGGCGGCCAGTACGCCGTGGTCCTGCTCGTCGACGGGACGGCGCGGGCGGTGGTGGAGGTGTGCTGGGCGGAGCACCACGCCGAGCTGTGGCACGTCGACGCCGACGGCCGCAGGTACCGGGGCGTCGCGTACCGGCGCTGGCCGGACGGGTGGTTGCGGCTGTTCGAGGTCCGCAGCTGGAACTACGCCGGGTCGCACGCGCCGGAGTTCGACGGCGACCAGCCGACGTTCCGGGCCCGGGTCCGCCGTGACGCGACCGCGGCGATCAAAACCATCGGGATCACCGCCGTGCAGTCGGACGGCAGCACGCTGCAGACCTCGCGCGACTGGTCGGACGGGTCGAACTGGCCGGAGTCGGCGCCGCCGCCGGAGGACGTCGCCGTGCCCGCGGTCGACGGCTGGCCGGGCCTCGCCGGGATGACCGGCCCCGCGACCGCCCGCCCCGGGCCCGCGGTCGTGCCCACCCACTTCCCGTGGCGCCCACCGCGACCGCTGCGACCGCGCCACATCGCCGAGACCGTCACCGAGGGCGCGCGGTTCCGCACGGAGGACGGCCGTGCCCTGACCGTCCGGCGGCTCCCGGTCGGCACGATCAGGTTGCCCAGCGGCAGGGTGGTCGTCGCGGACCCCGCCTGGCTCGACGACGGCTCCACCCCGCTGGCCACGACGGCGCCGCCCGGCGAGTACCCGGTGGACGTGTTCCAGGTGGTGGAGGACGGCACGGGCACGACCACGACCGCCGCGTGCCGGGTGACGATCACGGACGCGCCCGTCACCTCGTGGCACCTGGCCCTGCTCGAAGGTGACCACGAACTGGCGCTGGGCGACGGCGAGTTCTTCGGCAACCCGGTCGACACGGCCACCCTCGCGCTGGTCGACCACACCGGCGTGGCGGCGTACCAGGAGGCCGAGATCGAGACGGCCATGAGCGGCGACGGCCCGTACCGCACCCTGTCCGCCGAGGGCACCGACCTGATCATCGTGAAGGGCTGGAGCGACGGCGCGAACCCGGTGTGGCTCGGCCGCGCCGAAGACGGCTCGCTCGGCTGTTACGTCCTCGACTTCCTCGCGCCCGACCTGGCCACCGCCCAACCTGCTTGAGACCCGCGCCACGGCGGTTGCCGCACTTCGTGCCGGGTCGGTCGCCACGAGTAGTTGAGGAATCAATCAGCTCGCCGAGGCGTTCCACGGGGCGTGAAGAAAATCGGATTCCTGTCCTTCGGGCACTGGTCCGACGGGCCGCACTCGCGCACCAGGTCGGCGTCGGACGCGCTCCTGCAGGCCGTCGACCTCGCCGTGGCCGCGGAGGAGCTCGGCGTGGACGGCGCCTACTTCCGGGTGCACCACTTCGCCCGGCAGCTCGCCTCGCCGTTCCCGCTGCTGGCCGCGATCGGCGCCAGGACCGAGCGCATCGAGATCGGCACCGGCGTGATCGACATGCGCTACGAGAACCCGATGTACATGGCCGAGGACGCCGGGTCGGCGGACCTCCTCGCCGGCGGCAGGCTCCAGCTCGGCATCTCCCGGGGATCGCCGGAGCAGGTGATCGACGGGTGGCGCTACTTCGGCTACCGCCCCGCCGAGGGCGACACGGAGGCCGACATGGCCCGCAAGCACGCCGAGGTGCTGCTGACCGTGCTGGAGGGCGACGGCTTCGCCCAGCCCAACCCGCGCCCGATGTTCCCCAACCCGCCGGGCCTGCTGCGCGTCGAACCGCACTCGCCGGGCCTGCGCGAGCGGATCTGGTGGGGCGCGGGCTCCAACGGCACCGCGGTCTGGGCGGCGGAGCAGGGCATGAACCTGATGAGCTCGACCCTGAAGAACGACGAGGGCGGCGCGCCGTTCCACGTCCAGCAGGCCGAGCAGATCCGGGCGTTCCGCAAGGCCTGGTCGGAGGCCGGGTGGTCGCGCGAGCCGCGCGTCTCGGTCTCGCGCAGCATCTTCGCGATCACCACCGACCTCGACCGCGCCTACTTCGGCGACGACGGCGGCAGCACCGACAAGATCGGCTACCTCGACGCCGACACCCGGGCGGTCTTCGGTCGCACGTACGCCGCCGAACCCGACGCCCTCGTCGAGCAGCTGGTCGGGGACGAGGCCATCGCCGAGGCGGACACGCTGCTGCTGACCGTGCCCAACCAGCTCGGCGTCGACTACAACACCCACCTGCTCGACGACGTCCTCACCCACGTCGCCCCGGCGCTGGGCTGGCGCTGACCCCGGCGGTCAGCCCGCGCGGTAGCGGGCCAGGACGTCCTCGCGGAGCAGCGCGCCGAACCCGGCCGCCTGCAGGCGCAGGCCCAACTGCGGCTCGGTGACGCGCAGCGCGTTCGCGGCGGTCGGGAGGTGCCAGTCGTGGGCCGCCAGGGTGGTCAGCAGGTGGCCGCGGCGGATCTGGGCCTCCGAGAGGCGGAAGGTCTTCAGGTACGCCGTCCGACCGTCGCGAGCGGTGATCAGCTCGCCGATGTGGTTCTCCTCCTTGAGGCGGAAGGTCGGCAGGAAGCGGGACAGCGTGTAGTCGCCCATCCGGTACACGCGGTTCGTCGCGTAGCTCTCGCCCAGCAGCCCGGCGGCCATCGTCAGGTCGTGGAAGCGGGCCCACTCGGCCTGCTCCCGGGCCGCCGCCGCGCGCAGGTCGGCCAACGACGCCACGTCGTCCGGCAGCCGCACGTCGAACCGGGGCGCGGGCGTGGCCAGGGTCGCGTAGTAGTGGATCAGCTCGCCGTACATGTCCTGCACGAGGGTGGCGTGCAGCGCCCGGTAGTCGTCCGGGTGCGGGACGACGAACGCCGCCGCCAGCGCGTCGGCCACGTACACCAGCACGCCGCACTGGCCCGGGTGGATCTCGAAGTGCTTCAGCGCGTCCGCCAGGCCCTCGACCTCGGCGCCCGAGTAGGCCTCCTCCACGCGCGGCGAGAGGCCGCGGCGGATCGCGCGCTGCGACCACTCCTCCCACACCACCTCCGGGCCGCCGAAGTGCAGCGCCAGGTACCCCTCGACGGCCACGTGCAGGGGCAGGAACCGCAAGCGGTTGCGCTCGACCCGGCGTGCCATCCGGCGGTGGATGCGCAGCCGCATCCCGTGCGGCGGCGGCCCCGTGGCGGCGGCGCCCCGCTTCAGCTGCGTGCCGTACGTCGCGACCGGGGTGTCGTCGTCGGTCCACGTCGCCACGAAACCGTGCGGGATGTAGGACGCGTAGTGCGTGCGCGGGCCCACTTCGACGATCGCCGGGTCGTCCCCGTAGACGCGGTCGTGCAGCCGCAGGCCGGTGATCGGCTCGTCCCGCGTCAACGGCACGAGCCGGACGCCGCCCCACACCTGAGCCGCACGCGTGGTCAGCCCCGTCAGGTCGAGCTGCACGTCACCCCTCCTGCAGGAACTTGGCCACCCGGGCGTCGAAGTGCGCCCGCAGGTCGGCGAACCCGGTCCGGCCCTCGGTGAACCGGGCGAACTCGACCAGGGCGGGCACGTCCTCCGCATCGCGCAGGCCGACGGTCGGCACCGACCGGGAGAGCCGCTTCACGTCGAAGTCGCCCGCGTCGTACACGGGGTTGAGGTGCACCGCGACCACCCGGCGCTCCGGGTCGAGCTTCGCCCGCCACACCCGCAACACCTCCGACGCGAGCCCGTACGGCGCGTTGTCCCAGCCGTCGGACACGATCAGCAGCCGGTCCGGCGCGTGCTCCAGCGCGTCGAGCACCCGCTCGCCCAGCGGCGTCATGCCGTGCGGGCGGGCCAGCAGGGCGTCGGCGCGCCCCGACGTCCACAACGGGACGTACTCCGCCGCCAACTCCGCCAGCAGGTAGTGGCACGCCAGCGCGACCGCCAACGGCCGGCGGCGCTTCTGCGTGGAGCCGGACGCGGAGAAGCTGTCGTCCAGCACGGCCGCGACCCGACCCCACCCGCCCGCGGCCGGCCCGGCGGCCCGGACCGCCGCCGCGCGCAGCGCCCCGGTCAGCTCGCCCCGCCGTTCGACCCGCACGGGCACCGGCAGGGACAGGACGTAGGAGGCCAGGCGGGTCAGCGGCATCGACGCGAGGTCGACCGCCACGGCGGCCTTGTCCCGCCGTGCGGACTCCTGCAACCGGAACCGTTCGAGCCTGGTCATCCGGGGCTCGATGCGCTTGAGGAACGTCGCCCGGTCGATCCCGTGCTTCGCGGCGAAGCCCTCGGCCACCGTGTACGGCAGCTCGTACACCGACGCCTGCTCGTAGTGCGCGCGCCGCCACGTCTCCAGCAGCGGGGTGCGGTACCGGGGGTGGTGGCCGGACGTGAACAGGAACGGGCCCAGTTCGCCGTCCGGCGCGACGTGCGCGTGCCGCAGCGCGCCCTTCAGGGCGGTGCGGTACTTGACAGCGTCGAACGTCGGGTCCGGGCGGGCCGCGACCCACTCGCGGATGATCGCGCGGGTGCGCCGGTTGTTCACCCGTGCCCGGCGCAACGCGCGGAACAGGTCGTACACGCGCTGGGGCGGCAGGGTGCGCAGCCGTCGGGCGATCAGCCCGCCCTCGACCCGCCGCTGGCCGGCGGTGGCGTCGCCGGTGGTCTCCAGCAGCTTGCGGACGATCAGCGCGGCGTTGTGGTCGTTGATGTCCAGCGCGAGGGCCGCCGCGTACAGGTCGCGGTAGTTGCCGATCACGTAGTCGTGCAGGAAGTCCAGCGACAGCCGCTGGTCGTCGGCGCCGCCGTGGAACTCGCGTTGGGACGTGGACGTCGTCGCCGCGTTGATGAACATCATCATGTCGTCGGCGGTGAGGGCGTCCATGCGTCTGCTCCGGGAGTGGTGTCGGGGCCGGCCGGGGAATGGGGGCACGAGCAGCGAATCATCGCTTCAGAGGCGGGTTCCGGAAGTCGCACCGAAGTCCCGCGGCCGGCCGGCGAACTGTAGCAACCGGGTGGCCGCCTCCGCCGGGAATATCACCGGCCGCCCCGGCGAACGGTTCGGCCCACCGGCCGTCACGCTGCGGCGTCGGCGCGCAGCCACAGCACGAGGGACCGAGGCGCGCAGCCGTCACGCGGCGGGGTCGAGGGCGGTGGTGCCCGTCGACGACCTCGGCGTGCCGGCCGGCATCCCGGATGCGATGGGCGACTCGCCGCCGAACCGGTTCCGGCCGGCGTGCAGCGGAACGGGGGTCTGCCGCGTTTGGGCATGGACCGGAAGTGTCGACCGGCGACGTGTCGTCGGGTCCAAGCTGGAGGGCTGATGATCTACAGACGGGCTCTGCTCGCCGCGGCGGTCGCCGCCGGTGTGGTGGCGCCGGCCACCGTGAACGCGCCGGGTGCGGTCGCGGCGCCTGGCGCGTTCACGCCGGTGGGGCCGACCGTGACGCTGCTGACCGGTGACGAGGTCGCGCTCGGCGGCCCGGACGGGGCGAAGGTGCGTCCCGCCGAGGGCCGCGAGCACCTCACCTTCCACCTCCGCACGGACGTGCAAGGCGACATCCACGTGATCCCCGAGGACGCCGCGCTCGCGCTGGCGCGCGGGACGCTCGACCCGCGGTTGTTCGACGTCACCGAGCTGGCCCGCACCGGCTACGACGACGCCTCCCGCGACCGGCTGCCGCTGATCGTGGACTACCCGGGCGCCACCCCGCGCGCGGCGGGCGCCCGGGTCAGCCGCGAGCTGCCGGCCATGGGCGCCGCCGCCGTCTCGGTCGAGCGGTCGCCCGCCTACTGGGCCACCGCGCGCCAGGCCGAGCGGGTCTGGCTCGACGGGCCGGTCCGCGCGAGCGTCGAGCACTCGGCGCCGCAGATCGGCGCGCCGGACGCGTGGGCCGCCGGCCACACCGGGCAGGGCACGACGGTCGCCGTGCTCGACACCGGGATCGACGCCACCCACCCGGACCTGTCGGACGCGGTCGTGGGCGAGCGGAACTTCACCGACAGCGACACCGCCGACGACCGGCAGGGCCACGGCACGCACGTCGCCTCGACCATCACCGGCAACGGCGCGAGGCACCGGGGCGTGGCGCCGGACGCCAAGCTGCTCAACGGGAAGGTCCTCGACGACTACGGCAGCGGCCTGGAGTCCTGGATCATCGCGGGCATGGAGTGGGCCGCGGGCAGCGGCGCCGACGTGGTGAACCTGAGCCTGGGCAGCAGCTCGCCGAGCGACGGCACCGACCCGATGTCCCGGGCGCTCGACCGGATCTCGGCCGAGACGGGCGTGCTGTTCGTGGTCGCCGCCGGCAACGACGGCCCCGCCGCCGGGACGATCGGCAGCCCCGGCGCGGCCGACGCCGCGCTGACCGTGGGCGCGGTCGACCGGGACGACCGGCTCGCCGACTTCTCCGGTCGCGGCCCCCGCCTGCGGGACGGCGCCGTCAAACCCGAGATCACCGCCCCGGGCGTGGGCATCGTCGCGGCCAAGGCCAAGAACGGCCGCATCGGCATCCCCGCCGGTGACGGCTACGTCGCCCTGTCCGGCACGTCGATGGCCACGCCGCACGTCGCGGGCGCCGCCGCCGTCCTCGCGGGCCGGCACCCCGACTGGCGAGCGGAGCAGCTCAAGGCCGGGCTCGTCGGCAGCGCCAGGCCGAACGACACGTCGACCGTCGCGGAGCAGGGCGCGGGCCGGGTCGACGTCGCCGCCGCCACCACGGCCGCGGTGTCCGCGACGCCGGCGAGCATCACCAACGGCATCGCCCAGTGGCCGCACGACGACGACCAGCCGGTCAGGACGACCCTGACCTACACCAACACCGGCGCCGAGCCGGTCACGCTCGACCTCACGACCACCGGAGCGCCGTTCGCGGTCGAACCCGCTCGGCTGACCGTGCCGGCCGGCGGTCGGGCCGGCGCGACCGTCACCACCGACACCAGGGACGGCTCGGAGGAGAAGGTCCACAGTGGACTGGTCATCGCCACCGGCAACGGGCGGTCGGTGCGCACGCCGATCTCGGTGAACCGCGAACCGGAGAGCTACGACGTGACCGTGAAGTTCGTCGGGTTCGACGGCGCGCCGACCGACTTCCACACGGCGCGGCTCATCGACGTCGACCGCCCGCGGGAGTTCCCGCTGTACGACTCGTCCGGCACCGCCAGGATGCGGCTGCCGAAGGGCGAGTACTACTTCGACGCCACGATCGCGTTGCCGATCCCGGAGCTGCGCGACTTCCGCACCGCCGAGTTCGTCGAGCCGGCGCTGGACCTGACCCGGGACGTCGAGCTCGTCCTCGACGCGCGCGAGGCCGAGCCGGTCGGCTTCGACCTGGACAACCCGAAGGCGAAGCCCGGCAACGGCAAGGTGGTGTTCCAACGCGAGACCGCGTGGGGCGGCATCAAGGCGACGCAGTACCTGATGCGCGTCGGCGGCCGTGAGATGGGCGCGGTGAAGCCGGCCACCACCAGGAGCGACGCGTTCACGTTCACCGTGGAGCAGCGCCTGGCCGAGCGTGACGGCGAGTCGTTCACGGGCTCGTCGCTCTACCACGTCCGGCACGCGGAGAAGGGCACCGTCCCGGAGACGCTGCGGTGGCGCTACCGGGACCGGCAGTTCGCGAAGGTGCGTTCGGAGCACGCGGTCGCCACGTCCGGCCGGACCGGTCTGCGGGAGTCGTTCCTCCCCCTGCCGCTGCCCGGCGCGCTGACCGAGTACTACACGCCGGACGTGCCGTGGGACGGCGACTTCACCGAGATCGACGAGTCGGGTCAAGCGGTGTCGGGCACGTACCAGGTCGAGCCGAGGAGCTTCCCGCTCGACCGCACGACCGCGGAGCGCTGGAACGTCGGCGTGTTCGGGCCGTCACTGCCACGAGGGCTGCACGGCCCGGCCGACTTCGCCGCCCGGATCGGCGACCGCTTCAGCTTCGCCGTGCCGACGGCCACCGACCAGGGCCGGGGCCGGATGAACTTCAGCTTCGACGTGGCCGGCACGACGACGCTCCTGCGTGACGGCCGGGTGATCGCCGAGCACCCGTACGACGGCATGGGCTGGTTCGACGCCGTGCCGGAGCGGGCGTCCTACACCCTGCGCACCACCACGACCCGGCCGTCGGACCGGTTGTCCACCGCGATCAGCGCGGAGTGGACGTTCACGTCCGAGCACAGCGGCGCGGAGGCGGTCGCGCTACCGCTGGTGGGGGTGAGGTTCGCGCCGAACCTCGACCACCACAACGCGGCGCCGGCCGGGAAGCGGTTCACCATCCCGGTGTACTTCCAGCGCAACGGGAGCAGCGCGATCGGCACGGTCTCGACACCGGTCGTCGAGGTGTCCTACGACGACGGCGCGACGTGGCGGCCGGCGGCGGTGTGGCGTGATCACGGTGGCTGGAAGGCGACCGTCGACCACCCGGCGGGTGCGCGGTTCGTGTCGCTGCGGTCGAGCATCACCGATCCCGACGGCAACGGCCAGCGCCAGACGATCACCAGGGCGTACGCGCTGAAGTAGGAACCGCCACGCCACCGTGCCGGCCCCGCGCACTCGCGATACCGGGGCCGGCACGGCGGTCGCCCTGGAAGGGACCGAGTTCGAACGCGCGCCTCGCCGGGCCTGACGAGCGGTCACGTGACCGGTCAGCCGGGCGCGACCGCGCGGCGGACGCTGTCGCGCAGCAGGGCCCGGCGGCGGTCGTGGGTGGCGGCCGGTTCGTCGGCGGTGGCCGCGTAGACGTTGCTGACCGGCGACCAGGCCATCGACAGGGCGATGACCAGGGCCATCAGGTCGAACGGGTCGCCGGCCCGGACCAGCCCCGCCTCCTGCGCCTCGGCGATGGCCCGGAGCTTGCCGTCGTCGAGGCGGTCGGCGTCGTCGACGAGGTGGCCGGTGGGCCGGCGTTCCAGGCGGGCCCACGTGGCGAGCCGGATGAGGTCGGGCCGCCGCAGGTACTCGTCGTAGAGCCGCACGGCCCAGTCCGCCAGGTCGGCGGCGTCGATGGGCACGACGTTGACGATCCGCTCCAGCGAACCGGAGAAGATCGCGTCGAACAGCCCTTCCTTGCTGCCGAAGTAGGCGTAGAGCTGGGCCTTGTTGGTGCGTGCCGCGGCGATGATCCGCTCGATGCGGGCGCCGGCGATGCCGTGTTCGGCGAACTCGCGGGTGGCGACGTCGAGGATGCGCTGCCGCGTGGCCGCGCCGCGGGCGGTCAGCTGCTGGTCGGACATGGCCGAACTCTACAGACAGACCAGTTGGTTTGCTTTTCGCCCGATGCCTGCCTACCGTGAAACAGACCGAACAGTCTGTTTAAAGGAGCGTCATGAGGAGCACCACCGGCTGGCAGGCGCACGGCTCGACGGGCACGTTGCGCCGGGTCACGATCCCCCGGCGGGACCTCCGCCGCGACGACGTGGCGGTGCGCGTGGACTACTGCGGCGTCTGCCACACCGACCTGCACGCCGTCCGCGCGCACCGCGACGGGGACGTGCCGGCGCTCGTGCCGGGCCACGAGTTCACCGGCGTGGTGACCGAGACCGGTCCGGACGTGACCCGCTTCCGCGTCGGCGACCCCGTCGCCGTGGGCAACATCGTCGACTCCTGCGGAGCGTGCGCCATGTGCGCGGCGGGCCAGGAGAACTTCTGCCGCGAGTTCCCGACCCTGACCTACGGCGGCGTCGACCGCCACGACGGGTCCACCACGCTGGGCGGCTTCTCCCGCGAGTACGTCCTGCGCGACCGGTTCGCCTACCCGCTGCCCGCCGGACTGGACCCGGCCGCGGCGGCGCCACTGATGTGCGCCGGGATCACCGTGTGGGAACCGCTGCGGGCCCTCGGTGTCGGACCGGGCGCCCGCGTCGCGGTGAGCGGATTGGGCGGGCTGGGCCACCTCGCGGTCAAGTTCGCGGTGGCGCTCGGCGCCGAGGTCGCGGTCGTCAGCCGGTCGGCGGACCGCGCGGCCGAGGCGGCCCGGCTCGGCGCGCACGACCTCGTCGTCTCCACCGACCCCGACCGGATGGCCGCGGCCCGCGACCGGTTCGACGTCTTGATCGACACCATTCCCGTGCCCCACGACCTCGGCCCGTACCTGGGACTTCTCGCCCTGGACGGCACGCTCAGCCAGGTCGGCCACCTCGGGCCCGTCACCGTCCAGGCGCTCGACCTGCTCATCGGCCGCAAGAAGCTCGGCTCCGCCGGCAGCGGGGGCCGTCCGGCGACCGCGGCCATGCTCGACTTCTGCGCCGCCAACGACATCGCCGCCGACGTCGAACCGCTCCCGTCGGCCCGCGTCGCGGAGGCCCTCGACCGCCTGGGCCGCAACGACGTCCGCTACCGGTTCGTCCTCGACCTGTCCGACCTCTGAACTCGGGAGTGCCGGTTCTCCGTCCTCCGGTCGCCGGTTGCTAGCGTGACGCGGTGTCTGAGCGAGAGCACACCGGGCGGATCCTCGACGGCCGGTTCGAGCTGCTGGAGAGGCTGGGCAGCGGTGGGATGGGCACGGTCTGGCGCGCCCTCGACCTGGGGCTGCACCGCGAGGTGGCCATCAAGGAGGTCCGCCCGGCCGACGCCGACCAGGTCGACAGCGATCCCGCGACGGCCGCCCAGCTGCGGGAGCGCGTGCTGCGCGAGTCCCGCGCGCTCGCCCGTTTGCAGCACCCGAACGTCGTGTCGATCTACCAGATCATCGAGTCGGCCGACTCGCCGTACCCGTGGATCGTCATGGAGCTGGTCCGCGGCACGTCGCTCGACGCGCGCCTGAGCGACGGCGTGCTCAGCCCGAGCGACGCGGCGAGGATCGGGCGGGACGTGCTCGCGGCGCTGCGCTCGGCCCACTCCGCGGGCGTGATGCACCGCGACGTCAAGCCGGGCAACGTGCTGCTGCGGACGGACGGCAGCGCCGTGCTCACCGACTTCGGCATCGCCGCCCTCCAGGGCTCGACCCAGCTCACCGCGACCGGCGACGTGATCGGGTCGCCGGAGTACATCGCGCCGGAGCGGCTGCGCGGCGACGAGACGCACACCGCGTCGGACTTCTGGTCGCTCGCGATGCTGCTGTACGTGGCCGTCGAGGGCTACCACCCGATGCGCCGCGCGTCCACGATGGCGACCCTCGCCGCCGTGATGACCGAGCCGGTGCCGCCGCCGCGCCGGGCGGGCGCCCTCGCACCCGCGCTCAACGCGGCCCTGCGCAACGACCCGGCCGAACGGCCGACCGGCGAGGTGCTGGACCAGATGTTCGCCGCGGCCGAGCGCGACTCGCCTCCGCCGCTGGGCCCCCCGACGCCGGTGGGGTTCGCCGTCCCGGGGCCGCCGAGCGGTCCCCAGCCCCAGTACCCCCACTGGCCGACGCCGACGCCGATGCCCGTCAGCGGGCCCCAGCCCCACGGCTACCCGCAGTCCTACCCCACCCCGCTGCCCAAGGCCCGCACGCGGACGGGCACCGTGGTGCTCTCCCTGGTCGGGGTGGCGCTGGTCGTCGCGACCGTGGTGCTGGTGAACCACCTCCGGGACGCGGACAACTCGGCGAAATCCCCCACGGGGACGACGACGACCGCGGCCACACAGCGGGATGTCGGCCTGCCCGGCGACCAGCCGACCACCGCGGGCACCGCGGCGAAGGTCGACCTGCTCACGCCGGCCGGCGCGCGGGAAGCGGTCGCCGCCCTCGGCGGGGTGATGGGCGGCACGATGGTGTCCGAGCTGACGCTGTGGCCGGACCACGCCACGGCCGTCGCACCGACCGCGGCGGTCGCGAACGGCTTCGACGACTTCGAGTACCGGGGCGGCAAGGCGACCAGGAAGGGCGCGGACGGGGTGGACGCCGACCGGCCGGTGATCGACCTGAACCAGGTGAACTGGGACGCCGTGCCCGCGCTGTTCGAGCAGGCGAACAAGGAGCTCGGCGTCCCGCAGCCGACCCTGCGGTACCTGATCGTCGACAGCGACATCATCGACGAGACGCCGTCGATCAAGGTGTACCTGATCGACGAGTACGGCGGCGCGTTCCTCCAGGCGAACCTGAAGGGCGAGGTGCAGAAGACCTACCCGCGCGGCAAGTGATCCCCCGTCGCGGGTCGGCTCCGGACGGAGCTGCCCCGCGAGTGGACGCCGGTGGGCTCGCCGCGCGGGCGAGCCCACCGGTCGGTTCAGCGGTCGGTTCCCCTCACGGGTGCGGACAGGCCTTGCAGGTCGAGCAGGAGGTCCCGGACGTCGGTGGCGGCGATCCGGCCGTTCCGCTCGACCGAGTCCGGCGCGGCGGGGTCGGAGCACAGCAGCACCGGGCCGTCCTCGGCGCGGTCGGGGAGCCTGCCGTGCGTGCCCCGCACGCACGACGGGTCGAGCGGCACCACGTTCATCGCGTAGCGCAGGCCGAGCTTCTTGCGCGCCAGGTTGAGCCCGGCCTTGGCCTTGACGAGCGGGTCGTGCGGGTCGAAGAACAGCTCGGCCGGGTCGTAGCCCGGTTTGCGGTGGATCTCCACGCCACGCGCGAAGTCCGGCGCGCGGTCGTCGTCGGTCCAGTAGTAGTAGGTGAACCAGGCGTCCGGCTCGGCCACCGCGACCAGCTCGCCCGACCGCTCGTGGTCGAGGTGGACGCCGGCCTGCGCCGCGCGGTCGAGCACGGTGTCCACGCCGGGCAGCTCCGCCAGCACGGCTCGGGCGCGGGGCACGTCGGCCGGGTCGGCGACGTAGACGTGGGCGATCTGGTGGTCGGCCACCGCGAACGCCCGTGACGCCCACGGGTCCAGCAGCTCCATGCCGGCCTGGGTGTAGACCTCCAGCAGCCCGGCCCGGCGCAACGCCCGGTTGACGTCGACGGGCCGGCGCGCGGCCGTGAGGCCGTACTCCGACAGCGCCACGACGGTCGCGCCGGCTGCCTCGGCGTCGGCGAGCAGCGGTGCGAGCGCGGCGTCCACCTCGGCCGCCGCACGCGCGGCCTCGGGGCCCTCGGGTCCGAACCGCTGGAGGTCGTAGTCCAGGTGGGGCACGTAGACGAGCAGCAGGTCCGGGCGCCGCGACGCCAGCACGCGGCGGGCCGCGCCGACGATCCACTCGCTGGACTTCAAGGTCGCGGTCGGTCCCCAGTACTGGAACAGCGGGAACTCGCCCAGCTCGCCGACCAGCTCGTCGTGCAGCGCCGGCGGGCGGACGTAGGCGTCGGGCGACTTGCGGCCGTCGGCGTGGTAGATCGGCCGCGGGGTGATGGTGACGTCGGTCGACGCGCCCATGGCGTACCACCAGCAGACGTTCGCGGCGGTGTAGCCGGGATGGGCGCGGCGGGCGGTCTCCCAGAGCTTCTCGCCCTGGACGAGCCGGTTGTGCTGGCGCCACAGGTGGACCTCGCCGAGGTCGCGGAAGTACCAGCCGTTGCCGACGATGCCGTGCTGGGCCGGGGTGAGCCCGGTCAGCAGCGTCGACTGGGCGCTGCACGTCACAGCGGGCAGCACGGTGCCCAGCTCGGCCTGCCAGCCACGCCGGCCGAGCCGGGCGAGGTTGGGCATGTGCGGCAGCAACGCCGGCGTCAGGCCGACGACGTCGATGACCACCAGCGGTTTCATGGGGCGCCTCCGTCTCCGAGGTGGTCCGCCGCCCAGCGCAGTTCGGCGGCGATACCGGCGGCCAGGTCGTCGCCCGCGCCGGGCAGGACGGTCCACGTGTAGGTCTCGACCTCGACGTGCGGCATGGTGTCCGCGGTCGACCGGACCGCCTCCACCGCCGTCAGCAGCACGTCCGTGGTGGAGGTGAGCGGTGCGGTCGGTTGGTCGTGCAGGGGCACGTGGAAGTGCACCCGCCACGGGTGCGCGGCGGGCAGGTCGGTCAGCGCCTCGGGCAGGTCGTCGGCCGCGAGCACGCCGGTGGGCGCGTTCTCCCGGACCTGGTGCAGGTAGCGCGGCTCGACGAACGCCGCGATGGCCCGCCTGCCCTCCTCCGTGCCGGGCTCGGCGACCTCCAGCGCCGCCGACGCCTGCACCTTGACCACCGACAGGCCCGTCCCGCGGATGGCCTTGACCGCTTCGGCCGGGTCGGCGAAGGACACGGCCAGGTGGCAGGTGTCCAGGCAGATCCCGACGTGGTCGTGGTCGACGCGGTCGGCCAGCCACGCGACGGCGTCGGCGACGGTGTCGAGCACGCAGCCCGGCTCCGGTTCGACGGCCAGCCTGATCGGCCTGCCGTGCCGGGCCGCCTCGGCGCGCAGGCCACGCGCGACGGTGTCGAGCGCGGCCTGGGCGCGCACGTCGTCGTCGCCGGTCCACGGCTCGCGCCAGGCCAGCGGCAACGTGGAGATGCTGCCGTAGGAGGCGGAATCGGGCAGCAGGTCCGCGAGCACGGTCGCGCACGCGAGGGTGTACGAGGCGCGTCGCGGGTCGGTCCACGTCGGGTGGTAGACGGAGTGCTTGACGACCTCGTGGTGGAACCCGCCGTACGGGAACGCGTTGAGGGTGCTCACCTCCAGTCCCCTGGCCCGCAGGTCCGCCGCCAAGCGCCGGCGGGCCGCGCCGTCCTCCGCGAGGCCGCGCGCGACCGGTTCGGCCAGCCACAGCCCCAGCGCGAGGGCGTCGGCGCCGAGCGCTTCGCGCACCGGGACGGCGTAGCGGTCCAACTGGGCGACGACGCCGGCCAGGTCCTCGGCCGGGTGGACGTTGGTGCAGTACGCCGGGATCACGAGCCACCCCGCAGGATCGAGTTGCCCGCGAACGTCGGTGACGCGGCCGGCTCGTCCGGCTCGTCGAGCGCCAGCCGCCCGCTCTGGCCGTAGAACTCGACCGGGTTGCGCCACAGCACCTTGTCCACGTCGGACTCGTCGAACCCGGCCGCCAGCATCGCCAACCCGGTCTTGTGCGTCTTGAGCGGGTCGGACCGGCCCCAGTCGGCGGCGGAGTTCACCAGCACCCGGTCCGTGCCGTGCTCGACCAGCAGCGCCACCATCCTGGTCTCGTCCATCTTCGTGTCCGGGTAGATCGAGAAGCCCATCCAGCACCCGGAGTCGGCCACCGCGCGCACGGTCATCTCGTTCAGGTGGTCCACGAGCACCCGTTCCGGGGGCAGGCCCGACTCCCGGACGAGGTCGAGGGTGCGCGCCGTGCCGGCGGCCTTGTCCCGGTGGGGTGTGTGCACCAGCGCGGGCAGGTCGTGCTGCCGGGCCAGTTCCAGCTGCCGGGCGAACGCCTCGTCCTCCTCCGGGGTCATCGAGTCGTAGCCGATCTCGCCGACCGCGACCACGCCGTCCTTGGCGAGGTAGCGCGGCAGCACGTCGAGCACGGGGGTGCAGCGGGGATCGTTGGCTTCCTTGGGGTTCAGCGCGATGGCGCAGTGGTGCCGGATGCCGAACTGCGCCGCCCGGAACCTCTCCCAGCCGATCAGGGCGTCGAAGTAGTCGGTGAACGAGCCGACGTTCGTGCGCGGCTGACCCAGCCAGAACGCGGGCTCGACCACCGCCCGCACGCCGGCGGCGTGCATCGCCTCGTAGTCGTCCGTCGTCCGTGAGGTCATGTGGATGTGCGGGTCGAAGATGCGCATCAGGTCTGGCTCCTCAGCAGTTCGAGCGCGTCGCCGGGCACGGTGCGGCCCGCGGCCCGGCGTTCGTCGGCGAACGCGGCGACCATCCGCCGCAGCTCGGCGTCCGCGCGCCGGTCCAACCCGGCCACGGCGGCGAGGGGTATGTCCAGGAACAGGCACTTGAGCACGCCGTGCCGCCACGAGTGCGCGTCGAGGTGATCGGCGGCGAACGGACCGAGCGCCGCGGCGACGAGCCTGGTGTCGTTGGTGCGCAACGCGTCCTTGACGAGCTCGACACCGGCCGCGGGCGCCTCGTCCCCGACGGCGGCGAGCCCGCGCAGCACGCCACGGCGTTCCGCGTCGTCACCGAAGCGGTAGAGCGAGAGCAGCTCGGCCGCCAGCTCCTGCGGGCCGGTCGCCGACGCGAGCGCGGTCAGCAGTCGGGTGCGGGCCGCGTCGTCGACGGTCCCGTGCACGACGCCGAGCGGGTCGGCCTCGCCGCGCAACGCCTGCCTGCCGACGGCCCGGCCGACCGCGGGGAAGATCGACCGGATCGCCGTGGGATCGGCCCGCACCGCGCGCTCGGCCTCGGCCAGCCACGGGTGCTCCGGACCGGCCGACGCCTCGCGCAGCGCACTCCCAGCCACCGCCCCCAGCCCGGACGACGCCTCGCGCAGCGCGCTCATCGCGCGGCGCGCCACGTCCGGCGCGGCGTGGCTGTGGCGGGGCAGCTCGACACCGGCCAGCCCGGTGTAACCGATCTCGTCCAGCGCGGCGAGGGTGGCGGCCAGGTCCAGGTCGCCCTCCCCGAACTCCAGGTGCTCGTGCACGCCCGGCAGCATGTCGTCCAGCTGCACGTTGAGCAGCAGGTCGCCCGCGCGCCGGACGCACGCGGCGGCGTCCTCGGGTTCGACCGCGACGCAGTGCCCCACGTCGAGGGTGATCCCGAGCAGGGCGGGCGAACCGAGGTCGGCGCGCAGCCGCAGCGCCTGGTCGAGCCGTTCGACCAGCATCCCGGGTTCGGGTTCCAGCGCGAGCGGCACGCCGTGCCGGGCCGCGCCGTCGAGCACCGCCGAGACGCCCGACCTCATCCGCCGCCACGCCTCCTCGTCGTCCACGTCCGGTGGCACGATGCCGGACCAGAACGACACGCAGTCGGCCCCGAGGTCGGCCGCGATCTCCACCGCGCGCAGCAGGAAGTCCACCCGGACCTCCTGCTCGTCGCTCACCAGCGTCGGGTGGTGCTTGCGCCGCCGATCGAGCAGGAACCGCGCGCCGGTCTCCACCACGACACCGAGACCGAGCCGGTCCAGCCGCGCGGCCACCTTCTTGACCTGCTGCGCGAGGTCGGGTGCGAACGGGTCGAGGTGGTGGTGGTCGAGCGTGAGCGCCACCCCGGTGTAGCCGAGGTCGGCGATCACCGCGAGCGCGTCGTCCAGCCGGTGGTTGGCGAACCCGTTGGTGCCGTAGCCCAGGTGGTAGGTCATGTCGGCCCCACCTTCCGACCCAGCTTGCGGGCCAGCGGCAGCACCAGGGCGAGACCGGCGGCGACGGCCGGCGACCCGCTGCGCGCCACGAGGGCGCACTGCAGCGGCACCATGCCGTGGATGCCGTTCTTCGTGGCCGACCGGACGGTGCTCGCACCGGGGTCGCGCACCGCCGCCAACTGCGCACGGCCCACCGTGACCGCGTACGTGGCCGCGCCGGCGAGGGCGCCGAGCCGGTGCCGCCACGTCCGCCCCGGCCGGGCGATCGCCGCGACCGCCGTCGCCACCGTGCCGCCGAGCACCGCCTTCGCCGCACCGGCGGACGCGCCCCGCACCTCGCCGCGCGACAGCGCCGTCACGCCGAGCGTGTGCCCGGCCAGGACGGCGGCCGCCGGCAGGGCGCTCGCCGCCCGTTCCCGGCCCGCGCCGAGCGCCACGTCCAGACCTCGGCACGCGGCCATCGCCAGCGGTCCCGCCGCGGTGTCCTTCAGCACCGTGTCGTAGGACCACACCGCCACCGCCAACGGCACCGCGACCGCCACCGAGTCACGCCCACCGGCCAGCGCGGCGAGGCCGAGCCCGGTCGCGCTGAGGGCCACCGCGAAGGTCAATGCGGCACGAGGGCTGACGCGGCCGGACGGGATGGGCCGCTCCGGGCGTTCCACGGCGTCGAGCTCGCGGTCGGCCCAGTCGTTGAGCGCCATCCCGGACCAGTACAGCGCCACCGACGACAGCGGCAGCAGCAAGCGCCTGCCCCGCAACGGCACACCGGCCGCCGCCGCGCCCGCCAGGGTGTCACCGAGCACGGTCAGCGCGGCCGGCGCGCGGACCAGCTCCGCGTACGCCCTCACGCCAGCTCACCCGCCCACCGGTACAGCTCACGGGTCTGCTCGGCGAACCGGTGCTCGTCGCTGCCCAGCGGGTCCTTGAAGAAGAACCCGAGCGCGCCCAGCGCACCCACCTCGCCGGCCGCGTGCGCCGCCGCCACCAGCCGGGTCAGGTCCAGCACGAGCGGCGCGGCCAGCGAGGAGTCGAGCCCCGTCCAGGTCAGCTGCAGCGACATCCGCACGCCGAGGAACCCCTCGAACGACACGTGGTCCCACGCCGTCTTCTGCTCGCCCAGGTCGGGCACGTTGTCGATGTGCAGCGGCGCGGTGACGTCCTCACCCAGCAACGCCGCCAGCCCGCGTCCCTTCGACTCCAGCTTGCTGTCGGCGTGCGCCGGGTCCTCCAGCGTCGCGCCGTCGCCGCCGCCGAGCAGGTTCGTGCCCGCCCACGACCGCACCCGCAACGCCCGCGCGGTGAACATCGGCGCGAGCACCGTGCGCAGCAACGTCTCCCCCGTCTTGCCGTCGCGCCCCGCGTACGGCAGCCGTTCGCGGTGGGCCAGCTCGTCCAGCGCGGGCAGCGCGATCCCGGTGGACGGGGTGAAGTCCACGAACGGGCAACCCGCGCGCAACGCCGCGTACGCCGCCACCGAACTGGGCGGCAGCACCGCGCGCGCCGGGTCGGCCAGCGCTTCCTCCAACAACGCCAGGTCGCCGTGCTCGGGCGCGGCGGGCACGGGCGGTTCGGTCGAGGACACGTTCACCACCACGACCCGCGCGAGACCGCGCCGCTCGCGGAAGTCGGTGATGTCGGCGGCCAGCCGGCGGGCCGCCTCCGCCTGGCTGCCCCGGTGCGTCACCGGGTGGTAGCCGGGCCGGACCTCGGCGTCGGCCGCGTGCAGGCCGTCCGCGATCGCGCCGAGCAGGCGGTGCGGCAGCACGCCGCTGTCCACCAGCTGCTCGGCGCGCTTGACCAGGGGTGTGTCGACGACGTCGTGCCCGCCGACGACCAGGTCGTGCCAGCCCGGCATGGGGACACCGGCCAGCTCTGGTCGTCCGGTCACGCAGCCGGTCGGCGGCGCCAGGCCGGCGCGCAGCGCCAGCAGCCCGCTCATCGCCGTCGTCGCGACCGATCCGCGTGCCCCGATCAGCCACAGCCCGGTGGGTTCGTCCGTCATTGGCCACCCTCCTTCGCCCGCTCACTCAACATCCGGTCACCGAACGGTGCCGGGACGCGGACGTCCCGGCACCGGTCGGGTGGGTGCGGTCCGGCAACCGCCCCACGCGCTGGTGGCCGGAGCACGGTGGCTCCGGCCATTGCCCATCAGCTACCGCCCGCCTGCCCCCGCAGCGCCGCGATCACCACGTCGGCGTCGGCGACGAGCAGGTCGCGCACGGCGCGATCGGTCACCTTGCGGGACACCGCGTCGCGGAAGCCCTCCAGCTTCTCGATCGCCTTGGCGGGCTTGCCGTCGAACAGCAGCCGCCGCGCCTCGTCCAGGTCGCGGTCCAGCCCGCGCGCGACGGACGACGTGATGCGCCGCTCCGCCGCGAACCGGTCGACCATGGCCTGCAGGTCGGGCAACGAGGTCGTGACGGTGAACGTCACCACCACGTCCCGCTCGTTGCCCGCCTTGTCGGTCGCGGTCAGCGCCAAGGTGTGCGCGCCGAGCGCGAGCGCGTGCATGGAGACGGTCGTGCCGGACGTCACCGGGCGGCCGTCGAGCGTGGCGGTGACCGTGCCGACCCCGGACGTGGCGTCCTCGCCCTGCCAGGTGACCACCTTGTCCTCGGCGTGGCCGTAGCTCACGCCGTCGTGCAGCCCGGTGAGCCTCACGGTCGGCGCGCTCGCGTCGACCTTGACCGCCACCGAACCGGGTTCGGACCGGTTGCCCCGCACGTCGGTCGCCCGGTACTGCACCGCGTGGGCGCCGTCACCGGTCACCGGGAACGGCGCGGTGTAGGGCTTCCAGTCGCCGCCGTCGATCCGGTACTCGACGCCGGCCACGCCGGAACCGGCGTCCACCGCGGTGACCGCCACGGTCGGCGCGCTGGTCCACCAGCCGTCCCCGCCGTTCGGCGCGGCCGGGTCGACGGTCGCCGTGACCTCCGGCGCGGTGGTGTCCACACCGGACACCCGGAACCAGTCGAAGTCGACCGTCACCGGGCCCATGGTCTGCGACGGGCCGATCGCCATCAGGCCGAACTTCGCGTTCGGCACGTCGTTGGTCACCGGGGCGCCCATGGACGTCCAGGTGGTGCCGCCGTCGCTGATCTCGCCGCTGTAGGTGTTGCCCACCTTCTTCAGCCGCAGGTGCCACCACCCGCTCTCCGGCGTGCCGATGGCGAGGCCGCGGTTGCCGCCGTCGCCGAACGAGCCGTTGTTCTCGGAGACGAGCTCCGCGCCCAGCGTCACGGCCTGGCCCGGCGCGTTGCGCGCGACGACGTCGAACTTCACGTAGTCGTCGTCGTTGGCGTACACCATGAAGCCGGCGAGCTGCCACTGCTCGACCACGGGCGCGGCCAACCTCGTCTCCACCGTCCAGTCGCCCGTGGGCGCGTTCTGGAGGACGAAGTTGCGCGGGTCGTCGTTGTTGCCGCCGTTGATGTCGCCGGGCAGCGTGTCGATGCTCAGCACACCGTCACCCATGCGCATGGACTCCAGGTCCGGTCGCACGACGGCGTTCCAGCGGCACCCGTCGAGCCGGTCGCCGTCGAACTCGTCGCTCGGCGCGACGGCCGGGTCCGGCGTGGCGCAGGTGATGGGCGGCATCGGCGGGTCGCGCACCACCACCGGCGTGGACACCTTCTTGGTCCGCCCGGCCGCGTCGGTGACCGTCACGGACGCGTGGTACGTGCCGTCATCGGCGTAGGTGTGCCGCACCACGGCGCCCGACGCCGACGTGCCGTCGCCGAGGTCCCACGCGTAGGTGAACGGCGCGTCGTTCTCCGCGTCGGTCGCCGTCGCGGTGAGCTCGGTGGTGAACGGCGCGGCGCCGGTCGCCGGGTCCGCCGTGACGACCACGTGCGGCGCGGCGTTGACCGACACGCCCTTGCCGATGAACGTGAACGAGTCGAGCGTGAACTGGTTGGCCGGGCCGCGGAACACCGCGACCAGCTTCATCGTGCCGCCCGGGTCGGTGACCGCCACGTCGGGTGCCGTCGCGTACCGGCCGGTGCCGCCGGTCTCGGGCACCGCGATGGTGGCGAGGAGGTCGCCGGTGGGCGAACCCCGGCGCAGTTCGATCGACCCGCCGGCGCTCGCGGACGCCACGCGTGCGGTGACGCGGTCGATGCGGTGCAGGTTCACCGGGTCGAACGCGATCCAGTCGCCGTCACCGAGGTCCCCGACCCGCTTGCCCGACTCGGCGGCCGGGTCGGCGGAGACCAGGACGCCCGAGGACTCCTGGTGGAACTCGGCCTGCTTGTGCTTGGGCTGGATCACCGCGAGGTCGCGGCCGACCAGCGGCGGCAGCGCGCCCGCGCCGCGGTCGGTGTAGGACGCGTCCACGGAGTAGAAGATGTCCGCGTCGGCGTGGCCGTCGTCCACCAGCGTGGTGAACTCGCCCTCGCACGCGTTGATCTGGTCGATCGGGTGCGCGTGCGCCTCGTGGCCGAGGGCGGGCTGGAGGACCGCCTTGGCGCAGTCCGGTTGGCCGTCCTCCGGGTCGGTGATGTCGAGGTCGAACGCGACCTTGTCGCCGAAGTCGAAGAACCCGCCGTCGACCGGGGACGTCATGGTCACCGACGGCGCGGTGTTGCCGACCGTCACCTGGACGTTGGTCACGCCGCTCTTGCCCGACGGGTCGGTCACGGTGAGCTGCGCGTTGTAGACGCCGTCGGCGGTGTAGGTGTGGGTGGGCTCGGCCTCGGTGGACGTGCCGCCGTCGCCGAAGGTCCACGCGTAGGTCAGCGCGGCGCCCTCGGGGTCGGAGGACTGCGTGGCGGAGAACTTCACCGGCAGCGGGGCTCGGCCCGAGGACGGCGTCGCCGTCGCCTTCGCGGTCGGCCGCCGGTTGCCCTGCGTGTAGTCGATCCGGTAGACGCCGGAGTCCGGGTTGTCGCGGCCGTAGCCACCGCCCCACTCCACGACGTACATCGCGCCGTCCGGACCGAACTTCATGTCCATAGGCGCCAACGGCGCGGCGCTCTTGAACCACTCGTTGATCTTGAGCAGGCCGCCCTGGTCGTCCTGGGAGAACGTCCAGAACTTGTTGCGCGCCCAGTCGTAGAAGAACGGCTTGCCGTCGTAGTACTCGGGGAACTTGACGTCCGAGGCCAGGTTGGGGTCGAACTCGTAGCGCGGCCCGGCCATCGGGGCCTCGCCGCCGGTGCCCATCTCGGGGAACTCGTCGCCCTCGGCGCCGTTGCCGTACCAGACGTCGGCGGCCTTGGCCGCGGGCAGCGCGGTCAGGCCGGTGTTGTTCGGCGAGTCGTTCACCGGGTTGGCGCAGTCGAACTTCGCCTTGGACGTGTTGGTGGCGAAGTCGAAGTCGTTGAACGGGGTGTTGTCGCCGACGCAGTACGGCCAGCCGTAGTTGCCGGGTTCCTTGATGACGTTCCACTCGACCAGCCCGCCGGGGCCGCGCGACGGGTTGTCGCCGCCCGCGTCCGGGCCGTAGTCGGCCATGAACACCGTGCCGTCGGAGGCGACGTTGAAGCGGAACGGGTTGCGGAAGCCCATGGCGTAGATCTCGGGCCTGGTCTTGGCCGTGCCCGGCGCGAACATGTTGCCCGGCGGGACGGTGTAGGTGCCGTCCGGCTCCGGGTGCACGCGCAGGATCTTGCCGCGCAGGTCGTTCGTGTTCGCCGAGGTCTTCTGCGCGTCGAACAGGTCGCGGCCGGGCCGCTCGTCCACCGGGGCGTACCCGCTGGACTGGAAGGGGTTGGTGTCGTCGCCGACGCCGATGTACAGGTTCCCGTTCGGCCCGAACTCCAGGTACCCGCCGGTGTGGCCGGGCTCCTCGCGGCGCGACGCCGGGATCTCCAGCAGGACCTTCTCGCTGTCCGGCCGGATCACGCTGCGCTCGGCGGTGAACCGCGAGACCCGGTTGACCTCGGCCGTGCCCGCCGGCGAGTAGTACACGTACAGGTGGTTGCTGGTGGCGAAGTCCGGCGCCAGGGCCAACGACACCAGGCCGTCCTCGCCGCCGCTGTAGACCGGCAGCGTCAACGCCGTGGAGGTGGCGTCGGAGGCGGGGTCGTGCACGCGGATCTGGCCGAGCAGCTCGGTGTAGAACACGCGGCCGTCCGGCGCGATGTCCAGCGTGGTCGGCGCGTGGGTGGCGTCGTCCAGCGTCACCTTCTCGAAGTTGGCGTCCACCGTGGCGCCGCAGTCCGCGGGCACGACGCCGGCGGCGGTGCGGATGCCGCCCAGCACGTGCGCGACGAAGGTCGGCTCGGTGTAGTCGGCGGCGTTGTGGCCCATGCCGGTCGCCCAGACCCGGCCGCCCTCGGCGTCACGGCACCAGCTGATCGGGTGGTCGTGGCCCATGGCCTCGGAGCCCGGGTCGTAGGTCTTCTCGTCCACCTCGACCAGCGGGTGCACCTTGCCGCGCATGCTGGGCTTGAAGTTGTACCACTCCTCGGCCTTCTGCCAGCGGTCCGGCAGGTGCCTGGTCGACTCGTGCACCTCGTCGACCTGGTAGGAGGTGGCGGTGAGGCCGTTGGCGGAGTGCGCGGTCATGTGCGCGCCGCCGTTGACGAAGTCGTCCCACCACGGGAACGACGACTCGATGTTCATGTCCGTCGCGTTGTGGATGGCGACGATGCCGCCACCGTTGTTGACGAACGTCTTCACGGCCGCGCGCTGGGCGTCGGTGTCCCAGACCATGCCGCCGTTCTGGAGCATGATGACGACGTCGAAGCCGGCCAGGTTCGCGTCGGTGAACTGGGTGGCGTCCTCGCTGTGCACCACCTCGAAGTGGTGGTCCGCGGCGAGCTTCTCGACCATCGCCACACCGGCCGGGATCGAGTCGTGGCGGTAGGCGCCCGCGGCGGTCTTGGTGAACAGCAGGGCTCGGAACTCGGCCGGCGCGTCGTGGCCGGGGTGCGCCGCGGCGGTCGCCGGCAGCAAACCGGCCACGACGAGGAAGGTCAGCAGGAGAGCGAAGACGGTGCGCAAGCGGGACACAGGGGTTCTCACGATCCTCCACACGCTTTCTGTTCCGCCCGGCGTGCCGGCGCCGGTGAGTGGTGGTGACGCCGGTCAGCTGGTGCCGATCACCTCCTTCAAGAACTTCAGGCCGTCGGTGGCGAGCGCGTCCTGGGTGGGCGCGAGCGGGCGCCAGATGGACGCGGCGGTCGCGATGCTCGCGTTCTCGCCGGTGAACGACTCGATGCACAGCGGCCCGGAGTAGCCGGCCTCGGCGAGCGCGGCGACGACGTCGGGCCAGTCGAGGTGGTCCTCGCCCGGCGTGCCGCGGTCGTTGCCGCACACCTGGACGTGCGCGATCCGACCGGCGGCCGACCGGATCGCGGCGCCGACGTGCTTCTCCTCGATGTTCTGGTGGTAGACGTCGACCGCCACGCCGCACCCGTCGACCGGCAGCCCGTCCAGCGCTTCCAAGGTCTGCCCGATCGTGTTGAGCAGGCTGGTCTCGTAGCGGTTGAGCGGTTCGACGGCGATCCGCACGCCCGCCGACCGGGCGTGCTCCACCACCGGCGCGAGGTTGTCGCGCAGCTCGGCGATCCGGTCGCGCCGCTCCCCCGCCGACATCCGCCACGTGCGGCCGACCGACGCGTAGGCCGGGCCCGCGATGACGGGCGAGCCGACCTGCGCCGCGACGTCCACGACCCGCCGCAGGTAGTCCTGGGTGGCCGTGACGGTGGCGGGCTCGGCCGCCACCAGTTCCCGGCCCGGCGGCATCACCAGGCACACGGTCGCGGCGAGGCCGTGGTCGGCCAGCACCCGCGCGGCGCGCGCCGGGTCCCAGTCGCCGAGCTCCTCCACCGGCAGTTCGAGCACGTCGAACCCCCAGCCGGCCACCCGCGCGGCCAGCTCGGCGAGTGCCGCGTCGCGCAGCGGCGACGTCCAGACCCACGTGCTCACACCGATCGCGTGCACTGCTCCTCCGTCCGGGCCGGGTCGGGTGGTCACTTCCAGGGCGCGGGGTAGCCGGGCATCGACTCGCACCCGCACATCGCGTAGTGCAGCGGCGGCATGTCCTGCTTGAGGAAGCTCTGGAGCGTGTCCTGGGTGACCTTCGGCTGCGGCAGCACCCACTCCTTGGGCACCTGCTGACCGTTGAGGATCTTCAGCGCGGCGATGACCGGGGTGCGCCACTGGTAGGTCGGGTAGGTCGGCGCGACGGCGGTCATCTTCTCGTCGGCCCACATCCGCAGGAAGTCCTGCTGGTCCTCGCCGACGAACGCCGGGATCTGCACGCCCGCGTCCTGGAACGCCTCGACCGCGGCCACGGCGGTGGCGCCCGCGTCCATCCACACGCCGTCGATCTGGCCCTCGCGCTGGATGTAGTCGTTGACGATGGTCTTGGTCTTGGCCGCGTCACCGTCGGTGAACTCGACGCCGACGATCTTCAGGTCGCTGCCGGAGAAGATCTCGTTCGCCGCGGCCCACCGCTGCTCCAGCACGTCGACGCCGGGCAGGATGCGCAGGGCCAGCACCTTGCCGCCCGCCTTCACCTTCTCCTTCAGGAACTCCGCGCCGTCCGCCCCGAAGGCGAACCCGCCGATCGGGTGGATGAACGTCACCGGGCAGGCGGTGTTGACGCCGCGGTCGAACACGATCACCGGGACGTTCGTCTTGCACGCCGCCTCGATGGCCGGGGTGAGGGTCGCCGTCGTGTTCGGCGACACGATGAGCGCGCTGCACCCCTGCGAGGCGAACGACTGGATGTCGCTGATCTGCTTGTCGTCCTTGGCCTCCGCGTCGAGCACGGTGAACTTGGTGATCTCCGGGTGCAGCTTCACCTCCTCCTTCATGGTCTTGAACCCGACCTGCCGCCACGGGTTGTCGACCGAGGCGTTGGAGAAGCACAGGTGGTAGTCGCCACCCGGCTTGGCGAGCTTCACCGTGTCGACCATCGCGGGCGAGATCATCTGCTCCCAGGGCTTGTCGGCCGGCCCTTCGGGGGTGGTCGACCGGAACTTGAGCTGGCTCTCGTACCGCGCCTGGTCGAAGAACTCCGACTTCGCGCCGGCGTCCTTCGTCGCACCCGTCGTGCCGGACGTCCCGGTGTCGACGGGCAGGTCGCTGCTGCAGCCGGCCATGGCCAGCAGGCCCGCGACGGCCACGACGGACCACTTCCTGTTCATCGGATCTCCTTGTGCGGCGGTGACTAGCGGCGGGCGGGCTCGGGTGTGCCCGCGCGGTGGCGGAACCGGAGCCGCGGGGTGAGGCCGAGGGCGGCGTAGGCGACGGCGGCGATGATGATCACGCCTTGCACGGCGGACTCCAGCGCGCCGGAGACGCCGAGCAGGTTGAGCAGCGAGAAGAGGGCTTCGAGGGTGAGCGCGCCGGCGGCCGCGGCGACGACGGAACCCCGCCCGCCGCCGAGCAGGACGCCGCCGAGCACGACGGCGGTGATGGCGCGGAACTCCAGCCCCTCGCCGACCTGCGCCGACACGCCCGCGAACCCGCCGAGCAGGATCGCGGCCAGCGCCGCGAGCAGACCGGACAGCCCGAACGCCAGCACCTTCAGGTGATCGACCCGACCGCCGGCCAGCCGCACGGCGTTCTCGTTGTCCCCCACCGCGACCAGCGTGCGGCCGGTGCCGCTGCGCATGAACAGCACGGCGGCGACCAGGACGGCCAGCAGGATCACCACCGACCACGGCAGGTGGCCGAGCACCGGCAGGTCGACGCCACCGCGGCCGAACACGCGGAACGACGGTGACAGCGCGCCGCGGGGTGCGCCCCCGGTCCACAGGAACACCGCGCCGTCGAGGATGAGCAGCATGCCCAGGGTCACGATGAACGACGGCACCAGCAGCTTGGTCGTGACCAGCCCGTTGACCAGGCCGACCAGCAGGCCGAAGCCGAGCAGCAGCACGATCACCCAGCCGGTCGCCGACTCCTGGCCGTCGATCAGCCGGGCCGCGATCACCACCTCGGCGGTGACCAGCGAGCCCACCGACAGGTCGAACCCGCCGGAGACGATGACGAAGTACTGGCCGATGGCCAGGAGCACCAGCGGCGCGGCGCGCTTGAGCAGCGCCAGGTACCCGGCCGGTTCCGCGTAGGCGGGGCCGGTGAAGGCCAGCGCCACCAGCAGCACGGCGAGCACCACCAGCACGGGCGCGGTGCCGTCCGCCAGCCGGGGACGCCACGTGGTCGGCGCGCTCACGCGGACCTCCTGGAGAGCTTGCGGCGCGCGTAGAGCGCCACCGCGACGATGAGGACGATGCCGCGCACCACGTCCTTGAAGAACGGGTCGACCGCGAGGTCGTCGAAGACGGTGTCGAGGGTGGCCAGGATGAGGACGCCGCCGATCGTGCCGACGACGCCGCCGCGACCGCCCGCGAGGGCCGCGCCGCCGAGCACGACGGCCGCGATGGACTCCAGGTCGTACCCGGCGTCCGTGCCGACGTACGGCGCGCCGGACCCGAGCCGGCTGGCCAGGAACACCCCGGCGAGACCGGCCGCGACCGCGCACAGCACGTGGGCGATGACGATCGTGCGGCCGGTGCGCACACCGGACAGCCGGGCGACGTCCACGTCGCCGCCGACCGCGTAGGTGTGGTAGCCGGCGCGGGTGCGCTTGAGGTACCACCACGCCGCCGCGGCGACGAGCAGCATGAGCAGCACGCCGACCGGGACCGGGCCGATGCGGTCGAACCCGAGGTGCTGGAACGCGCGCGGCACGCTGCCCGCCGGCCCGGTGTAGTTCTCCTCCAGGTAGCCGCGCAGGATGAGCGCCACGCCGAGGGTCGCGATGAACGCGTTGACCTTGAGGACCGTGACGACCAGCCCGTTGACCAGGCCGACGACCGCGGCGACGCCGAGCGCCAGCAGCACGCCGGGCACCATCATCCCGTCGCTGCCCGCCATCGTCTCCGCCGCCACGAGCGAGCACAGCCCGACCAGGTAGGCCACGGACAGGTCGAGCGAACCGGTGATGATCACGATGGTCTGACCGACCGCGACCAGCCCCAGCACGGTGCTGCGGGTCAGGATGTTGAGGATGCCGCCCTGGTCGAGCAGCACGCCGCCGTTCAGGCCGACGAGGATGCTGCCGACCACGAGCAGCACGACCAGGGCCAGGTAGACGGTGACGGTCGGCGTGAAGCCGAACCGCCGGACCCCGCCACGGCGGGCGGCGCCCGCGAGCTTGACCTTCTCCTGCACGACGCTCACGCCACTTCTCCCATACCGTGCCCCGTGGCGAGGCCCATGACGGCTTCCTCACCGGCGCCCGCGGGCAGCTCGCCCACGATCGCGCCCTCGTGGACGACCAGCACCCGATCGCTCATGCCGATCAGCTCGGGCAGTTCGGAGGAGATCATCAGGATCGCGACCCCGCTGCGGGCGAGGTCGCGCAGCAGCCGGTGCACCGCCTGCTTCGCGCCGACGTCGACGCCGCGCGTGGGCTCGTCCACGACGAGCACGCGCGGTCCGACCGCGAGCCACTTGGCCAGCACGACCTTCTGCTGGTTGCCGCCGGACAGGTAGCGCACCTCCTGGTGCTCGCCCCGTCCCACGACCGCGACCGACTTCAGCAGCTCGGCGAGGTCGGACTTGCGCCGCCCCGCGCCGCCCGCCAGCGCCGCCCGGCGGACGAGCAGCGCGTTGTCCCGGATGGACTGGCGCAGCGCCAGCCCCTCCCCCTTGCGGTCCTCGGTGACGTAGCCGATGCCCAGCCGCACGGCGGCACGCGGGTCGGTGATCCGCCGCGCGACGCCGTCGACCTCGAGCGTGCCGGTGGTGAACGGCTCGACGCCCCAGATCGCCCGCGCGATCGCGGACCGCCCGGAGCCCTGGAGCCCGGCGATGCCCACGATCTCGCCCGCCCGCAGCTCGAACGTCACGCCGCGGACCCGGTCGTTGCCCGCGCCGCGCAGCGCCAGCCGCACGTCGCCGAGGTCGTCCGGGGTCGCGCGGTCGGGGTAGAGCGCGTCGAGGGACCGCCCGACCATGTGGCGCACGAGCTGGTCGGAGGTCAGCTCGGCGGTGAGGGCGGAGGTGACGAACGCGCCGTCCTTGAGCACGGTGATCCGCTTGCTCAGGTCGAACACCTCGCGCATGCGGTGCGAGACGTAGAGGATCGCGATGCCCCTGGTGCGCAACCGGTCGACCAGGCCGTACAGCAGCTCCACCTCGTGGTCGGCCAACGCGGCGGTCGGCTCGTCCATCGCCAGCACCTTGGCGTCGGTGGACAGCGCCTTCACGATCTCGACGACCTGCTTCTGCGCGACCGACAGCCGGTTGACGGTCTCGGCCGGGTCGACCCCGTCCTCGCCGAGCCAGTCCAGCAGCGCCTTGGTGTCCGCCTCCATCTTGCGGCGGTCCACCTGACCCCGGCGGACGGGCTCGCGGCCGAGGTAGACGTTCTCCGCGACGGTGCGGTGCTCCAAGAGGTTGAACTCCTGGTGGATGATCGCGATGCCCGCCCGCTGGGCGTCCCGGGGAGTGGCGAACGCGACCGGCTCGCCGTTGACCTCCACCTGGCCCGCGTCCGGCCGGTGCGCGCCCGCGAGGACCTTGAGGAGGGTCGACTTGCCGGCCCCGTTCTCGCCCATGAGCGCGTGCACCTCGCCCGCGCGCAGTTCCAGGTCGACGCCGCGCAGCACGGGCACCCCCAGGAAGCTCTTGGTGATCCCCGTGAGGCGGACGACGACATCGCCCTCTGCGGTCATCGGGCCACCTCCGTCCAAGCCCCGGACGACGCGGCAGATGTCAGGACCGCGTCGGTGATCCGGACCGCCCGCAGGCCGTCGGCGAAGGTCGGCAAGCCGTCCGGCCGGTCCTCGCCGAGCACGGCGCGGTAGGTGTCGGCGACGAAGGCGTCGAAGCAGTCCTGGTAGCCCTGCGCGTGGCCGGCGGGCAGCCGCGCGTAGCGGGCCGCCGAGGGCGACAACGTCCCCGGGTCGCGCAGGAGCACCTGGTTGCCGTCGCGCTTGCCGACCCACAGCCGCTCCGGGTCCTCCTGGTCGAACGCGAAGCTGGACTCGGTGCCCGAGACCTCCAGGTGCAGCCGGTTCTTCCGGCCGGCCGCGACCTGCGAGACCACCAGCGTGCCGAGGACACCGGACTCGGTGGCGAACTGGACGACCGCGACGTCCTCGGTCGGCGTGGCGGACGGCCGCGGTCGCGCCTGGACGGTCGCCGTCTGCGCGGACAGCCGCCGGATCCGGTCGCCGGTGACGAACTCGACCAGGTCGCACCAGTGCGAGCCGATGTCGGCGAACGCCCGGGACGGGCCGCCGACCGCCGGGTCGACCCGCCAGTCGTCGTCGCTCGGCCGGGACAGCCAGTCCTGCAGGTAGCCGCCGCTGACGGTGGACACCACGCCCGCCTGACCGGTCGCCAGCCTGGCCCGCAGCTCGCGCACCATCGGGTGGAACCGGTACACGAACGGCACCGTCGCCACCCGGCCCGCGGCCACCGCCGCGTCGGCCAGGACGGCGGCTTGGGCGACGCCGACCGCCAGCGGCTTCTCGCAGATGACGTGCGCACCCGCGGCGAGCGCCGCCTCCACCGCCTCCGCGTGCCGGGCGTTGGGCGTGCACACGTGCACCACGTCGGCGCCCGCTTCGGCGAGCAGCGAGGCCAGCTCGGGGTAGCCGCGCTCGGCGCCGACCGCCTTCGCGGCGTGGTCCGCGCCGTCCGGAGTGCTCGCCACCGCGGCGACCACGGCGGCCCCCGCCCGTCGGGCCGCTTCCGCGTGCACGCGGCCCATGAACCCGGCGCCCACCACGGCGACCCGCGGTGTCCGTGGCTCGGCACGACCGCCGGCGGCCGGCTGAGTTAGGTGGGTCACAGTCATGTGGCGAACCGTAAGATCAGTAATGGCGGATGTCAACCAAAAGTAGGACATGTTTCGACGGCTGACGCCGTATGACTGCAACCTCTGCTTCAATTGAAGGGTGAAAGAAGACGTTTCCACCGTCGGCGCCGCGTCTCCGGGAGAGCTGCTGCGCCTGCTCCGCGACGGCGTGCCCCGCACCCGGTCCGAACTCACCACGGTGACCGGCCTGGCCAGGTCGACCGTGCGAGCCAGGTTGGACGCGCTGCTGGACGCGGGCCTGGTCAGCGACGGTGGCAGTGAGGCGTCGACCGGCGGGCGCCCGGCCGGCCGGTTCGTGTTCAACGCCCGCGCGCGGGTCGTGCTCGCCGCCGAGGTGGGCGCCACCCACGCGACCATCGCGGTGACGGACCTGACCGCTTCGCCGCTCGCGGTGCACCGGTTCGAGCAGGACATCGCCGAGGGCCCGGAAGTGGTCCTGCCCAGGCTCGTGGCGGCCTGGCGGTCGCTGCTGGAGGAGACCGACCTCGAGTCGACGCGCGTGGCGGGGGTCGGCATCGGCCTGCCCGGTCCCGTCGAGCACTCCACCGGCCGGCCGAACAACCCGCCGATCATGCCCGGCTGGGACGGCTACGACGTGCCGAGCCACATCGGCGCGGAACTCGGGGTCCCGGTCCTGGTCGACAACGAGGTGAACCTGATGGCCCTCGGCGAGCACACGAAGTGCTTCCCGGAGGCCGAGCACCTCATCGTGATCAAGGTGGCCACCGGGATAGGCGCCGGTTTCATCAGCAACGGCAAGCTGCACCGCGGCGCGGTGGGCTCGGCGGGCGACCTCGGCCACATCCTCGCGCCGCACGCCGGCGACGTGCCGTGCCGCTGCGGCAACACCGGCTGCCTGGAGGCGGTCGCCAGCGGGTCCGCCATCGCGGCGGCGTTGCGCGCCAAGGGCGTCGAGGCGCACACGAGCGCGGACGTCGTCGCGCTGGTCCGCGCGGGCAACCTCGAAGCCGGTCAGGCCGTGCGGCAGGCGGGCCGCGACATCGGCGAGGTCCTCGCCGCCTGCGTGAGCATGTTCAACCCGTCGCTGATCGTCGTCGGCGGCACCGTCGCGCTCGCCGGCGAGATGCTGCTGGCCGGCGTGCGCGAGGCGATCTACCGGCGTTCCCTGCCGCTGGCCACCGGGAACCTGCGCATCGTGCCGTCGCAGGCGGGTGACGACGCCGGCGTGCTCGGCGCGGCGGCGATGGTGGTGCAGCACGTCCTCTCGCCGGACGTGGTCGACCGCCAGCTGGCCTGAGCCGCGGGCGCGATCGCGTCCCGGCGGCTCCGCCGACCCGACCGACCAGGAGGTGCGTCGTGCCGCCCGAAGCCATCGCCGGTGCCCGACCCGTGCGCGAAGTCGTGGCGTGGAGCCGCGACCTGGTGCAGCCGGCCCTGCGCGCCGCCGTCGACGGGTTGCCCGCCGCGGCGCGCCGCGTCGCCGGCTACCACCTGGGGTGGTGGGACGAGCACGGCGACCCGACCGACGCGGACGGCGGCAAGGCGATCCGCCCGGTGCTGGCCCAGCTGGCGGCCGAGGCGGTCGGGGGCGAGGCGATCACCGCCGTGCCGGCCGCCGCCGCGGTGGAGCTGGTGCACAACTTCACGCTGCTGCACGACGACGTGCTCGACGAAGACCCGACCCGGCGGCACCGCCCGACGGCGTGGCGCGTGTTCGGCGTGCCGGACGCCGTCCTGGCCGGTGACGCGTTGCTGGCGCTCGCCTTCGACGTGCTCGTCGCGGGCGGGCACCCGGCCGCGCTGACGGGCGTGCGCCTGCTCAACGCCGCCGTGCTCGGCCTGGTCGACGGCGAACAAGCCGATCTCGCGTTCGAGGCGCGGCACGACGTCGGCGTGGCCGACTGCGTGGCCATGGCGGAGCGCAAGACCGGCGGCCTCCTGGCGTGCGCCTGCGCCCTCGGCGCCACGTTCGCGGGGGCCGGGCCCGCCGAAGTCGCGGGCCTGCGCGACTTCGGCCTGCGCCTGGGGGTGGCGTTCCAGCACGTCGACGACCTGCTGGGGATCTGGGGCGACGAGTCCGTGACCGGCAAGCCGGTGCACGGCGACCTGCGCGCCCGCAAGAAGTCCCTGCCGGTCGTCGCCGCCCTGACCTCCGGCACGCCGGCGGGCCGGGAGCTCGCCGTGATGTACGAGGGCGACGGGCGGCTGGTCGCCGCCGACCCGGCCCGCGCGGCGCACCTGGTCGAAGCGGCCGGCGGTCGCGCCTGGAGCGAGCGCCAGGCGGAGCTGCTCCTCGACCAGGCGTTGCGCCGGCTCGACTCGATCAAGCCCACGCCGCGCGCGGCGGCGGAACTGACCGACCTCGCGCACGCGATCGTCCACCGCGACCACTGACCACGCGGTGAAGCGGCACGGTCGCCCTGACGTCATGGGCGCGCGCCGAAGTGAGTGCCGTCATATGAGCATGTCGAGGTGAAACTCGTCGCCTAAGGACGGTCCGTCCACCTACTTCTGCATGTCCTCCGCCAAAAGCCGGGATTCCCACGAGGACGGCCACGGCACCCACCGGGAGTGCCGTGGCCGTCAAGGGAGTCGGCTGAGCCGGGTGTCTACTCCGGACGCTGCCACCGCGGGTCGTCGGCGGGCGGCGCGGTCGGCGGCGCGGGCGGCTCGGGCACGTCGACCGGGGTCAACCCGGCGGACGACGGCGAGACGACCTCCGGCGGCGTGACGAAGCCGGGCACGGACTGCCACGCGCTGATCCGCCGCACGACGTTCACCGCGAGCGCCGCGGCGGCCACCGACAGCACGGCCACCACCACGAGCACCGCACCGCCGTTGGCGAACCCGTCCACGGTCGTGCTGCGGGCCAGCGACCGGTCCGCGATCCGGTCGAACACCTGGTAGGCGATGAACAGGCCCCACCACCAGTTGACCTCGGCGCGGCCCCGGCCGAGCTCGTGCCGCGGCAGGCTGACCTGCCAGACGTCCACCACGACTCGGCGCGGGAACCAGAAGTTGATGATCGGCAGCCAGCCCCAGATGGCCCAACGCTTGGCGAGGTGGTGCGCGTCCGGCGCGACCAGGTCCGCGTTGGAGCGGACGTTCCACGTCCACACCACGAACACCACGCCCGCGGCGAGGTACGCGGCGGCGGCGCCCAGGTCGAGCAAGTCGGTCACGGCGAGCGTGCGCTCCAGCTCGGCCTCGCCGATGCGGCCGTCGACGTAGTCCTGCAGCACACCGTGCACGCGCCACACCCACCCGGCCAGGACCAGGTCCAGCAAGGCGGTCGACGCGACCAGCACGGAGAACGCGACACCGAGGCCGCGCACGGATCGGAACACGGAATCTCCACTAGAAAGGTCCCCCGACCCGGAGGGCAGCCTACGCGACGTGCCGGTGGCGGCCGATCGCTTTTGCGCCAAGCACACCGGCGAGGAACGCGACCCTCACGGCTACCGCAGGCCGGTGAGCTTGTCCGGGTTGATCTGCAGGCGCAGGTTCTGCACGAGCCCGTCGGCCAGGTCGAAGGTCAGGGCGCCGATGGGGGTCGTCCCGATGGTGACCAGCACGCCCAGCTCGCCGTTGATGGAGGCCGGTTCGAGGACGACGCCCGCCGAGGTGGGTTTGGCCAGGACGCCGAGGAACCAGCGGGCGACGTGGTCCGGGCCGTGCAGGGGCCGCAGGGCCGCGGTGATCTTGCCACCGCCGTCGGACCACGCGGTCACGCTGGGGGCCAGCAGTTCCATCACCGCGGTGAGGTCGCCGCCCGCGCAGGCCGCGATGAACCGGGACGTGATCTCCGCGCGCCGCTCCGGGTCGGTGTCGAAGCGGGGACGGCGGGCCTGCACGTGCTCGCGGGCGCGGTGCGCGATCTGGCGGACGGTGGGCTCCGGGCGGTCCAGCGCGTCGGCGATCTCCGCGTGGGAGTAGCCGAAGACCTCGCGGAGCAGGAACACCGCGCGTTCGACGGGGTTGAGGGTTTCCAGCACCACCATCATCGCGGTGGAGACGGTGTCGGCCATTTCGGTCTCCGTGGCGGCGTCGGGCGAGGTCAGCAGCGGCTCGGGCAGCCACGGGCCGACGTAGGTCTCCCGGGTGGCCCGGGCGGAGGTGAGCCGGTTCAACGACAGGTTGGTGACCGTGCGCACCAGGTACGCCTTCGGGTGCCGGACGTCCGAGCGGTCGGCGGCGTGCCAGGTGAGCCAGGCGTCCTGGAGGACGTCCTCGGCGTCCGCGACGCTGCCCAGCATTTGGTAGGCGGTGGTGAACAGCAGCCGCCGGTGTTCGAGGTACGGGTCCCGATCGGTCATGGCCGCCATGCTCTCAACGCGCGGCGGCCGGCTCGCGGGTGGCGCGGCCGCCCTTCGAGACGATGGTGCTGACGTTCACGCGCTTGCCCAACCGGTACATCTTGACCGGGCTGCCGCTGACGAACTCCTTGTAGAGCACGGCGGCGCGGCCCTTGAGGTAGGCCCGGCGCGGGGTGTCGTCGGCGCGGGTGAACTGGATGACCGCGTCACGGCGGCCGAGGCTGACCGGCTGGTGGAAGTAGCCGAACCGGAACGGCCGGGCCTGCTTGCCGCGCAGCAGCCGGGCGATGGTGTCGGCGGTGTGCTGGGCGGTGGGCAGGCCGCTCTGGCACGTGCCGTGGACGCTCCCCCAGCCGAGCCGGACGGCGGCGGCGTCGCCGATGGCGTGGACGTCGGGGTGCGACACCGACCGCAGCGTCGCGTCGACCACGACCAGACCCCGGTCGTCCACCGCGATGCCCGACTCACGGGCCAGCGGCGACACCGCCACGCCCGTCGTCCACAGGCAGGCGGCCGAGGCTACCCGCTCGCCGGTCTCCAGTTCGACGGCGTCGGCCTGCACCCGCGTGACCCGTGCGCCGACCACGACCGTGACGCCGAGGCGTCGCAGCGACCGGTCGAGGTGGGCGCGGGCCCGGTCGCCCATCATCGCGCCGGGCTCGGTCGCGCTGATCAGCGTGACGTTCAGGTCGGGTCGGGCTTCGGCGACCTCGGTCGCCGCCTCCACACCGGTCAGGCCGCCGCCGCAGACGGTGACGGTGTCGCCGGCGGCGAGCTCGTTCAGCCGGTCGTGGAAGCGGACGGCGACCTGGGGGCTGTCGAGCGTGAAGGCGTGGACGTCCGCGCCCGGGACCCGGCTGGTGTCGGTGGCGCTGCCCAGCGCGTAGACCAGGGTGTCGTAGTCCAGCCGGGCGCCGTCGTCGAGCGTGACGGTCCGGCCGTCGGGGTCGATGGCGGTGGCCCTGCCCCGCACGAACACGATGCCGGTGCCGGTGACCAGGTCGGCGATGCGCAGGTGGGCCAACTCCTGCCCGGCCGCGAGCTGGTGCATCCGCAGCCGCTCGGTGAACCGGGCCGACGGGTTGACCAGCGTGATCCGGACACCGCGCCGGCGGGTGCGGTGGGCCAGCCGGATGGCGGCGAACATACCGGTGTACCCGGCGCCGAGCACGACGACGTGGTGGTCGAGTTCCATGACCTGCCCCTGTTCTCCTGACCGTGCCACCGGTTCCCCGGGGCGTTGAACGGCCATAGGACTGACCGGCGCCACCGGACGTGACACCTGCGGATGTGACGCGCGACACGTCACCCGGAGCCGGTCGGGTCGGCCGGCTCAGGACTCCACGTGAGCGCGCCTCGGCGCGCCCAGGGCGAGGACCGCGGCGAAGGCCACGCACATCACCACCTGGTAGGCGAGGGAGATCGGGACGCCGGCCCCGAGGCGGACCGCCCCCACGAACCCGGACGCCCACCAGCCCGCCACCACGCCCAGCGCGAAGCCGTGCCACAGCAGGAACACCGCGCAGAAGACCAGCACGGCCGTGCCCGCGTCGGCCCCGCGCCGCACCCGGCGCACCATCGGCACGAGCGCGGCGACGTTGACCGGCAGGCCCAGCACGATCAGCACGCCCAGCGCGGCCTGGTCGAACCTGCTCATCTCACCATACGGACCGAGCAGCAGCAGGGCCGTCTGCACCCCGGTCGCGACGACCGCGAGCCGGCTCGCCCGGGTGCGGCGGGACTTCTCCATCGGACTCCACTCCGGTGCGAACGGCGTCGGGCACGGGTCGTCGGCGGCTGTCGTGCCGGACCGGCCGCCCGCGAATCATGACTGGTCGGCCGCAGCGGTCCGCGACCCGGTCGGCCCGACCGACTGGGGACGGCGTCGAACCCGTCCGCCCGCCGTGCGTGGCAGCAACGTGCCGCTCTCCGGGTGAGCCCCCGAACCGATCCCATACTCGGGGCGAGAACGCGTGGAACGGGGAGGAAGCGTGCGGACCAGCACGAAGGCGGAGATCGCCCAGATCTCCGAGGCGGTGGCGCGTGCGGTGTTCACGCAGAGCAATCTGCTGTGGATGGTGCAGAGCGAGATCCAGGCCCGCCTGCCGGAGACCATCCGCCAGCACGCCCAGGCGGCGCTGCCCGGCCTGGCCGAGCACGCGGTCGCCGCGGTCACCCCGGACCCGGCCGAGCTGCGGGCCGCGGTCGAGGGGGCGGCGCGCAAGGAGCTGGAGGCCGACCTGCCCGAGCTGGTCACCCGCGCCGCGGACGACCTGCTGCCGGAGCTGGCCAGGGCCGCGGTGCGGGAGGCGACGCCGGACGCGGAGAAGCTGCGCGAGGAACTGGTCGCCGCCGTGGCCTCGGCAGCGACCGACATCGTGCGCGGCGAGGCCGGGGACGTGCTCGCGGACGTGGTGCGCCAGGCCACCGACCAGGTGCGCGACGCGGTGGCCGGCGGCCTCGCGCGGCAGTCCGACGAGGTGATCTCCGAACTGGCCCGCGCCGCGGTCGCCAAGGCCACCCCGGACCGCGACGAGGTGCGTGACGAGCTGGTGCGCGCCGGGTCCGCCGCGATGGTCGAGGTGGTGCGCGCGGCGGTCGAGGAGGCGGCGCCCGGTGCGGTGCGGGACGAGGCGGACAAGGTCCGCGGCTCGCTGGCCGAGGCCGTGCGGCGCGCGGCGGCGGAGGTGCTGCCGGGGCTCGCCCGCGACGCGGTGGCCGGAGCGACTCCAGACCTGCGGCTGCTGCACGACGAGCTGGCCGGCAAGGCCGCGGTCGCGGCGACCGAGCTGGCGCGCGAGGCGACCCGCGAGGCCCTGCCGGACGTGGTCGGCCAGGTGTCCGCGGCCGCGCTGGACTCGGTCCGCGGCGCGGTCCGCGAGGAGGCGGAGAAGACGTTCGCGCAGTACGCGCCGAACGTGGTCACGGTGGTGCTGCCGCAGGGCGGGGAGGTGGAGCTGGGCGCGGACACGCACACCGTGCTGCCGGAGTTGCTGGTGGCCCTGCACGCGCGCTGCCACGTGCTGCTGGTCGGCCCGGCGGGCACCGGGAAGTCCATGCTGGCCAAGCACGCCGCGGGGGCGTTGGGCCTGGAGTTCCAGGCGCTGTCGCTGGGCCCGACCACCCCGATGAGCAAGGTGTTCGGCTACTACGACGCCCACGGCCAGTACCGCGACACCCCGTTCCGCCGGGCGTTCGAGCACGGCGGCGTGATGCTGCTGGACGAGCTGGACAACGGCCACCCCGGGCTGCTCGCCGAGCTGAACCAGGCGCTCGCGCTGGGGACGTGCGCGTTCGCGGACCGCATGGTCGACGCGCACGAGAACTTCCGGTTGGTGGCCACCGGGAACACCTACGGCACGGGAGGCGACCGGCAGTACGTCGGCCGGCAGACGCTGGACGCCGCCACGCTGGACCGCTTCGTGGTGATCGACGTGCCGATCGACGAGGGGTTGGAGGAGCGGATCGCGCTGCGGCACGCGCCATCGCACCCCGACGCGGTGCACGAGCTCCTCGACGAGGTCCGGGACCTGCGCAAGCTGGCGGAGGACAAGAAGCTGCCGGTGCTCTTCTCGCCGCGGACCAGCATCGACGGCGCCAAGCTGCTGGAGGCGGGCGCCACCGTGGAGCAGGTGATGCAGTGGCGGGTCGTGCGCGGCCTCTCCGACGCGCACCGCAAAGCGCTCGGGCTGGACTGACCCGTGCTGCGGACAACGCTGCCCCCGCTGCTGTCCTGGCGCGAGTTCCTCGACGCCGCCACGGCTCCGCCGTCCATCGCCCACGGGACCAGCCGGAGAGCCGACACCGGGTGGCACGGCTCCTCCTGGGAGGAGGCGGTCCGGCTGGCCGTCGACGGCTGGCCGCTGGCGCTGGAGGAGGCCGACGTGACGATCAGCGAGCTGCGCGAGAGCGCCGGCCTCTCCCACGCCGTCACCGTGCTGGAGCCGACCTGGGACG
Source organism: Actinosynnema sp. NPDC037264 (assembly GCF_055603705.1). Taxonomy (NCBI): domain Bacteria; kingdom Bacillati; phylum Actinomycetota; class Actinomycetes; order Pseudonocardiales; family Pseudonocardiaceae; genus Actinosynnema; species Actinosynnema sp. NPDC037264. The sequence continues at coordinate 14,127 of NZ_JBVJVK010000046.1, read as the reverse complement.
TGACCGGCAGCGAGGTGGACGTCGGCGCGTACCTGGCCGGTGTGCCGGAGTGCATGGTGGACGCGGTGCCCCGCCAGGTCTCCCGGCGGGGCAAGGTGATCACGTTCCTCGTCCCGTCCGGGTACTCGCACCGGATCGCGCACGACGTGATCATCAACCGCGGCCTGGCGCTGGCCACGTTGTGCGCCGCGATCATCGACGCCGGCCACAGCGTGGAGATCTGGTCCGGGGACGCCGGGATACTGCACTCGCCGCGGCAGCCCCAGCGCTACTGCGGCGTGGCGCGGGTGATCTCGGCCGGCGAGCCGTTCGACGTGGGCAGGCTGATCTTCGCGATGGCCCACCCGGGGATGCTGCGGCGGCTGTGGTTCGGCGTATGGGACGCGCAGCCGAAGGAGGTCGCCGAGGCGGTGTACGCGGACAACTACGGGCGTCCCCCGTACACCTGCCTGGCCGACGACCTGCCCGCCGAGATCACCGACCCGTACGTGTTCCCGTACCTCACCGAAGAGGACCGGCAGTGGGACGACCTGCCGACGGCGCTGTCGTGGGGCCGGCAGGTGTTCAACGCCCTGGGGCTGATCCAGGACTGATCCCGGACCGGTCCGACCGCCGGATCGACTGCGCCGGACGCCTCACCGCCGCGGCGCCCCGCAAGCCTTCCGAAGTGTTCGCCCGACGTCCGCGATATGATCGCGAACCGGTTCAAGTGGCACCGGGCGCAACGTTTCCGCATTATTGCGGACGATGTGGTCGACAGGCACCATGGAGGCGTCCTGTGCAGTCGTCCCGCGAGACGGACTTCTACCCGGTTGCGATCGTGTCGTGCGACATCCGCGGTCATTCGGAGGCGAATGAACGCGATCAGGTCCGCCGCATCGAGAAGATCAACCGGATCGTGGCGGCGACGATCGATTCGTGCGGCCCGGGCGAGGTCGTCTGGTCGTCCGGGGGCGACGGCGGCCACGTGGTCTTCCGGCAACCCGGCTGGCAGCAGCCCGCGGTCGACCTGCTCGCCGAGTTGACCTCGTGGGCGAGGGCCGAGCGCGTGCCGCTGCGCATCACCTGCCACGTCGGCGAGGTCTGCGACGTCGTCGGCGCCGACGGGCGGGTCCAACTCGTCGGCGGCCCGATCAACTACGCGGGGTGGCTGCTGGGGCACGTGGTGGCCGACGACGTCGTCGCCTCCGAGGAGTTCCGGCGCGGGATGCGATCGTCGGAAACCGATCCGGCCGTGACCTTCCACGAACCGCTGCCCTTTCCCGCGCGCAATTTCCCGACCCGGCTGCTGTACCTGCTCTCCTTGGACGAAACCGTGCCGGAGTGGCCGGTGGAAAGCCTGAGCGACTCGGACAAGCTGAAGAAGCCGTCGGTGCCGGCCGACGATTTCCGCAAGCACTGGGACGCGCTGTACCACACCAAGCGGATCTGGCAGGTGAACTCGACGTCCACGATCGCAACCAGCGAACTCAAGAGAGCGGCGCTGAATCTCCAGTACCGCGACCAGAACAGCAACGAGCTCAAGTCGAACCCGTTGTTGAACCGCTTCAAGGAAGACGAGCTGGCGAGCATGCTGCGGCTGGGCCAGCTCGTGGAGCGGACCGAGGGCGAGTTCATCTGCCGCTTCGACGAGCCGGGTGATTCCCTGTTCGTCATCCTGCGCGGACAAGTCGGCGTGTACAACTCCGAGGGCACGGGCTACCACGGCGACGCCGCGCCGATGTACCCCTACGGCGTGGGTGAGATCGTCGGCGACTTCGCCTTCGCGCTGGGCCGCCGCCGCACCGCCGACCTGGTGGCGTTGACGGACGTGGCGCTGCTGTCGTTCAACAACAACGACGTCCAGTCGAAGCTGCTCGGGAACGACGCCGTGGGCAAGGCCGCCGCGACCCAGTTCAACGCCTACATCAGCGAGCGCATCCTCGAGCACGTCAGCGACAACGTCCCGTACCTGGCGGGCCCGAAGGGCAAACCGAGTGGCCCCCTCACCGTCGGGCCGGATTCCCCGGACGACCCGCTCCAGCCGCTGCGCCGGTACTGCGAACTGGTGCCGCTGACCCCGTTCCGGATCTCGCTCGACGACATCGCTCCGCACGAGCAGTCCAAGGGCCTGTGCATCCTCGTCGCCGGCACGCTGCGCACCGAGACCCACGGCGAGCTGGACGGGCGGAAGTTCCCGATCATCTGGATCGACCTGCCCGACCTGAAGGTCCCGCCGCCCACCTACACCAACCTCACGTCGCCGAAGATGCTGCGCATCGACGCCAAGGGCATCGACGAGCTGACCGGCCGCCAGCACGACGCCCTGTTCAAGGTGCTGTCCCGCGTCGGGCAGCGGTCCGAGGACGGCTACCGGTACGACGTGTTCCTGTGCCACTCCAGCGCGGACAAGCCCGTCGTGCTCGACGTCCTGCGACGCTTGGAGGCGGTCGGGCTGAACTGCTGGTACGACGACAAGGACATGTGGCCGGGCGACACCACGCTGAGCACGGTCGAGTACGGCGTGAAGCACAGCAGGCGGATCCTCATCTTCGCCAGCCCGTCGTACTCGAAGTCGAGCTGGGCCAAGCTGGAGACGGCGATCTTCGCGCACCACCAGGTCAAGAAGCCGGTCGACCGGGCCGTCCAGGTCCTGGTGATCGACCAGGACTTCGACGAGAACGACCTGCCGGGGAGCATCCGGATCAACCAACGGGCGGAGTACTGGCGGTCGCCCACCGTCGACCGGTTGATCGCGGTCCTCCAGTCATGACGTTGGACGAGCTCATCGACCAGGTCGCCGTGCTCGACCGACTGGCCCAGCAGGTGCAGGTCGACGACGTCGCCGCGGGAGCGCGCGCGGCCAGGCAGCTGGGCGACGACTACGACGAGTGGTTCACCAGCTGCCTGTTGCTGCTCCCCGCCGACCTCCGGGAGAAGTTCCGCTTCGAGTACGAGGGCAGCGTCCGCACGCTGCAGTACCGCATCAAGCACTTCCTCCACGAGCCCGTGAAGCCCCGGCCGAAGTTCTTCGGTGGCAGGCAGAAGCGGCCGAGCGAGCACCAAGGCCTGCTCGGTTACTGGCAGCACCCGTACGCCGACCGGTTCAGAGGTCCCATCAAGACCCAGAAGCAGCTGCTGCTGGAGGCACGGGCCAGGCTCGCCGCCCCGGCCGCGTCCGTCCACCGCGACGACCTCCGGGACGGGTCGGCGCCCGAGCCGGACCGGGATCGCACGGTCTTCGTGATCCACGGGCGCGACAAGAGGGCGCGCCGTGCGTTGTTCGACTTCCTGCGGGCGATCGGCCTGCAGCCGTTGGAGTGGTCCCAGGTGCTGGCCGAGGTCCGGCAGGGCTCCCCGAAGATCGGCGACGTCCTGCACGCCGTCCTGGGCAAGGGCCGTGCCGTGATCGTGCTCGCCACGCCGGACGACGTCGTGCGGCTCAAGGCCGAGCACGCCGCCGACGAGCACGACCCGGCGACGCGGCCGGCGGGGCAGGCCCGCCCGAACGTCATCTACGAGACCGGCATGGCGATGATGTTGGTCCCGGAGCGCACGATCCTGGTCGAGCTCGGCAAGGTGCGGCGGTTCACGGACCTCGACGGGCATTTCGTGGTGCGGTTGACCAACGACCCCGCACCGCGCAAGCTCCTGGCCCAGCGCCTGTCGGACGTCGGGTGCGCGGTGGACCTCAGCGGGAGCGACTGGCTGGAGGCAGGTGACCTCAGCGGCGCGGTCGAGACCGCGTTCTGAGCTCGTGCGCGCGGCCGGACGAGTCGACAATCGAGGTCATGACCCCTCGAAGCGACGTGCACAACAGCCTGACCGGTGATGCGGCGGTCGCGGTGCAGGCCGGTGCCATCCACGGCGACGTGCACATCACGGCGGGACCCGCCACCAAGGCCGTGCCCCGCCAGCTCCCCGCCGGTGGCGGCAGGCTGACCGGCCGTGAGGACCTGCTGGCCCGGCTGGACGCGCTGCCGTCCAGCGGGGTCGTCGTCGTGTCCGGCATGGCCGGTGTCGGCAAGACGGCGCTCGTGCTGCGCTGGGCGAACCTCGTGGTCGACGAGTTCCCCGACGGGCAGCTCCACGTCGACCTGCGCGGTTTCGGGGGAGGTGAGCCGCTGCGCGCGCAGGACGCGTTGGCGGGCTTCCTGCGAGCGCTCGGGTACGCCCGGCCGGAGGCGCTGACCACCGTCGAGGAACGCGCCGCGCACTTCCGGACGTTGATGAGCGGGCGTCGGGCGCTCGTGGTGCTGGACAACGCGTTATCCGCGGACCAGGTCCGGCCGCTGCTGCCGGGTCCCGCCGGTGGGCTGGTCGTCGTGATCAGCCGCCACCGGCTCAGCGGCCTCGTGGTCGAGCACGCGGCCACCGCGCTGCGGGTCGAACCGCTGGCCGAGGACGTCGGCCTGGCGCTCCTGCGCGCGGAGATCGGCGATCGGGCCCGTCACCCCGCCGCGGGCAGGGTGGTGCGGTTGTGCGCCGGGTTGCCGTTGGCGCTGCGCATCGTGTCCGAGCGGATCGCGCGCTCCCCGTCCGCCGAGCTCGACGGTGTCGTGGCCGACCTCGCCGACGAGCACGCGCGGCTCGACGTGCTCGACACCCAGGACGACGACGCCCGTTCCGCGGTGCGGACCGTGTTCTCCTGGTCCGTCCGGGCGCTGCCGGCCGGCGAGGCCACGGCCTTCCGGCTACTCGGGTTGCACCCCGGCGCGGAGTTCGGCACGCACGCCGTGGCCGCGCTGCTCGACGTCCCGCACGTCACCGCCGCCACGCTACTGAGGTCGTTGGCGCGGCGGCACCTCGTGCTCGACCTGGGGTCCGGTCGCTTCGGGCTGCACGACCTGCTGCGGCTGTACGCGCGGGAGACGTGCGACCGGGTCGACACCGCTGAGGACCGACGAGCCGCGGTCGAGCGGTTGGTCGACCACTACCTGCACATGGCCGACCGCGCCGGGCGGATCATCATGCCGCACCGGCTGCGGTTCCCCCTCGGTGGACGGGCGGTGGCCATGCTCGACCTCCAGGGGCGCGACGCCGCACTGCGGTGGCTGGACCTCGAGCGTCGGAACCTCGAAGCGATGTGCGCGCTCGACGACCCCTCGCTCGACGTACGGCGCTGGCAGCTCGCTTACACGTTGCGGGACTACTACTTCCTGACCAAGGCGCTCGACGGGTGGTTGAGCACCCACGAGCAGGCGCTGTCGGCGTGCGTCCGCGCGGGTGACCCGCTCGCCGAGGCGCGCACCCGCAACAACCTCGGCATGGTGCTCGTCGAGCTGAACGAGCTGGAGGGAGCGGCCGAGCACTACCGACGGGCGCGGGAGCTGTTCGAGGAACTCGGCGACGGGCACGGGAGGAGCAACGCGCTCGCCAACGAGGCGGCCGTCCTCCGCAGGCGTGGCGAGTTCGCGGCGGCGTTGCGCAACCAGGAGCTCGCGCTCGGCTGGTACCGCGACAGCGGCGCGCACCGCAACGTCGGGATCACGTTGCGCAGCATGGCCCTCGTGGAGATGGAACTGGGTCGGTTCGCCGACGCGGTCGCGCACGCCGAGGAGGCCATCGCCGTCGCGATCGGGCTCGGCTTGGACCTGGACGCGGCCGAGGGGTTCGGCCGGCTCGGCCGCATCCGGCACCGTGCGGGCGACCACGTCCTGGCGGAGGTCGCGTTCCACCAAGCCGTCCGCTACGCGAGGGCGTGCGGCAGCAAGCACGAGGAGGCACGGGCGCTGCAGGAACTCGGCGTGCTCGCCGCGTCGGCCGGCGACTTCGCCGAAGCCCGACGCTGGTGGACCGCCGCCCTGGACCTGTACCGCGCACTGGGGTCGGCCCAGGGAGCCACCGTGGCCGCAGCCCTCGCCCAGCTGGAGCCGGCCGCCGGCTCGTAGCCCACCAGCCGCCAGCCCGCCGGCCACCGCGGCTCGTGCGACCGGGTCGGCACGGCTGCAGCCCGCCGGCCGCCGCCAACGACCACCGGCCACCCCCACTCGGTAGCCCGCCAGCCGCCGGCCCGCCAGCCGCCGGCCTGCCGGCCACCGCCGCTCGGCAGCCCGCTGGCCGCTGGCACCGCGGGCCGGTAGCCCACCGGCCGCCGGCCACCCACCGCCTGCCAGCGGCCACCGCGGGTCGGTAACCCGCCAGCCCGCCGGCCACTGCCGCTCGGCAGCCCGCCAGCCGCCAACCACCGCGGGTCGGTAGCCCGCCAGACACCGCCAGCCGCTGCCGCAGGCACCGCCAGCGGTCGGTAGCCCGCAGCCCGGAGCCCGCCGGCCAAGAGCACGGCACGCTGATCTAGCGGGTGGCGCCATGGTCACGTACACCGGTTGGGTGGGCGACCGCCCGTGGCTACCGGAGTGTGATGTGACCGGGGCCGCCGCGCCTCCCTATCATTTCCGGCAACGCTATCCGGCTTTCCATTCATACCCGGAGGCCGTCACGCCTTTGGGTGATCTTGGGTCGGAGGTCCGGCGGGTCGGGGCCTGAGGCCCCGGCGTCACGTGCATTCTGCCCGATCGCCACCGTGACGTCGAACGGGTCGCCGACGAGTCCACCGCCCTCGGTCGGCTGGCCACGGCATCGACCGGACCGACCGGGTGTCCCGCGGCAGCACGCGCGGCGGGGCACGCCGGTCGGTCCGGTTCCGGTCAGTCGGGGCACGTCCGGTCGGGCACGCGGTCGGTCCGGTTGGTGCGGGTTGACCGGTCAGGGCAAGGTCCACCGCTGGTTGGCGGCGCCGTTGCAGTCCCAGAGGTGCAGCGCGGTGCCGTCGGCGGAGCTGTTGCCCGACGCGTCCAGGCAACGGCCGGACTGCGGGTTGCGCAGCGCGCCACCGGACTGCGCGGCCCACTGCTGCGCACCGGTTCCGTTGCACGTCCACAGCTGGGTGAGCGTGCCGTTCGCGGTACCGCCGGACCGAACGTCGAGGCACTTGCCCAGCGCCCGGATGGTGCCGTCGCCCGGCAGGGTCCACTGCTGCGCGCTCGTGCCGTTGCACGTCCACAGCTGGATCTTCGTGCCGTCCGCGGCACCCGCGTTGCTGACGTCGACGCACTTGCCGCCGAGGCCGGTGATCCGACCGGTGCGCGTGCCCGACAGCTCCTTGACCCGGATGTTGCGGAACGACGCGTCGTCACCGTCGCCGTGGTTCTGCAGGCCGAAGTGCCCCTGTTGCAGGCTGCGCGCCGGATCGGTGTTGGTGAAGTCGTTGATCTTCACGCCGTTGAGGAACAGCTGCAGCCGCTCCCCTTCGACGAGCAGCTCGTAGGTGTTCCACTCGCCGGGCGGGTTGAGCGCGCCGTCCCGCGCGGCGATGTCGGCGGACTTGAAGCCGTACACCGCGCCGGTGGTCCGGTCGACCGCGTCGGTGGGGTCGATCTGGATCTCGTAGCCGTTGTTCACCGCCGACCACGGGTCGCTGCTCGCCGGGAACCCGATGAACACGCCGGAGTTGTCGTCGCCGGCGAGCTTCCAGTCCAGCTTCAACGAGTACGACCGGAACTCCTTGGCCGAGTACCACAGCAACCCCATCCCGCCACGCGAGGTGAGGGTGGCGTCGGCGACGGCGAAGCTGCCCGGACCGGCCTGGCTCCACCCACTGGTGTCGGAGCCGTTGAACAGCGACGTGTAGCCGGTCTCGGCCCGGCAGTCGGCGTCGGTCATGCCGGCCGCGTAGCGGATGCCGCCGAGCAGGTGCGCGCGGAACCCGGGCTCGGCGAACGACTGCTCGGTGTGCCCGCCGGCGGTGTACCAGGACCGTCCGCCCTGGTAGGTCTGGCACCAGGCGATCGGGTGGTCGCCCATGTTGCCGCCGGAGTAGGTGCCCTCGTCCAGGCGCGCGAGCACGTGCACGTTCGCCCGCGGGTTGGACCGGAAGTTGTACCACTCGTCGGTCCGGACCCAGTCCTGACCGAGGTGGGAGGTCGAGGCGTGGGCGCGGTCCTCGACCCGCACCGTCGCCTGCTGGATCGCGGGGTGCGAGTGGAAGTACCCGCCCACCACGCCGCCGTAGAACGGCCAGTCGTACTCGGTGTCGGACGCGGCGTGCACGCCGACGAAGCCGCCGCCGGAGCGCACGTAGGACTCGAACGCGCCCTGCTGGGTGGTGTTGAGCACGTCACCGGTCGTGGACAGGAAGATCACGGTCTTGTACTGGGTCAGGTTCGCGCCGGTGAAGGCGCCGGCGTCCTCGGTGGCGTCCACGGTGAAGTTGTTCGCCGCACCGAGGTCGCGGATCGCCTGGATGCCGTTCGGGATGGACGAGTGCCGGAAGCCCGCGGTCTTGGAGAAGACCAGCACCTTGTAGGGGGGATCGGCCGCGGTCGCCGGGACGGGGGCCGCGGCGAAAATCACCACCGCCGTCGCGGTGATCGTCGACAGCACGGATCGCAGTCGGGACATCAGTTGCTCCTCGGTCGAGCGGTCGTCGTGGTCAGGGCCCGATCCACTTCTGGTTGGCGGCGCCGTTGCAGTCCCAGAGGTGCAGCGCGGTGCCGTCGGCGGAGCTGTTGCCCGACGCGTCCAGGCAGCGCCCGGACTGCGGGTTCACCAGGGCGCCGTCGGCGCGCGCGACCCACTGCTGGGCGCCGCTGCCGTTGCACGTCCACAGCTGGGTGGGCGTGCCGTTCGCCGTGCCGCCGGACCGCACGTCGAGGCACTTGCCCAGCGCGCGCAGCGACCGGTCGACGGCCGCGGTCCACTGCTGGGCGTTGGTGCCGTTGCACGTCCACAGCTGGATCTTCGTGCCGTCGGCGGTGGCCGCGCCGCTCACGTCGACGCACTTGCCGCCGATGCCGGTGATCCGGCCGGTGCGGGGACCGGTGGCGAAGGTGAAGTCGTCGACGTCGAACAACGCGCCCGCGCCACCCTTGAACACCAGGTAGAGGGTGGTGGTGCCGGCGGGCCGGTTGGTCAGCCCCGCGCTGACGTCGGTGAACGTCTCCCAGCCACCGGTCACCGGCACGGTGGCGGAGCCGAGCAGCGCGCCGGTCGCGGACCCGGCCCGCACCTCGATGGTGCCGCCCGCACCGGCCGAGGCCACCCGCGCGGTCATCGTCGTCGCGTCGGTCAGCACGTAGGGCTGGAAGGCGATCCAGTCGCCGTTGTGGATGTCGCCGACCGCCTTGCCGCCGTGCGCGGCGCCCTTGTCGTAGACCGTGACGCCGTTGGCCGAACCGTGGTGCTCGGCCTGCCGGTTCTTCGGCTGGGTGACGTGCTGGGTGTGGGTGGTGACGCCGCCGCGGTCGGTGTACTCCGCGTCCCAGACGCCGAAGATGTTGGCGTTGGGGTCGTGCTCGCCGTCCTGGGGTGTCTGGACGGTGCCCGAGCACCCGGTGGCCTCGGTCAGCTTGTGGCCGTGCGAGTCGTGCCCGAGGATGTAGCTGATCTTGACCTTGGTGCAGTCGACCGCGCCGTCCTCGGGGTCGGTCACGGTGATCCGGAACGGCACCGCGTCGCCGAAGTCGAACAGCTGGCCGTGCTGCGGCAGGTGCAGGGTGACGGTCGGAGCCGTGTTGCCGACGGTCACCTGCACGCTCGCCGTGGCCGTCCGACCGGTGCTGTCGGTGACGGTGAGCGTGGCGGTGTAGGCGCCGTTGGCCGAGTAGGTGTGCTGCGGGTTGGCCGCCGTCGACGTACCGCCGTCGCCGAACTTCCACGCGAAGGTGATGGCGTCGCCGTCGGGGTCGGACGAGCCCGCGGACGAGAAGGTCACCGTGAGGGGCGCCTGGCCGGAGGTCTTGTCCGCGGCGGCCTTGGCGATCGGCGCGAGGCCGCCGGTCACGTGCTCGATGCGGTACAGCGCGGAGTTCGCGTCGCCGGCGAACCAGCCCGTGCCGTAGTCCAGCACGTACAGCGCGCCGTCCGGGCCGAACGCCGAGTCCATCACCTGCGTGCCGGACCACGGGAAGGCGGTGATCGCGCCCGGCGTGCCGTTGGCGTTGACCGCGATGTCCTTGATCCAGCGGCGGCCGAACTCGGCGCCGAAGAAGTGCCCGTCGTAGGACTGCGGGAACTTCACCGCGGAGTCGAGGTTCGGGTTGTAGCGGTAGACCGGGCCGCCCATGGGCGACTCGCTGCCGCAGCCGAGCTCGGGCACGGAGCAGCCGTCGTAGGAGATCCAGGCCGCTTTCGCCGCGGGCAGCGTCGGCAGGCCGGTGTTGCGGGGCGAGTTGTTCGTCGGCCCGCCCGCGCAGTTGTACTTGGCCCCGGAGACACCGGTGGCGAAGTTGTGGTCGTTGTAGGTCTCCTCGGTGGTGTTCGAGCCGGTGCAGTACGGCCAGCCGTAGAAGCCGGGGCCGGTGATGCGGTTGAACTCGACCTGGCCCGCCGGGCCGCGGGTGGCCGACGTCGACCCCGCGTCCGGTCCGTAGTCGCCGAGGTAGACGACCCCGGTCGCCTTGTCCACGTTGAACCGGAACGGGTTGCGGAAGCCCATGGCGTAGATCTCGGGGCGGGTGCCCGCGGTGCCGGGTGCGAACATGTTGCCCGCCGGCACGGTGTAGCCGCCGTCGGCGTTGACCTTGATCCGCAGCAGCTTGCCGCGCAGGTCGTTGGTGTTGCCCGCGCTGCGCTGGGCGTCGAAGGCCGGGTTGCGGTTGGCGCGCTCGTCGAGCGGGCTGTAGCCGTCGGAGGCGAACGGGTTGGTGTCGTCGCCGGTGCTCAGGTAGAGGTTGCCCGCGGCGTCGAAGTCGAGGTCACCGCCGACGTGGCAGCACGTGCCGCGGCTGGCGGGCACGTCGAGGATCACCTTCTCGCTGCCGGTGTTCAGCGTGCCGTCGGCGTTGAGCACGAAGCGGGACAGCCGGTTGACCCCGTTCCAGGCGGAGAAGTCGGTCCCGTCGGAGGGCGCGTCGCCGGCCGGTGTCGACAGCGGTGGCGCGTAGTAGAGGAACAGGTGGCGGTTGGTGGCGAAGCTCGGGTCGGCGGCGATGCCCTGCAGGCCCTCCTCGTCGTGGGAGTAGACGGTGAGCTTCCCGGCCACCTTGGTGTTGCCGGCGGCGTCGGTGAGCCTGACCGTGCCGTCCCTGGAGGTGTGCAGGACCGACCGGTCGGGCAGCACGGTCATGGAGATCGGCTCGCCCATCTCGGCCGCGCCCTTGGCGAGCGTGACCTGCTGGAACGAGGGCGCGAGCGCTGCTCGGGGCGCCGAGTGGTCGAGCAGCGCGGGCGCTTGGGCGACGGCGGTCGTCGGTAAGGCGGTCTGGACCGCGGCGGCCACCAGGAGCAGGGCGGCGGACGCGAGGCCGGTGCGGGTTCGCGGGGATCTGGTCATGGTGACGTCGTCCTCCTGGACTTCACTGCCTGGACGTGCGACGAGGGGTGGTTCGCCGGCCGGCGGGGCGACCGGCGAACCCGCGGATCCCCGCGATCAGGGGAGGACCCACTTCTGGTTGCCGACGTCGAGGCAGTCCCAGATGTGCAGCGCGGTGCCATCGGCGGAGTTGTTGCCCGCCACGTCGAGGCAGCGCCCCGACCTCGGGTTGCGCAACGAGCCGTCGGGCTGCGCGACCCACTGCTGCGCGCCCGTCCCGTTGCACGTCCAGAGCTGGGTGACGGTCCCGTTCGCCGAGCCGCCCTGCTGCACGTCCAGGCACTTGCCGAGCGCGCGGAGGGTCCCGTCGAGCCCCACCGTCCACTGCTGCGCGACCGTGCCGTTGCACGTCCACAGCTGGACCTTCGTGCCGTCGGCCGTGCCCGCGTTGCTGATGTCCGCGCACTTCGCGGCGAGGCCCTTGACCGGCCCGGTGCGGGCGGTGGTGCCCGGCTTGACGTTGAGGGTGTACCAGGCTTCCGTGCTCCACAACGACTTGCCGGACTCGGAGGAGAACGGTCGGGGCGAGCGCAGGTGCACCACGTGCCCGTGCTGCAGGCCGGAGAGCATGACGGTGACCTTCTTGCGGTCCGCGGAGGGCGTCGCCGACTGCACGGTCAACGCCTGCTGGCCGATCTTCGGTCCGCCGTAGGTCGACGTCGGCAGGTAGCGCCACTGCGTCGCCTTGTACTTGGTCGCGAGGTCCTGCACGGTCTGGGCGGACAGCGGTTGGGTGTACTCCAGCTCGAAGCCGCCCTGGACCGCCCGCATGGCCACGACGTCGAACGCCTCCGCGCCGTTGGGCGTCAGCTTCTGCAGGCCGAAGTTCAGCTTGCCCGCCTGGCCCCAGTTGCCGCCCGCGCCGATGCCGCCGGTGTAGATCGCGCCGTCGGGGCCGAGGCTGATCCGGTTCACGCCGGATTCGAGCCCTTGCGTCATGCGGAACACCGCGCCCTGGTACTCGCCGCCGACCTTCTCCAGGAAGCCGCGTTGCAGGCCGCCGTAGGTCACGTCGCCGAAGACCAGCTGCCCGGCGAACGGTCCCGTGGTCAGCTGCACCGGGTTGCTCGGCGAGTTCGCGATCTCGTTCTGCGGCAGCCACAGCACCGGCGCGGTGATCGCGCGGTTGTCGAACGGGCCGACCGGGTTGGTGTAGTGGTTGAAGAACCGGTCCTGCTTGACGTGCACCAGCTTCGACGACGGCAGCCAGCCGCCCTGGTTGTCGGTGACGAAGACGTCGCCGTCGGGGCCCCACCCGATGCCGTGCGGCGTGCGCAGGCCGCCGGCGAGGTAGGAGATGGCGCCGGTGGCCTTGTCCACCTTGATCGTGGTGCCGCGGTTGGCCGCGGGCTGGGGGTCGGTCGTGGCGCCGCCGTAGTTGATCGCGACCGACAGGTTCAGGTAGAACGCGCCGTCCCGGTACAGCATCCCGAACGCGAACTCGTGGAAGTTGCCGCCGAACGGCCAGGTCGCGACGCGGCGGTAGTTGTCGGTGACCCCGTCGCCGTTGGTGTCGTTAAGCTCGGTGAGCCCGGCCTTCTCCGACACGTACAGCTTGCCGTCGACGTACTTGAGCCCCATCGGTTCCTGGAGCCCGGAGGCGATCCGCTGCGTGCGCACCTTCGTGGGGTCGGTGGCTCCCGTGACACCGCTGATCAGGTGCACCTCGCCCAGCTTGGTGTTCGAGCCGCCCCAGGTGGCGATGGCCAGCCGGCCGTCCGGCAGCCAGTCCATGCCGCTGACCTGCGGCTCGAACCCGCTCGGGCGCAGGTTGGTCAGGGAGTAGGCGGGGTGCACGCCGGTCAGCGGCAGGCCGTCGCCCGGTGCGTCGCCGCTGCCCTCGCACTCCTTGCGGCCCGGCGCGGTCACCCGGACCACGCCCGCGTCGGTGCTGAGCGCGGAGTTCGGCACGACGCTGAACCCGGTCGCGCCCGGCGGCTGCCACTCCAGGGTGAGCTGCTGGCCGCCCCCGTTGTCGAAGTGGTCGACGCGCAGGGAGTGGTAGCCGACCCCGAGCTGGACCGAGCCGCTCTTCGACTCGCTGCCGTGCAGCCCGTCGTGGTCGACCACCACCGCGTTGTCGATCCGCAGCCGGGAGCCGTCGTCGCTGGTGAGGCGGAAGCCGTAGGTGCCCGCGGTGGTGACGGAGACGTTGCCGGTCACCTCGGTCAGGAAGCGGTCGGCGAGGCCGAAGTCCCCGGTGGTGGTCCAGTTGACCGACGGCATCAGCTTGTCGACGTTCGGCGTCTGGCCGGTCTTGAGGGTGCACAGCCGGGCGAGCTCGGTTTGCAGGTCGAAGACCCTGAGCGTCACCCCGGGCTCTTGGGGTGGAGGCGCGGCGGCGTGCGCGGGCGAGGAGACCGACAGGGACGCGGCCGTGACGAGGGCGATCGAGGTGAGGGAACCGGCGGCGCGCAGCCACCGGATGCGACGGGCGGGGAACGACATCGGCGGTTCTCCCTTGAACTAAGCCGGTGAGCAGGGGACTCGACTCGGCAAGGGGGTTCGGGCAGGGAGCCCTGGGAGCCGGCGTGTTAGGCAGGTCACATCGGGCCAGGCGACGGTAAGGCGACTTTTGTACAGAGTCAACGAAAGATTGTTCAAGAATTACGAAAGTACGTCGAAGGATGGCGAAAGTACCGGCATTCAGCCGCAGGCCGATCGTCGGTTCGGTGCTGCGGGTTGCTGCCTTCGCCCGGCGCACGCCCAGGCCGTCTCAGGTGATCCCGGACCCCGGCCTGGCGCACGGCGCAGTACGCCGGCGGGGGGGGGGGGGGGGGGGGGGTGTGGGTGGGGGGGGGGGGGGAGGGAAGGGTCGGTCCGCGGGTTCCTCCGGT
>NZ_JBVJVK010000045.1:73812-75986 GCF_055603705.1 Actinosynnema sp. NPDC037264 | reverse complement strand
CCCGGCCCCTCGATCATGCGGAGGCCGGCATGCCGCGCTCCACGTGTGCTTTGCCACCGGCAACTACCAGGGTGTTACACCACGCACTACGAACGGCGCGTCGGGGACGTAGGTGCCCTTGCCCGGGTAGGTGGTGAACTCGGCCTCGGTCGAGCACGTCACCCGCTGGTAGACCGAGGTGTCCCGGGTCAGGTTGTTCACGAAAGAGCGCGCCACGAAGCCGTCGGGCAGCGGGATGCACTCGCGCGGGTTCGCGGACTCCAGGTCGAGCCGGTGGGAGTCGCCGGTGTACCGGGTGCCCGACCACACGCAGAACTCGCCGCGGTCGCAGGTCGGATCGGGTTGATGCGCCACCGCCGTGCCACTTGAGGCCAGGGCTCCGGTGGTGAGGATCAGAGCGGTCACGAGGCCGTGGGTCGTCATCGAGGTCACCTCCACCGCTCCAGGGTGCTGTGGTCGGCGGCGGCGTGGGGACCTGGCGACCGCCGTTCACCTGATTGTGTGGGCAGGTCCGGGTTTCGGCAGGGCGAGGCGGCCGGCGAGGCGGAGGGCGTCGTGCGGTGCGACGGCGTCGGTGTCGTTGTCGAAGTAGACGTAGACGTCGTGGTCGGCGGCCCAGGCGCGGATCTTCGCGGACCACTCGTCCAGTTCGTCGTCGGTGTAGCTGCCGACGTACAGGGCCTGGTTGCCGTGCAGCCGTACGTACGCGAAGTCCGCCGTGACGTCCTCGAGGTAGGGGAACCGGTCGGCGGAGTGGGAGACGACCAGCGCGATCCCGTGCGCGCGGAGGAGGTCGTGGAACTCCGGGACCTGGAACGTCGGGTGCCGGACCTCCAGCGCGTGCCGCAGGGGCCGGTGGGCGTCGGTGGTGGTCCAGGTGCGTTCGTCGGCCAGGCGGTGGTCGTGCCGTTCGGCGAGCGCGGCCGCGGCGGTCGTGGTGCGGGGGAGGAGGTCGAAGAACGTGGTCAGCCGGTCGGGGTCGTAGGCGGTGGTCGGGGGCAGCTGCCACAGCACCGGTCCGAGCTTGGGGCCGAGCGCCAGCACGCCGGAGGCGAAGAAGTTGGCCAGCGGGATCTCCACGTCGCGCAACTGCTTGAGGTGGGTGATGAACCGGCCGCCCTTGACCGCGAACAAAAAGTCGTCCGGCGTCTGCCGCGCCCACGTCCGGTAGCTGGAGGGGCGTTGCAGGGAGTAGAAGGAGCCGTTCAACTCGACCGACGTGAGGAGTCCGGAAATGTGCTCCAACTCCCGCCGCTGCACCAGACCTTCCGGGTAGAACGCACCGCGCCAGGTCGGGTACACCCAACCTGACGTCCCGACCCTCACCTGTCCCGTCACGTCGTCGGGATACCCGGGTGATCTCCGGCGTACCCCGCGCTTGACCTCCACCGCACTCGAAGGTGCAAGTTGGTGCGCATGGACGACCGCACACTTGACGCCTACCTGGCCAGGATCGGCGCGACGCGCGCGAGCACCCTGGTCGAGCTGCACGAACGGCACGTGGCCACGGTGCCCTTCGAGAACCTCAGCATCCACCTCGGCGAGCCGATCGTGCTCGACGAGGACCTGTTGGTAAACAAGATCGTCAACCGGCGGCGCGGTGGGTTCTGCTACGAGCTCAACGGGGCGTTCGCGGCGTTGCTGAGTGCGTTGGGGCACGACGTGCGGATGCTGTCGGCCAAGGTGTTCAACGACGGCGCGTACGGGCCGCCGTTCGACCACATGGCGTTGCGCGTGGGCGATCTGCTGGTCGACGTCGGTTTCGGGCGGTTCAGCCTGCGGCCGTTGGACCTCGTCAGCCGGGAGGACCAGCACGATCCCGCCGGTGTGTTCCGGATGGTCGACACACCGGAGGGGGACGTGGACGTGCTGTTCAACGGCGTGCCCCAGTACCGCCTCGAACTGCGCCCGCGTGCGTTGGAGGAGTTCCGCGCCACGTGCTGGTACCAGCAGACGTGGCCGGAGTCGCCGTTCCGGCGCGGTGCGACGTGCTCGCTGCCGACGGCGACCGGGCGGATCACCATCGCGGAGAACAAGCTGATCACCACGACCGGTGACGACAAGGTGGTCGAGGAGTTGGACGACGACGCGCTGCTGGACGCCTACGCCAAGCACTTCGGCGTCGTGCTGGACCGCGTGCCCCGGCTCGGCTGACCGCGCCTCTCCTGACCGCG
>NZ_JBVJVK010000045.1:0-73714 GCF_055603705.1 Actinosynnema sp. NPDC037264 | reverse complement strand
CGCCTCGGCTGACCGCGCCTCGGCTGACCGCGCCTCGGCTGACCGCGCCTCGGCTGACCGCGCCTCGGCTGACCGCGCCTCGGCTGACCGCGCCTCGGCTGACCGCGCCTCCCCTGAGCGCGCCTCGGTTGACCACGGCTCAGTCGAGGCGTTCGGCGAGCGCGAGGGCGTCGAACGGCGCGGCGCCGCCCATCGTGTTGTCGAAGTAGACGTACACGTCGCGCTCGGCCGACCACTCGCGGAACCGCGAGGCCCAGCGGTCCAGGGCCGCGTCGGAGTACGCGCTGACGTACAGCTCTTCGTCGCCGTGCAGGCGGGCGTAGACGAAGTCGGTGGTGAGCTCGCGCGGCTCAGGGAAGCGGCCCGCGGATTCGGCGACGACGAGCGCGACGTCGTGCTCTGCCAACAACTCCACCAGCTCGGGCGTGTCCCAGCTCGGGTGCCGGACTTCGAGCGCGTGCCGGACCGGCGGGTCCGGCAACAGGTCCAGGAACGCGGCGAGCCGCTCGGGCCGCCACGGCAGCGTCGGCGGCAGCTGCCACAGGATCGGCCCGAGCTTCGGGCCGAGGTCGAGGACGCCGGAGCCGAAGAACTCCTCCACGTCCTCCCGGACGTCGCGTAATCGCTTCGTGTGCGTGATCTCCCGATGCCCCTTGACGGCGAACACGAAGTCCTCGGGGGTGCGTTCGAACCACGACTTGAAGTCCGTCGGCTTGCGCAGCCCGTAGAACGAGCCGTTGATCTCGACCGTGTCGAAGCGGCGTGACAGGAACTGCAATTCCAGCCGCTGTTGCAACCCGCGCGGGTAGAACTCACCACGCCACTCGGGATAATGCCAGCCGGAGGTGCCGATTCGGATCTTGCCCACGGTGATCTTGTTGCCCATCCGGGTCACCGCCCAAACGTGTTCGGCTAGAAGCCCGCGCCGTCCAAGGCGCCACTCACCACGCGATCGACGCGCGCCTGTTGCGGATCACGCGCCAACGCCTCCGTGCACGGGCAACCGGCCAAGTCGTTGCCGCACAGGTACACGCCGAGCACTCGCAGGCTGCGCGCCGTCTGCCGCAACCGCGCCGCACCCCGCAACCGCACCTGCCCGTACACCGCCTTGGCGAGCTGGTACGGCACACCGGGCCCGAGGTCGACGCACGCCTGGCTGTCCAACTCCTCCGCCACGTGCGCGATGGGTCGGCACCCGTACGCCCGCGCCGACCGCACGAGCCGCTGGTCCAGCCTCGCCACGAGCCGCTTGGCCACCTCGTCCCGCCACGCGCGGTCGGCGCGGAGGTAGGCCACCAACTCCTCGACGCGCACGGGATCGGGCCGGGGACGGCGGGCGCGCGCTCTTCGTCGTTGCGGAGTCATGACACTGAAGATCGTGTGTCCGAAACCGTCGTGAGCACCCCTCACCCACCTGCGCGGCCAAAGCACCCGCGTGCAGTAGCGGCCACCCACTCAGAGACGTCACCGTGCTCGACCACGATGCAGCGCTCCGCGGCCGCCGTTCCCGCCGCGCTCGTTCCTTGACCAGCACCTTCGCCCGCTGCGAGAGCAGGGCGTTCCGGCGACTCCAGCGCGCCCGCTTCGACGAGGCGTCGCACGGCCTCGTCCACGTCACCGGAGTCGTCGACCAGACGGAGGACTTCTTGCGGAGCGCCCTCGGAGACGAGCGTGGAACGCAGATCGGACCGGGTCGGCAGGCTGTCGTTCGACACCCGCCCCACCGTGCCGGCTCGTGTCGACGGCTGTTCAGGGCCCTTGCACCTGGACGATCAGTGAACGGGAACCGGAGCTCAGCGCGCCATCTTCTCCAGGTACTCCTGCGTCTCCGGATCGGTCGAGTGGACGCAGATCCCGCGCATCCCCCGCGTGAGCAGCACCTTGTAGGTGTTCCTGATCAAGTCGTGGAAGTTCGCGTCCGCGGCCTTCTTCACCGCCGGGTCGTGGGAGTGCGCACGACGAGCCACCCAGCGGTCGTCCCGCCGGACGAAGTCGGGGCCGAAGATCACACCTGCCCAGTCGTACTCGAACCCCTGCGCCGTGTACACGCAGCCCACCTGCCCGAAGCCGCGCTCGTCGCTCGCCCAGTAGTGCGACTCGGGCGCGTCGGGAACCCGCTTGCCCGGCTTCGCGTTCCACGGGCGGGTCCAGTCGCCGATCCGAACGTCCGGCACGAGGACCTTCGTGCCGTTCACCGTGGCGGGATCGCTCCACTTCCAGCAGTAGCCGGCCGCGAGGCGGGCGGTGCCGCCGAACCGCGCCCGCTGCGCCAGCAGCCAGTCCTCGACTTCGGCCGGCGTGGAGGCGGCGTGCACGACGAAGTCCTCGTCGTCGCGCGTCACGATGTCCGACCAGGCGGTCGCCCGGCGGCGGCCGATGTCCAGCAGACCGGCCGCCCACGCGTCGAAGAACTCCGACCCGCCGCACCGGTACTGACCTGCCAGGTGCACGATCTCCACGTCGCACCCCAGCGCACGCGCCGCGGCCGCGATCTCCCGCTCCGAGCCCATCTCGCCCGGACGGACCACCTGGTGCTCGTCGAGCAGGAAGACCGGCACCCACGCCGCGTCGATCAGCTCGGTCACCTGTCGCCGCGCACGCTGTCGGGCTTCCGCCTTGGTGTAGCGGTTCACGCTGGTCTCGCGAACGCGGTGCGCCTCGTCGCAGATCAACACGTCCAGGCCACGCGGCTCGGCGTCCATGAAGCTATTGAAGTACTTGAACATGCTCTGCACCCGAGGCGCGCGTTTGCCCGCGAGCTTGCGCAGCGTGTTCGTGAACGCGCTGGAACCGGTGGCGTGGTAGACGCGGCGGCCGAGTCGGGCCAGTTCGCCGAGCAGGCTCAGCGCGATGACGCTCTTGCCGGAGCCTGGTCCTCCGAGCACGATCACGACGGTCTGCGTCCGGCTCGTCCGCGCGCGTTCGACGGCTTGCATGACGGAGCTGTAGGCCACCTGCTGCTCATCGATCAGCACGAACTGCTCGCGGTCCTGGATCTCGCGGGCCGCCAGGTCGAGCAGCGGCTTCGACGGCGCGTGCCTCGCGTTCAGCAGGTCTTCCGCGGCTCGGCCCGCCGCGTCCCTGGTGGTCGGGTCGGGGTCGAGCAGCGACTTCAAGTGGTCGGCCATCCGCGACCGCGTGTCCATCGTGTAGAGGCGGCCGTAGTCGTCCATGCCGTACTGGGACAGCCGCCAGACCCCGGACTCCAGCGCGTTGTGCAAGTACGCGAGGCCGTGCACCGCTCCCGGCTGCTCCGCCAGCGCGGGTGTGGAGTCGACGAGGTACTCGCAGTACCGGCGCACCTGCTCCACCGGGTGCAGGACCGGTTCCGGGTACTGGGGCACTTGCACGAGGTCGTCGCCGACGGGTTCGGCGCTCGACCACTGCTTCAGCTCGACCAGCACGTAGGACGCGGTGCCCCGCCGGGGGTGCGTGCCGCACAAGACCACGTCGACCCGCTTGGGGTTGTGCGGGAGCTTGTGCTCCAGCAGCACTTCGACGTGCCCGAGACCCGCCTCCACCACATCGGTCAGGAACGCGGGCAGGCTGTTCTGCCACGACCGCACCTCGGCCCGGCCGACTCCCGACTCGAACTGGATGCGGGCCTGCTCCTCCAGCACGGTGTGCAGCCGATCGGCCATGTCGAGCAGGTTCTGCGCACTGCGGCGCACGAGAGCCACCGGTTGATCCCCCACCTGGGCACGCGGAATACACGTGCGGGTGGGGGCAACGACGAGCGTGCGCTCGGTGCCCGGCGGGCCGCGTGCCGAGGTTAGCGCGGCAAGAGATCAGACGGCCCACCGGTGCCCCGGCACAGGTGCGCCGAAGCGCTACGCCACGGACACCGGCGCCAGGCGCAGCACGGCGTGCCGGCCGGCTCGGTTGAGCACCGAGGACTCCTGGATGGAGAACACGATCTGCTGTTCTTCGACCAACGCCGGCAAGCAGATCGGGAGGATCGCCGGGTGCAGGTTCATCAGACCGCACGATCATGTCGTGGTGGCCGTAGGTGATCGCCGCAGCCACGCGCAGAGTATCTGCTCAACACGTCGTGGGCCCTCCACGGACAGTTGCTCCGGTCCGCGGTGCCACCGGTTTCCTCGGCAGCTTTCGACAGCGCCTCGTTCTGCTTCCGGAGCCGGTGACAGTGCTTCGGGCGCGGTGTCGTCGGCAGCACTGGCGACCCCTGCCCCGGCAACACCGCCGGGCCCTGAGCCGCCGATGCCGGAGACCTCGACCGCACCGACTGCTGCGGAGACGTGGCTACGCCATTCGACGCACCGGGATGTGTCCGGCCGGCACCGCCACGGATCGCGAACACCCGTGGCCGGTGCCGGTCGCCCGCATCAATCGGTCATCGGTCCAGCCTGTCGGCTCTCTGCACCGTCGCCGGTAGCAGGCCATCGCACGTCCGCGTCGTCACGGGTCACGACCGTTCCACCGGGGTGGACGGTGCTGCTCGCGTCCTCACGCTTTTCGGCCAACGCGCGCAGGGCTCGCTGCGTCATCTTCACCTGCGGGTCGCTGCGCTTCCAGTCGATCCAGCCGACCTTCCAGCTCCTACCACCGAGCAGCAGCAGACGAGGGCCTTCGCCCTTCTCGGTCAGCGGGGCCAGGTCGTTGCGCCCGATCTCGCGACGTCCGTGCAGGACGGTGAACTGGGGCGGCGCGGTGAACACCGCCGCACCATCTCGGTCCAGTCGAAGCGCAAGTCACGGCTGCGCGTTGAATCTCTGAGTGCTCGCTCAGCGGCCTTGCCAGATTGGATGCATGTACTGACGGCGATCGTGCGGTGCTTCCTCAGCGGTGAAAACCTTACTGGCGGAACGGTATACGCAGTCGATTCCCAAGCGGTGCATGAACTGGATACCCTCTGTGTCGGGGCGTTCCGGGAAAAGAGCCATCAGTCGGGTGACCGGTTCGGGGCTGCTTGCTGCGTAGTCGAGCAGTTGGGCGACCGCTTCACGAACCTTGCCGTGAGTGCTCAGGCTCTTCGCTTCTGCCACAACGACATCGGAGTCGATCGTGTAGTAGAGATCAGCCCGCTTGCCGCTTGCTGTGACGAAACTTGTCATGGCGACGTGCGGCTGGGATTCACGGAACTCGGCTATGAGCTGGGCTTCCACCCGTTCCTGAGCGTACTTCCGCGCGGCGATTTCGTGCCAGACGATGTCCACGTGGGTCCGCTCGACGGGGATGACGCGAGATGAAGTGCCGACCAGTTCGGCTGTTGCGATCAGCTTCGCGTCCAGTTCGGCTTCCGTCGAGCTGGGGTTGAGTCGGAATGCGCGTATGAGGCGGGCAGCCTTCTCGTGGTCGACCACACGTTGACCATAGACGTAATCGCCGCGAGTGAAGCCGTCGATGCTCCACAGGTCAGTGATCGGGTAGTCAGTGATCTGCACGTTCAGAACACTATAGACGTTAACGAAGCTGTCGCTATTGGCGTGCTGTCGCCACATGAGGTCGGCGAGTCCCTTGTTGCGGAACAGGTGTCCGATCTCGCCGGTGGCTTTGACCTTCTTCTCTCCAACGAAGATCACGACACCGCCGTCGCGAAGGCGTTCCATCGGCTTGTCATGACGCGAGATGGCCCCCCAGAAGTGGGCTTTGCCGGATGGGTGGAGCGACATGAGACGGTCAAAGTCGGCTGGCGGCAGGAGATTCCGGTACCTGCTTTCGGTGAAGTCGACCGAACCCTCGATCGTGTTGTGGAAACGCTCACGCGTCTCACGGTTTCCGTAGCAGGGCGCAAGCAGCGCAAGCGTCATTGGCCACCCACCGGTCTTCACTCGATCGTGTCGGTGTTGACCATATGTCCTTGGGAGGTGTTGCGTCATCCCTTCGGTAGACATGAGCGGACGAACCAGGTGCCCAGGGATGCTTCTTCAGGTATCTCCCCAGGTAGGGTCCATACGACGCGGAATGATGGGGCGTTCCTCACGGAGATGCCGGGGCCGGAGATGCCGGGGCGACGTCATCGACGAGGTCGGCCAGAGGCCAGTAGCGGCGGACTGGCGGGTGGTGCCAGCCGTCGAAACCAGCGTCCAGCAGCGCCGCTGATGCCGCGCTCCACGTGACCAGCGGCCGTGCCCGCGAGAACCGGCCGCACCTGGCCTCGGTATCCCCGGCTGCGCGACTGAACCGGGGATACCGGGCCAACGGCAGTTGCAGCGGCTCGACTCAAGCCGGGTACGGGCCTTGGTGATCGACCGGACTTACCTCGTCCGACCAGTCCACTCGCAACTCAGGCGTTCTTCAGCGCGCGCACGAACGCCCGAAACGAGTCCGCGCTCACGCTGAACCGACCCGCTTCCGGAGCCTTCGAGTCACGCAAGCCCACTGCGTCCGTTCCGAGTGCCACCTCGACGCAGTTCACGTCACCCGCACTGTGGCTGCTCTTGTGCCAAGGAGCCGTGCCGTCGAGCTGGATCATCCGCTGCTCCCTTCGGCGATGGATCGCATGAGATCTACCGAGCTTGGCGCATCAAGCGACACGGCCAGCAACATGTCTGCGGTCTGCTGGTGGAAGTGCACCGCTGCCGGGTCGTCCAGGAACATGCCGGAGGTTCGCGACTCGACATAGGCCATGGTCGGAGAGTCCTCGAATGTCATGATCACGAACGAGCCGCTGAGGCCAGGGTGGGTCACGACGTCGCTCGGGATGATGCGCACGGCGATGCCAGGGCGCTCGGCAAGCTCGATGAGGTGCCGGATCTGCCGGGTCATCACGTCAGGGCCGCCGATCGGTTGGCGCAACGCCGCCTCGTTCATGATGAGGCAAAGTCCGGGCGGTTGCCGGCGAGTCAGCAGGGCTTGCCGGGCAAGGCGGTTCGCCACGCGGGACTCGATCTCGCTCTCCGATTCGTGAAACTGGAGGGCGGAGATCACCGCGCGGGAGTAGTCGGCCGTCTGGGCCAGCCCAGGAACCAGGATCGGTTCGAAGTTGATGATCTTCGACGCCCGCTGCTCGAAGTCCCAGTAGGTTCGGCTCTGGGCGGACAGGGGCGCGACGAGCAGACCGTGGCCGTTGCCGCCTCGTGCTTGGGACAGCAGGCGTTCGCGGACTCCGCCCGTGACGCCGATGATCGCCAGGATCGATGCCACCTCTTCGCTCGTCGCTTCACGCTTGCCGTTCTCCAGGCGGCTGATGGTGCTGATGGAGACTCCGAGCCGGTCGGCCACTTGTTGCAGCGTCATCCGCGCCGCCTTGCGGTGTCGCTCCAGTTCGAACCCGATTCCCCTGGTAGCGACGCCAGACCGCTTTGGTGCCATCTTCAATCCCTTGCACAGGTAGCAAAAAAATCTCAGTCAGTTCATAGCAAAGCAGCTTTGAACTGCGGAAACATCACTCGAATGGGCGGTCTTAGGTCCTTGTCGGAACCGTGCGAGGCTGAAATTCTCGCCCCATGAACACAGTTGAGGAAGATCGAGTGCTGCGGCGGCACCTGGCGGCCGTGCTGGTCGGCGTGCTCTACAACTCCGACCGGAAGTCGTTGCAGATGGCGCGGGCGGAGACGCACCGGCTGGTCGGCGCGGTGACCACGTGCCTGGGCACGCACCCGCTCGATGAGGCGGGCCGGTGCGGCGTGTGCGAGTCGTCGGAGTGCGTTCTGCGCAGTGATCTCCGGCTCGCGCTGATGCCGTTCGACGGCGTCGCGGAGGAGAGCATCCTCGACGTTGCCGGTATCGAGCGGAAGAAGTGATGACGCCGGAGAAGCCCGTCGAGGACATGACGATGGCGGAACTCCTGACCAACCAGGTCGATCAGGAGTCCGTCGAGTCCGATCAGCCGGTGAGGCTCAACAACTCCGACACCGCGTGAACGAGCCGTTGCGGGTCGGCCGGGCTCAGGGTGGACCACTCGCGTCCGTCACCGGACGGGCGGCGGGTGAACTGCCACCGTCCCTCCGGTGTGTCGTAGAACGACACCGCGTACGGTCCGCGGTTCCTCGGTCCCGGTCGGCCGTGCAGGGTCGGGCGGACCGCCGCGCCGAACTGGCCCATCCGCTGCACGTTGCCGAGCACTGAGCCGATCTTCTGCGCGTCGGACCGGGGCAGGCCCGCGTCCCGCAGCGCGTTCTCCAGACGGGTGGAGGACTCACCGGCGGCAACCGCCGCACGTTCCAGGTCCGCCGCAGGAAGGCTGATCGACCGTGACCGGGGTGTCGGGTGCGGCGGCAGCAGTGACACCACCGACGCGGCGAGCGCGGTTTCGTCGATCCGGCTCAACGCCAGCGCGTCCGAGGTCAGGACGGCCGACACCGCGTGCCCGCGCCGGGCCGCCGCGACTGCGCGGACCCGTGGGCCGGAGTCCAGTCGCAGGCGGGCGTCCACCTCGCGTTCCGGACGCGACAACAACTCCAGCGAGCCGGCCAGGCGGGCGTCCAGTTCGCCCCGCTCGGCCAGCCCGCGTGCCTCCAACGAGCGCCACGCGTCGTTGAACAACGCGCGGCGCTCGTCCAACGTCGCGCCGTGGGAGGGGATCGACAGGATCGTGGGGTACTCGCCCAGCTTCAGGTGATCCCAGCACAGCTCGAACTCCAGCCGGGACAGGGTGAACCTCACGGGCCGTCGTCCCCGATCACCGGCGGCGCGACCCGTGGCATGGAGTCCTGACCCCAGACGTCGTCCAGCTCTTCCAGGTAGGGCGCGGCCTTGTGCTCGATGTCGTCCTCACCCCGACCGCCTTGCGGCGCGCCGGCCATGCCCCCCACCATCGGAGTGCCCGCCGCGCCCCTCGGGCCTACCGCACCACCACCGGTACCGGCCCGGCTGGCGTGCTGGTCCCCGGCGATGCCGGAGGACGAGCCGGGGCCGAAGGGCTGGCCGCCGTGACCGGGCTGGCCCGGAATACCGGGCAGACCGCCGCCGAACCTGGGCGCGTTGCCAGGCGGGTTACCGCCGAATCCCTTGGGAACGCCCGGACCGGTGCCCTTGCCGGGAGGGTTGCCGCCGGGCGGGTTCCGCCGGTCGTGGAAGCCCGGGACCGGGTTCGGCCTGATCATGCCGGGTGGTGGCACCGCGACCGGCGGTTGCGGCGGTCCGGGCGTGTAGGGCGGGGGAGTGATCGGTGTGGGGCCCGGTCGGGGCGCGACGTCCGGTGTCGTCCCGACTGCCGAGGTGTTGGTGTCGCCGCCGATGGGCGCGACGGCCGGGGGAGTGCTCACCGGCTGCTGCGGCGGGGTCGTGGTGGTCCGGCTGGGGTCGGTGGAAGTGGGCGTGCTCCACCGGCCGTCCGAGAACTGCTGGGAGTACCGGCTCTGCGCCTCGGACTGCTCGAACGTCGGCTCGGTGACTTGCGTCGTCACTTGGGGCGGCGGCGTGAACTTGCCCAGCAGGCTTACCGCCGAGGACGCGCCGTCGCGGTAGCCGTTCATGACTCGGACCGCCTCGCGCTTGGCCTCGTTGGCCTGCTGCTCCTGGACGTCCTGGTCGGTCTGACCGCCGACCAGGTGCGTGAAACCGGCCGGGATGCCGAGGAAGTCGTCGTTCGCCGTGGAGGTGACCTCGACCGGTTCCGGCATCCGCGTCTTCGCGCCGCCGTAGTGGGAGGTCTGGGCGGAGAACGCGTTGTGCGTCTCGACGCCGGCGACGCGGGCGTCCTCGGCCCACTGCACCAGCGGAGCCGCGCTGCCGGTGAACCGCTCGCCAGCCGCGCCGACCCAGACCGCCCCCGCGTCCCGGATCGCCGACTCCAGCTCGCTCTTGGCGTTGCCCATCACCGCGCGGAAGCTGTTCCAGGCGTCGTCCACGGTCTGCGCCGCCGAGTGACCCGGTCCGCCGTGGATCTTCTCGTAGAGCTGCTTGTGCGACTGCGCGTCGAAGTTGTGGTTGCCTATCCCACCCATCGAGTGCTCCCCCTCACTTCACCAGGTTCTGCATGGCCGCTTCCGCGAGTTGCCGCGCTCCGTCACACGGCTCGGGGAAGCGATCTTCGAAGCCTTGATCGACCGAGAAGGCGGCGACGAGGTACTGCCCATCCGCTGTGTCGACCATGACGTCGCAGGCGGCTGGATCGGACGGCACGGTCACGGTGATCGCGGGGAAGCCGAGGATCGGTTCGATATCGGTCGGCTGCCCGGTTCGTTCGCCACCGGTCCACGCCTCGATGCCCTCCTTCGTCACGGGGACCAGACGGTTGCCTGCTCCGGTGACAGACCACGAGCATGCTGTGGTCTTGTAGAAATCGCTGGTCACCGGCCTGCCCTGGCGGTCGATCTTGAGCCCGGGCAGTTGCTCGGCTGTCAGGAGCGTGCAGGGCTGCACACCGTCGAGCCTGACCTCACGCGGTCGTGCCGACGATGGCTCGGCTGATGGCGAGGACGTCTCCGCTGCGGCTGTGGTGGTCGTTTCGGGAGTCGGCGTCCCCACGAATGGACTGCATGCCGACACGAGCGCCAGCATGGCGAGCACACCGACAAGAGATCGACGCATGACGCTCAGATGCCCCTGTCCTGCTGCATGGTCACGGTGTTGACGTCCTCGACCAGGTTGTAGGTCTTCGCGGCCTGGTCGAGTTGATCGATGCTCAAGTTCAGTTGGGAGATGAACTTCGCGGTCACGTCAATTGCCATCGCGGCGTTGTCCGCGAAGGTGCTCGCTGCATCGCGTGACACGTCATCGTCGGCCACTGGTCGTCCACGGAGGTTCTCGCGCTGGTTCTCCAAGAAGTCCCGGACGGTGTCGCGGACGGCTTCGTAGCGGGCCTTGAGAGCCAGGATCTGGCCCGGCTGGACCTGCATGGTGACCGGTCCGGCGTACGCCGGAGCGCCAGCTCCGCCACCACTTGCCACGAACGGCATGAGTCTCCCCTCCTCCTGCCTTGGACACTGTGCGCACATGAGACGTCGCTGTGCGTGCCCAGGTTCCCACACGGCAAGGCTGCCGAGTGGTGGAACCAGGCGACTCGGCTCACGAGCGAATGAAGTATCCCGACCGGCGGCCTCGGAGACCGGGTGATGATCCATTCTTCCGACGTGTTCACTCTTATGAAGTAATCGTTCATGCGAGGAACCGTCGTCTCGGCACCGGATGAGCGCCGGTCGAACACCCAGTCGTGTCAGTCGACGCTGATCACGGGGAAGATCAGTTGTTCGCCTTCCCACCGCTCGACCTCCGGCTGCGTGAGAGCCGCGATCGGACGGCTGTCGCCGCGCTCCCGCTCGAGCACCTTGCGCCACTCCGGCAGGGTGCCGGTGACCACGAACGGCCCGATCGGCACCTCCAGCAGGTCGTCCTGCACTCGGACGGGGGTGCTCTCGCCGGCGATGACCAGGTCGCCGTCCACCCCTGCCTCGGCGGCGGCGACCACGTCCTCCAGGTCGGCGGCGGACATCGTCCCCGACCACGTGCCGCTGTTCGTGCGTGCCCGTGCGAGCAGGACGTCGTCACCAGTCGTGTTGTCGTACCACTCGAACTCTAGGACGGCGCCGGACAGCGGGTCGGTGGACTCGGACGCCGGGGACAGCCACGACGGCCGGAACCTCTCCAGCAGGTCCGTCATCGCGTCGGCCAGCAGGCGCCGCCGCGCGCTCAGGAACGAGCGGTAGCGGTCCGCGTCCCGCAGGTCCTCGTCCACGGGGATGAGGTGGGCGGTCAGCTCCTGGTCGCCCAGCGTCGGGAAGTAGTCCCGCGGCGACCTGTGGCTGATCTTCCGGTTGGCCTTGCCGGAGATGAAGGCGAGGTTGGCCAGGTCGTTGATCTCGCCCTTGCTGTACTTCTCGGGGTGGTTCTTCAGCGTGGCCTGCGGGTGGATGTGGTGGTACTCCAGCGCCTGGCTGCCCTCGGCCGCCGCCGAGATGCCGATGCTGCCCCACCAGTCCTTGGCGCCCGCTTCCTTGGCGACCAGGAAGCTCAGGAAGAAGTACGGGCTGCCGACGGTCCGGCCCGCGAGGTCGTCCGGTCCGATCGACACGCCGCTGGTGACGCCCAGGTTGTCCAGCAGTCGGCGCACCGGGTCCTCCGTGCGGGCCGCCGGGATGTCCTGCCCGAGCCGGGTGTCGGTCGACCCGCTGTACCGGTTGCGGATCGTGGCCGCCAGGAACCAGAAGAGGATGGCGTCGGCCGTGCCGCCGTCCAGATGTTCGTCCTCTCGCTCACCGAGCAGGACGATCAGTGGCAGCAGGACGACCATCGACGGCAACAGCTTGCTGTGCGAAGCGCCGAGGTTGTTCTGCAGCAGGGGCACGAGGTGCCGGAGCCCGCGCCGCACCGTGGCCCAGCCGCGGTCGAGTTCGTCGTCGGTCGCCGCCACCAGACGTGCGTGCGACCAGGCGGAGAGGCCCCGTCCCAGCACCGCGCCGGTGAGGGCCCTGGTGAGGAACGTGACGTCGATGTCGCCGTAACCGCGGTCTGCCCAGTGCTTCGCCTCTTCCTCCAACTTCTGCAGCACCCCCGGCCACCGCGCCGAGAGGGTCGCGAGCGCCAGGTCCGAGGTCTTCAGCGAGCGGCCCCCGCTGTTCACGCGCACGAAGATCTGCGTGACCTCGTCGTAGGGGAAGTCCCGCAGCACCTCCATGTGGAACTTGTGACCGGGGATGGCGGCGAGCTTCTGCAGCCGCTTGCTGATCTCGTTCGGGGCAATTCCCGGATTGCGCTCGTGCAGTTCACCGACGAGCTGCCACTGATCTGCTTCGGGCTTGAGGACGTCGTAGACCTTGATCCACCGGGGGTCCTTGGCCGTGGCCGCGCTCTGGTTCTGGAACTTCTCGGTCTCGACGTTGAAGACGATGGCGGCCTGCGGGTGATCGGTGAAGACCCGGTGCAGCGACGTGACGCGCTGTTGGCCGTCCAGGAGGTAGAGCGGTACGACAGCGGCCTTGCCCGCCGGACCGCTGATCGCGGCTTCCCTGGTCTGCGGCGCCTCGTCGGTCTGCCAGAAGAGCAGGGACCCGGACGGGTAACCGCGGTAGAGCGACTCGACCAGCTTGGCCACCTGGGTCGGCTTCCAGACATAGCCGCGCTGGATCTCCGGCAGCCTGATCTCGCTCCGTTGGATCCGGTGCACGAGTTCGCTGACCTCGAGTTCGGTCTTGGCAACAGGCATTCAGGCGGCTCCCGACGTGCGCGTTCGACGATGCACGTGTCATCGCTGGATGGTGTTTCACCGTTATCCGGTTGATCAGAACTTCCGCAAGCTGCCGGTACGCGAGCCAATCCTGGTATCAGCGGGGTGCTGGGAAAAGGGCACGTCCGAGGAAGAAGAGAACACCCGCCGCCGCCGAAGGCGCGGCCAAGAGGAACAAATAAGCCCACACCTCACCGGTGAACCCGACCTGCCGACTTCCGTTCGTCACCGTCATGACGAGCAAGAACCACGCGATGACGGCGACGATCAGCGCGCCCGCCCAACCGCCGGCCAGTGCCCGCCTGGCCGCTCCCGCGCCGTTCACGTCGAGGTACTCGCCCTGGACGTAGGACCGCGCCGCGAGCAGGCTCACGGAGGACAGGAGCACCGCGAACACCGAACCGCACCCGGCGATCCAGACCAACGCGTTGATCGGGTGGTAGGCCGTCGGCAACGCCCGACCGAACCCCACGATCGCCCACGCGAGCGCCAGGCACGCCACGAGTCCCGCGGCGCCGAGCACGGCGCACCGGCCCCGGATCCGCCGAGCCTGGGCAGCCGGTATCCGGAAATAGCGCGGCGGCGGTCCCGGTTGCGTCACGAGTCGGGTCGCCAGTCGGAGCCGTCCCCGTCGACGACGCTTGCGTCCGCCATGTCCGCGGTGTTCGGCATGGCCCACGTGGAGCCGAGGTCGTGGATCTTCTGCCGGATCGTGGACTGCTCGGTCTCGATCGTGTTGACGTGGGACTCCAGCGCCATGATCGCCGCGGCGATGGCGCCGATCGTCGCGGCCACCCCTCCGATGATCAACGTGATCGCCGCGGGGATGCCCACGAGCGTGCACGCGGCGACCACCGCGCTGACGATGGCGACGACCGCGCCGAGCAGCGCGAACCCGATCGCCATCCAGAACATGTCGATCGAGTTCGCCAGGCTGTTGAGGGACGAGCGCAGCTGTCCGGCGATGTCCTTCACCGAGTTCAGGCCGGCCGCCTGCGGTGGCACCGTCGCCTGGTAGGCGCGGGCGGCACGTCCTTCCCACTCGATCGTGGTGCGGAGCTTGTCCAGCCCGATCGTCTCCGCGACGTCGCCGAGCGCGTTGCCGACCTGCGACACCCACTGCTCGCCGACCTGCTTGAGGCGGTCCGAGTCACCGGGCTGCTCCCACAGCAGCTTGATCCGGTCCCAGAGCTCCTGCATCTTCTCGTTGAGCAGTTGCATCCCGCGGATGATCGGGTCGACCAAGTGCTCGAGCACCGAGGGGACCCAGCTCATCACGCTGTTGACCTGCTCGAAGAACTTCTTGACGTTCTCCTCGATCTCCTGCGCCTTCCGCTGCGCCTCCTCCACGAGCGGCGGGTTCATCGGCCACCGCCGTCGTTGTGGATGCTGTTCATGGCGTGCAGGTTCGCTTCCTCTTCGGCTTCGTAGGTGTTCGCCGCCGCGTTGAGGGTCTCGCTGAGGCTGCGGAACGCCTGGGTCGCCTGGGTGAGCATGTCCTCCAGGGCCAGGCGGGCGTCGTTGTAGGTGCGGTCCAAGCCGCGGTCGACCGCCCACATCGAGACGTCGGCGCCGGTGAGGACCAGGCCGCCGATCGTGGAGCGCGGGCCGTCCAGGTTGTCGGACGCGGTCGCCCACACCGTGGCGTCGGACCGCATCGCTTCGAGAGCTACTTCAAGGCTCATGGCAACAACCCCACTCGGCGCAGCAGCGTGTTCGGATCACTCACCAGCGCGGTGAGCTCGGTGATGGCAGGGCTCTGCGGGCCCTGCGCCAGGTCGGCGGGAACGCTCTGGGCGCGCAGGTTCCGCAGCACTTCCAGGAACTCCTGCTGCATCTCCGTGACGCGAGCCGAGTGCGTCCAGGCGGGATCGACCTCCAGGTTGAGGACCTGTCCCCGGTGGATCGTGCCGCGGACGTGCCCGCCCCCGCTCTCCACCGTCAGCGGGCGGTCCACGACCTCGTTCATCCGCTGCGTGAACCGGGCCAGGTCGGCGCTGACGGCGTTCATCAGCCGCAACGCCTGCTCGGGCGTGATGCGTTCGTCGGACTGCGGTGGCGGTGCCTCTCGCCGTGGCGCGGGCTCCGCCGGTCGCTCGATCTGCTGGACCAGCGCGGCCATGGAAGCGGCGTTCGCGGCCTGGGTCACGGCGGAGCCGAGGACGCGGGGGTCGACGGACTGCCGCCACTGCGTGGCGATGGTGACCGACCGGAACTCCGCACTGTCGTTCACCGTCACGGTGACGACACCGTCGGCGTCACGCCCTACCAGGGCGTCTTGCGGGGTCTCGGGCTCTTTGGGCGCGGAGCGAGGGCGCTGGTCCTCTTCATCGCCGTCCTCGAAACCGAACCTGTATACGTCGTCGTCGCTCATGTGTCCCCTTGTACATCCGGTGACGAGCTGATTTCCGAACGTAGCGGTTGGCGTCGGTTGTCCGCAGCCGGTTGGGCCGACTCGTCGACGATACAGCGTTCGGTGATCGTCTGGATGCGCAGAGTAGCGGAAGGTGTGCGTGACGCCGTGGGCGGCGGGTGGTCTCGGGCTCCCGGAAAGCACTGCGCCCCGGCTGCGAGAGCAACCGGGGCGCAGGGGACTGGGGGTTCTAGGCAGGCACGGAGGCGACGCCGGGCGCCAGGAAGCGCTTGCCCGTCACCTTCTCCGAGATGCCCGAACGGTCCAGGTAGGGGGTGATGCCGCCCAGCCAGAACGGCCAGCCGGCGCCCAGGATCATGCACAGGTCGATGTCCTGCGCCTCCGCCACCACGCCCTCGTCGAGCATGATCCGGATCTCCTCGGCCAACGCCTCCAGCGCACGCGCGAAGACCTCGTCACCGGTCAGCGGCTTGTCACCGAACGCCCACAAGGCCTGCACCTCGGGGTCGACGCTCTGCTTGCCCGCCGAATCCCACTGGTACACGGCGGTCTTGCCGGCCTTCACGAACGCCTTCATGTTCTCCGACACGCCGAAGCGGTCGGGGAAGGCGGCGTTCATCGTCTCCGCCACGTGCAGCGCGACGGCGGGGCCGACGAGCTGCAGCAGGATCAGCGGCGACATCGGCAGGCCCAGCGGCTCGGTGGCCTTGTCCGCCACCTCGAACGGCGTGCCCTCGTCGATCGACTTCACGACCTCGCCCATGAACCGGGTCAGCAGCCGGTTCACCACGAACGCCGGGGCGTCCTTCACCAGCACGGACGACTTCTTCAGCTGCTTGCCCACCGCGAACGCGGTCGCGAGCGTCGCGTCGTCGGTCTGCCCGGCGCGCACGATCTCCAGCAGCGGCATGATCGCGACCGGGTTGAAGAAGTGGAAGCCCACGACCCGCTCGGGGTGCTTGAGGCCCGACGCCATCTCGGTGATCGACAGCGACGACGTGTTGGTCGCCAGCACGGCCTCCGCCGAGACGTGCTCCTCGACCTCGGCGAACACCTTCTGCTTCACGCCCAGGTCCTCGAACACGGCCTCGATGACGAAGTCCGCGTCCGCGAACGCGGCCTTGTCCAGCGAACCGCTCACCAGCGCCTTGAGCCGGTTCGCCTTGTCCGCCGACACGCGCTTCTTGCCGAGCAGCTTGTCGATCTCGCCGTGCACGTACCCGACGCCCTTGTCCACCCGCGCCTGGTCGATGTCGGTGAGCACCACCGGCACCTCCAGCCGCCGCGCGAACAGCAGCGCCATCTGCGACGCCATCAGGCCCGCGCCGACGATGCCGACCTTGGTGACCTTGCGCGCCAACGACTTGTCCGGCGCGCCGGCCGGCCGCTTGGCCCGCTTCTGCACCAGGTTGAACGAGTACAGCCCGGCCCGCAGCTCGTCGCTCATCACGACGTCCGCCAGCGCCTCGGTCTCCGCCGCGTAGCCCGCGTCGAGATCGTTGGCACGGGCCAGTTCCAGCAGCTCCAACGCCTTCAACGCACCCGGCGCCGCGCCCTTGGTCTTGCCGTCGACGATCGCGCGAGCCCGCGCCACGGCCGCGTCCCAGCCCTCACCGCGGTCGATCTCACGGCGAGCGGGCACGACGTCGCCGCGCACCACGGAAGCCAGCCACAGCAGCGACTGCTCCAGGTAGTCCGCCGAGTCGAACAGCACGTCCGCGATGCCCAGGTCGAGCGCCTGCTTCGGGTTGAGCATCTTGTTCTGGTTCAACGCGTTCTCGAAGATCACGGTGACCGCGTCGTTCGCGCCGATCAGGTTCGGCAGCAGCTGCGTGCCGCCCCAGCCCGGGAACAGGCCGAGGAACACCTCGGGCAGCGCGATGGCCGCCGCGTTGGACGCCAGCGTCCGGTAGTGGCACGACAGCGCCAGCTCCAGGCCGCCGCCCATCACCGCGCCGTTGACGAACGCGAAGGTCGGCACGGACGACTCGGTGAACTTGCGGAACACGTCGTGGCCCAGCTGACCGATCGTCACGGCCTGCGAGCGCTCGGAGGCGCCCTCGACGGCCGTCAGGTCCGCGCCCACGGCGAAGACGAACGGCTTGCCGGTGACCGCGATCGCGACCGGCGCCGCCGCCGCGGCCTCGTCGAACGCCTGGCTCAGGCTCACCAGCGACTGCGGGCCGAACGTGGACGGCCGGGTGTGGTCGTGGCCGTTGTCGATGGTGATGACGGCGACCTGGCCGTCCAGCCCGGGCACGGACACGAGCCGGGTGCGGGCGTGGGTCACGACCTCGTCGGGGAACAGGGCCTTGGCCTCGTCGGCGGTCAACGTGGTCACTTCGACTCTCCGTTCCAGTGCGGGTTCTCCCAGATGACGGTCCCGCCCATGCCGATGCCGATGCACATGGTGGTGATGCCGTAGCGCACGTCCGGGCGCTCGGCGAACTGCCGCGACAGCTGGGTCATCAGGCGCACGCCCGAGGACGCCAGCGGGTGGCCGGTGGCGATCGCGCCGCCCCACTGGTTGACCCGCGGGTCGTCGTCGG
The DNA here is from genome assembly GCF_055603705.1 of Actinosynnema sp. NPDC037264. Classification (NCBI taxonomy): domain Bacteria; kingdom Bacillati; phylum Actinomycetota; class Actinomycetes; order Pseudonocardiales; family Pseudonocardiaceae; genus Actinosynnema; species Actinosynnema sp. NPDC037264. The sequence goes on along the minus strand of NZ_JBVJVK010000045.1, from coordinate 55,722 downwards.
CGATGCCGAAGTGGTCGAGGAAGGCGAGCACCTGCACGGCGAACGCCTCGTTGATCTCGAACAGGCCGATGTCCTCGATGGACAGGCCCGCCCGCTTCAACGCCTTCTCGGTGGCCGGCACCGGGCCGACGCCCATGACCTCGGGCTCGACGCCCATGAACGAGTAGCCGACCAGGCGCATGCCGACCGGCAGGCCGAGCTCGCGCGCGGTCTCCTCCTCGGCCAGGATGCAGCCGGTCGCGCCGTCGTTCAGGCCGGCCGCGTTGCCCGCGGTGACCCGGCCGTGCGGGCGGAACGGCGTCTTCAGCTTGGCCAGGTCCTCGACCGTGGTGCCGGGACGGGGCGGCTCGTCGGCGGTGGCCAGGCCCCAGCCGTGCTCGGCGGACCGGGTCGCGACCGGCACCAGCTCCGGGCCGATCTTGCCGTTCTTCACCGCGTCGGCGTACTTGGCCTGCGAGGCCGCCGCGAACGCGTCCGTGCGCTCCTTGGTGATGGCCGGGAACCGGTCGTGCAGGTTCTCCGCCGTCGAGCCCATGACGAGCGCGGACGGGTCGACGATCTTGTCGGACAGGAACCGCGGGTTGGGGTCGACGCCCTCGCCCATCGGGTGGCGGCCCATGTGCTCCACGCCGCCCGCGATCACGACGTCGTACGCGCCGAACGCGATGCCGCTGGCCGACGTCGTCACCGCCGTCATCGCGCCCGCGCACATGCGGTCGATGGCGTAGCCGGGCACCGACTTGGGCAGGCCCGCGAGCAGCGCGGCGGTGCGGCCGATGGTCAGGCCCTGGTCGCCGATCTGCGTGGTGGCGGCGATGGCCACCTCGTCGACCCGCTCCGGCGGCAGCCCGGGGTGGCGGCGCAGCAGCTCGCGGATCACCTTGACGACCAGGTCGTCGGCACGGGTCTCCGCGAAGATTCCCTTGGGGCCGGCCTTGCCGAACGGCGTGCGCACGCCGTCCACGAAGACCACGTTCCGAACGCGTGCCGGCGCTTCTGGTGCGGCCACGGCGTCTCCTCCGCTTGTGGTGACGATTCGCCCGAGCGGTCGGGCGCGACTCCTACCGATCGGTAACACAACTCTAGCCCCTGTTACTGGCCGGTAACCACCGTGGTCGCCCTGTCGGGTCGGTCACAGAAGGCCCGGATGGCCAGGAACAGCCCGAACCCGAACGGGGACAGGATGATCGTGAGCGCCAGCAGCGGGCCCATGAGCAGCGGGTGCAGCCCCAGGCGGCGGCCCTCCCGGTACATCCACGCGCCGATCAGCAGGTCCCACGCGATCACCTGCGCCCAGACCGCCGAGGCGCCCCAGGACGTGGCCAGGAACTCCCTCAACGTGTCCAGGTCCGGACTGCTCATCGTCGCCCACAGTTGCGGCAGGTGCCCGGCGACCATGCCCGCGTAGACGGCCAGCGGCGGCACCGCGATCAACGGGGACGAGACGATCCGGCTCGTCAGCGCGGCGTGCGGGGCGAAGATCATCAGGCCCCAGAACGGGACGGTGAGCCAGAACGTGATCTGGAAGAGGAACCCGGTCATGCGCGCACGACCTCCTTCTGGTCGTCGGTCGTGTCGGTCGTGCGCAGGGTCCTCGCGATCACCGCGGCGGTCCAGGTCGCCACGGCCAGCGCGCCCAGCGCGGTGAGCAGGTCGGGGCGCAGCAGCGGCTGGCCGCGCAGCGCCTGCCACGTGACCAGGGCCATCAGGCCCGCGTAGGCGATGGTCAGGCCCCAGGCGAGCTTCGGGGTCGCGCGCCGGCCGAACAGGGCCACGGCCAGCGGGATGACCTGCAGGGCGTGGATGCCGACGAAGTGCGGCACGCGGAGGTCGCCGCCCTCGGTGCTCCAGCCGGTCAGCGGCATGTAGGGGCCGCCGTCGGGCACGCCGACGCTGTGCGCGCCCACGATCCCGGCGTCGTCGTCCTGGCCGGGTGCCGGCTTGGTCATGAGGGTGCCGAGACCGAGGCCGACGAGGGCGAGGAGCAGGCCGAGCCGGATGGAGAGCCCGGTCGCGCGGTCGCTGAACCTGGTGATCAGCAAGGCCGCGGCGATCACCGCGTGCATGATCCAGAGCGTCAGGATGCTGTAGGTCATGATGTCCCACAGCAGTTGGTCGAACGGGGTGCCGACGTTGAAGTGGCTTCGGGCGCCCCGCAGCACCTGGCCCACGATGACCGCCATCTCGGCGGCGGAGGCGAGCGCGATGACCGTACCGGCCCACCAGCCGACCCGGCGGAACCTCGTGACGAGGGTGAGCATCCAGGCCAGCGTGACGGCGTAGAGGCCGAGGGACACGGCGAACTTGAACGGCTTGAACCAGATCGGCGACCCCACCAGAATCCGGTCGTCGACGACCAGGCCGACCAGTGAGACGGCCGTCATGGCGGCCATGAGCAGGGAGAAGAGCATCAGCGGCGGGTGCCAGCGCAGGACTCGGGTCATGGACGACTCCTAGAGATGGATAGCGGCACTTTCTACTATCGGATAGCTACAGTATCCATGCTGAGGTTCGTCTCAGGAAGGGGTCGTGCCCGATGCGCATCGCCGAGTTGAGCCGTCGCAGCGGCGTGCCCGTGGCGACGATCAAGTACTACCTGCGGGAAGGGCTGCTCCCGGCCGGTGAGCTGACCAGTCCGAACCAGGCCAGGTACTCCGACGACCACCTGCACCGGCTGCGGCTCGTCCGGGCGATGGTGGAGCTGGGCGGGCTGTCGATCGCGGCCGTGCGCGAGGTGCTCGGCGCGTTGGACGACCCGGAGAAGTCCCTGCACAAGGCGATGGGCACGATCTCGGCCGCGGTGGCGCCGCCGGACCTCGGCGCGGACGACGAGGTGGCGCACGAGCAGGTGCGGGCGTTCCTGGAGCGGCAGGGGTGGGTGTGCCGGCCCACGTCGTACGCGTTCAAGGCGCTGGTGGGCGTGCTGGCGACGGCGCGCGAGGTCGGGCACGAGCGGTTCGCGGACCTGCTCGACGGGTTCGCCGCCGCCGCCCGGCCGTTGGCCGAGGCCGACCTGGGCTACGCGCTCGGCGCGGGGACGAAGGACGAGGCGCTGGAGAGCGTCGTCGTGGGGACCGTGCTGGGTGACGCGGCCATGGCGGCCGTGCGCGCGCTGGCCCGACGTGAGCTCTCCGGCGTGCGCCAGGCCGAGGAAACCCCCGCCCAACCGTGCTCCGACACCTGACCTCGCGGGTCGAACCTCCAGGTCCCGCGTCCTGAACGTCGGACACGCGGGCCCTGGAGGTAGGACACGCGCGGGGTCAGGGCTCGGGGGTCGGGGTCAGGGCCTCGGAGAGGGCGTCGGCGGTCAGGGCGATCTGCCAGGTTCGGGCGCCGCCCTCGCGCAGCGCCGCGGCCACGCCCTCGGGGGAGACGTCCGCCGGCGGCTGCCAGCACGTGCGCCGCACGAGGTCGGGCAGCAGCAGGTTCTCCACCGGCAGGGTGTTCGCCTCGGCCACGGCCGTCAGGGCGGTCCTGGCGGCCGCCAGACGTGCCGCCGCGACCGGGTCCTTGTCCGCCCAGCGGTTGGCCGGCGGCGGGCCGTCGTGCTGCTGCGACGGCTCCGGCAGCTCGTTGCGGGGCAGTGCGGCGGCGCGTTGCAGCGCGCCCAGCCACACGCCCACCATGCGCCGTTGCGCACGTCCGCGGAACACGGGCAGCGCCAGCAGCGCCGCCTCGTCGGAGGGGTTCTTCACCGCGGCGTCGACCAGCGCGGCGTCCGGCAGCACCCGACCCGGCGCGATGTCGCGCTCACGGGCCAGCGCGTCACGCGCCTCCCACAACGCCCGCACCGCGGCCAATTGTCGCGGGCTGCGGATCCGGTGGATGCCCGACGTGCGCCGCCACGGTTCGGCGCGCGGACGCGGCAGGGGCGCCGTGCGGGCCGCCTCGAACTCCTCGAGCGCCCACTCCAGCTTCCCCTGCCGCTTGAGCTCCTGCTCGAGCACGTCACGCAGCTCGACCAGCAGTTCGACGTCGAGGGCGGCGTAGTTCAGCCAATCGGCGGGAAGGGGGCGGCGCGACCAGTCGGCCGCGCCGTGCCCCTTCTCCAACCGGTAGCCCAACAACCGCTCGACGAGCGTGCCCAGCGCCACCCGTTCGAAGCCGGCCAGCCTGCCCGCCAGCTCGGTGTCGAACAACACGCTCGGACGCAGCCCGAGTTCGGCGAGGCACGGCAGGTCTTGCGACGCCGCGTGCAACACCCACTCGGTCCCGTCCAGCGCCTCGACCAGCGGATCGAGCCGACCGCCGAGGGCGATCGGGTCGACCAGCACGGTCCCGGCGCCTTCCCGGCGCAGTTGCACCAGGTAAGCGCGTTGCGAGTAGCGGTATCCCGAGGCTCGCTCGGTGTCCACCGCAACCGGACCCGTCGCTCCGGCGAGCGCATCAGCGGCACGCCGGAGCGACGGTGCGTCGGCGACGACAGGCGGAACGCCGTCAGCGGGTTCCACCAGCGGCACCGGATCAGCACCGGTTGGTTCGGTTGGCTCGTCGGAGGGTACGTCCACGGCGGAAGACCCTACGACGAACGCACCACTCGCGGGTGTGTTCGGCCGGTTCAGTGTGCCGACCTGCTCAGCGGATCACGCCGGCACGCATGGCCAGCGCCACCATCTGAGCCCGATCCCCGGTGCCCAGCTTGCGTCCGATCCGCGACAGGTGAGACTTCACCGTGAGCGCGGAAAGGCTGAGCGCCTCGCCGATTTCCTTGTTGCTCTGGCCATCGGCGACCAGCTGGAGGACCTCGACCTCACGCGCGGAGAGCTCCCGCGGCGTGTTGTCGGTGCCCGGCACCCTCGTGCCCGCGGCAAGCACGGGCGCGACGCTCGGGTCTGCGTAGACGCCGCCGTCGAGGACCCTGCGCACCCCGTCGGTGACCACCATCGGCGAGGCGGACTTCAGCAGGTACGCCTGGGCGCCTGCCTGGAAGGCCGACCTGACCGCGTAGGGGTCGTCGGAGGACGCGAGGACCACGATGCGGGGCCAGCCCTGGGCACGGAGTTCCGTGACCAGGTCGATGCCGGTGCCATCCGGCAGACCCAGATCGAGGATCGCGAGGTCGCACGGTCCGGTAGCGAGTGCCCGCGCCCGAGCCTCCGCAACCGAAGCCGCCTCATGCACTGTCCCGGCTCCCATCTGGGTGAGCCGAGCCGATATCGCCTCCCTCAGCAGTGGGTGGTCGTCGACCACCAGCACTGAAAAAAGCTCCTCCCGCGGGTGCGGGACCATGTTCGCCGGCAACGTGCCGGCTGGCGTGGTACGAACGGCCTGACCTAAGCCGACGGCAGCCACGTCACTACCTCCCTGGAGTCGGTCGTGCCCCCCGACCGGCACCGGGACTTTCGTCCAATCAGCCGCGCCACTGATCGACCGAAAGTGGTGTCGTCTGGGGCAGCGTAGCCGCCCAAGCGGGTCTACGGGACGATCAATCGGGTATCTATCCCGAATGAGTTGTCACTGATGGCCCCCGCTGTCACACGATCGGCTGACAACTCGATCGGGCACGTAACGCGAGCGGTTCTCACGACGACATCAAGGAGTTGCGGGTGGCGAGCACCACAGGTCGAGGCCGGGCCGAGGAACTGCTGGCCCGGGTGCCCCTCGTCGACGGGCACAACGACCTGCCGTGGGCCCTGCGCGCCTTGGTCGCCGAGGGTGAATTCGGTGAAAAGTCAACAGCCGGCGATCCGGCCTCGGCCGTCTCGATAGTCGACCTGGCGGTCCGGCAGCCCGCCCTGCAGACCGATCTGGTCCGGGCGCGCGACGGCCGGTTGGGCATGCAGTTCTGGTCCGTCTGGGTGCCCTGCCAACTGGCGGGCGACGCAGCCGTCACCGCCGTGGTGGAGCAGGTCGAGCTGGTGCACGACCTCGCCGCGCGCTACCCCGACCACCTGCGCATCGCGACCACCGCCGACGAGGCTGAACGGGCCTTCCGGGACGGGCGGATAGCCTCCCTGATCGGCGCGGAGGGCGGACACAGCGTCAACGGCTCGCTCGGCGTGCTGCGCGCGTTGCGGCGGCTCGGCGTCCGGTACATGACGCTCACTCACAACGAGAACACGCCGTGGGCGGATTCGGCCACGGACCAGCCCGTGCACGGCGGGCTGACCGACTTCGGGCGCGACGTGGTGCGCGAGATGAACCGCATCGGGATGATGGTCGACCTGTCGCACGTGGCGCCGTCCACCATGCGCGACGCCCTGGAGGTCTCGACGCGGCCGGTGCTGTTCAGCCACTCGTCGTGCCGCGCCGTCGCCGACCACCCCCGCAACGTGCCGGACGACGTGCTCGCGCGGCTGCGGGACAACGACGGTGTGTGCATGGTGACGTTCGTGCCGCAGTTCCTGTCGCAGGCCTACGTCGACTGGGACGGCCGGCTGAAGGACGCGATGGAGGCGGCGGGGGAGAACCACAACGACCTCGACGCCCGCAACCGGTTCGCGGACACCTGGCCGGCCGCCGGCCCGACACCGCGCGTGACCGTGGACGACGTCCTCGCCCACCTGGATCACGCCCGTGAGGTGGCCGGTATCGACCACATCGGCCTGGGCGGCGACTACGACGGGACGCGCAGCCTGCCGGAGGGCATGGAGGACGTCTCCTGCTACCCGGACCTGATCGGCGCCCTGCTGGATCGCGGGTGGAGCGAGGACGACTGCGCCAAGCTCGCCGGTCTCAACGCCCTGCGGGTCCTCCGCGCCAACGACTGACCCGCCTCGCTGCCGGCATCGGCGCGAGGTCGGCACGCCGACCGGGGGCAGGCCCGGTAGGGGCGGAAGCGCGGGTCAGCGAAGGGTGCTCACGCCCACCGGGGGCAGGCCCACGGCGGTGGCCATGACGTCGTAGAACGCGGTGCCGTGGGCCACCAGGTCGGCGGTGCGGGCGGTCCAGGAGGCGCGCAGTTCCAGGTCGTCGGTGCGGGCGGGGCCCGCGATGTCGCCGAACCGGGCCGACGAGGTCTGCGTGACGGTCCCGCCCAGCGCCAGGAACTCCGCCCCGGCCACCTCCAGCGCCTCCACCAGCCACGACCACCCGACCTCGGGCAGCAGCGGGTCGGCGGCCAGTTCCGGGTCCAGCTCCACCCGCACGTAGGCGACCAGCCGGAACACGCCCGACCACGCCTCGACCCCGTCCGGGTCGTGCAGCAGCACGAGCCGTCCGGAGGACAGCTCGTCGGCGGGCCCGGTCACCTCCGCGGTCAACGCGAAGGCCCAAGGCGCAAGCCGTTGCGGCGGGCGCACCTCGGTCAACTCCAGCTCGGGTCGGGTTCGCACCGACCGGAGCGTCGCCACCGCCCGCTGGAACAGTTCGGGCTCCGTCACACCACGGACTGTAGGCCCCTAAACCTCGGAACGTGAGCGCGGCACGCCGTGCCTGGAGACGCCGCCCCAAGACGCCCACCACCCGGCCCGTGGGAGCATGGAGGGCGAGATGAACGACATCACCGAAGCCCCGTTGCTCGTCGCCGCGCGCGGCGGCAGGCCGTCACGCACCCCGGTCTGGTTCATGCGCCAGGCGGGTCGCTCCCTGCCGGAGTACCGCAAGCTGCGCGAAGGCACCGCCATGCTGGACGCCTGCATGGACCCGGAGATGGTCTGCGAGATCACCCTCCAGCCGGTGCGCCGCCACGACGTGGACGGCGCGATCCTGTTCTCCGACATCGTCGTGCCGCTCAAGGCCGCGGGCGTCGACCTGGACATCGTGCCGGGCACCGGGCCGGTGGTGGCCAAGCCGATCTCGACCGAGTCCGACGTCAAGGCCATCCCGCAGCTGCACGAGGAGCAGGTGCGCCCGGTGGCCGACGCGATCGGGCTGCTCAACGCCCGGCTCGGGAACGTGCCGCTGATCGGCTTCGCCGGCGCGCCGTTCACGCTGGCCTCGTACCTGGTCGAAGGCGGCCCGAGCAAGAACCACGAGCGCACCAAGGCGCTCATGCACGGCGACCCGCACCTGTGGCACGCGTTGCTGGACCGGCTGGCGGGCATCACCGCCGAGTTCCTGCGGGTGCAGGTGCGCGCGGGCGTGAAGGCGGTCCAGCTGTTCGACTCGTGGGCGGGGGCGCTGTCCGAGCGCGACTACCGCGAGTTCGTCCTGCCGCACTCGGCGAGGGTGCTCCAGAGCGTGAGCGGCGTGCCGCGCATCCACTTCGGCGTCGGCACGGGCGAGCTGCTGCCGGCGATGCGCGAGGCGGGCGCGGACGTGGTCGGCGTCGACTGGCGCACGCCGCTGGACGTGGCGGTCGAGCGGCTGGTGCGGGCCGCGCCGGACCTGCCGAAGCCGGTGGTCCAGGGCAACCTCGACCCCGCGCTGCTGTTCGCGGGCCTGCCCGCGCTGGAACGCGAGATCGAGCGGATCAAGCACGAGGGCCGGGCCGCCGCCGGGCACATCTTCAACCTCGGCCACGGCGTGCTGCCCGACACCGACCCGGACGTGATCACCCGGGCCGTCGAGCTGGTGCACCGAGCCGCATGAGAGCGCTGCGAGTGGCGGTGGTCGGGGGCGGGATCTCCGGCCTCGCCGCCGCGCACCGGCTGCGCCACCTGCTCGGTCCTCGGGCCGGGATCACCGTGCTGGAGCAGTCCGACCGGCTCGGCGGCAAGCTGCGCACCGCCGAGGTCGGCGGGCGCGCCTACGACGTGGGCGCGGAGGCGTTCCTGAACCGCCGCCCCGAGGCCACCGGGCTGGTCGCCGAACTGGGCCTGGCCGACCAGCTGGTGCACCCGGCGAAGGTCGCCGCGAGCATCCACGCCGCCGGCGACACCCGACCCATCCCCGCGCACACCCTGATGGGTGTCCCCGCGTCGGTCGACGCCGTGCGCCAGGTGTTGTCGCACGAGGGCCTGCGCCGGGTCGCCGCCGAACCCGACCTGCCGCCGATCCGGCTGGACGGCGCGGACGTGTCCGTGGGCGCGCTGCTGCGCGAGCGGTTCGGCCCCGAGGTGGGAGACCGCCTGGTCGGGCCGTTGCTCGGCGGTGTCTACGCCGGTCGCACCGACGTGCTCGGGCTGCGCGCGACGATGCCGCAGCTCGCCCGCGCGCTCGACTCGGGCATCGGTTCGCTGCTGGCCGCCGCCGCGACCACGATTCCCGCGCCACCCCAGCCGAGTGTCACCCGACCGCCGGTCTTCGGCACGCTGCGCGACGGCCTGTCGACGTTGGTCGACCGCCTGGCCGAGGCGTCCGCGGCCGAGATCAGGTTCGGCCTGCCGGTGCGCGCCCTGATCCGCCGGGAGCACGGGTGGCGGCTGGAGATCGGCTCCGCCGCCGCGCCGCGGCACCTGGACGTGGACGGCGTGGTGCTCGCCGTGCCGGCGCCCGCCGCGCGCAAGCTGCTCGCCGACGTCGCGCCCGCCGCGGCCCGCCGCTACGCCGAGGTCGAGCTGGCGTCGATGGCGGTGGTGGCGCTGGCCCTGCCGCCCGGCACCGAGCTGCCCGAGCGGTCCGGCGTGCTGCTGGCGGAGGACGAGCGGGCCGCCGACGGCGTGCCGTTCACCGCGAAGGCGTTCACCTTCTCCAGCCGCAAGTGGGCGCACCTGGCCGGCGAGCCGGTGCTGGTGCGCGGCAGCGTCGGCCGGCACGGCGAGGCGCACCTGTTGCAGCGCGACGACGACGAGCTGATCGCGGCCGTCCGGCACGACCTGCGGCAGCTCACCGGCGTCACCGTTCAGCCGATCGACGCCGTGGTCACCCGCTGGGGCGGCGGCCTGCCCCAGTACGGCGTCGGCCACCTCGACGTCGTCCAAGGCATCGAGGACGCGGTCGACGCGGTGCCCGGCCTGGCCGTGGCGGGCGCCACGCTGCACGGTGTCGGCATCCCCGCGTGCATCGCGACCGGGGACGCCGCCGCCGCGCGTGTCGCCGCTCACGTGCTGCCCCGCGCCGGGTGAGTGAGAGGATTGGGCCATGGCCCGCCTGAACTACAACGAACTCAACGACACCATCCGCTACACCATGTGGTCGGTCTTCCGGGTCGAGCCCGGTCGCCTGCCCGACGACCGCGGTCCGGCGGCCTCCGAGGCGCAGGAGTACCTGGACGGCCTGGAGTCCAAGGGCGTCGTGGTGCGCGGTGTGTACGACGTGGCGGGCCTGCGCGCGGACGCCGACTACATGATCTGGTGGCACGCCGAGGAGATCGAGCAGGTCCAGCAGGCCTACACGGGGTTCCGCCGCACCGCCGTCGGCCGGGTGTCCACCCCGGTGTGGAGCCAGGTCGCGCTGCACCGGCCCGCCGAGTTCAACCGCAGCCACATCCCGGCCTTCCTGGCGGGCGAGGAAGCGCGCAAGTACGTGTGCGTGTACCCGTTCGTGCGGTCCTACGAGTGGTACCTGCTGCCGGACGAGGACCGCCGCCGCATGCTCGCCGACCACGGCAAGGAGGCGCGCGACTACCCGGACGTGCGGGCGAACACGGTCGCGTCGTTCGCGCTGGGCGACTACGAGTGGATGCTGGCGTTCGAGGCCGACGAGCTGCACCGCATCGTCGACCTCATGCGGCACCTGCGCGGCACGGAGGCTCGTCTCCACGTGCGCGAGGAGGTGCCGTTCTACACCGGCACCCGCGTGCCGGCCGCCGAGCTGGTCACGAACCTGCCGTAAGGGCGGCGACGACGCGCTTGGCGTGGGCGCTGCCGACGTGCGCGCCGAACGTGCCGAGCACGATCCACGAGCCGTCCCGGAACACCAGGCCGAACCGTCCCCGCGCGAGGAGCCGGGGACGGCGCCTGGCCGCCGCCACGACGTCGCGCGGCGCCGCCCAGGCCACGCTCATCCGGTCGTCGGCGGCGACCAGGACGACGACCCGCTGCGACGTCACGGCGAAGAAGCTGTGCCCGGTGACGACCGCTTCGAGCTGCCTGGCCGACGACCCGGCCGGGCCGTAGCACGTGCGCCCGCCGATCCAGCTCTCCGGGAAGTCGGCCGGCAGGTCGAGCGACGGCGACGCGAACGCCACCCCGCCGACGCCGGCCAACGCCTTGCCGACCCAGCCCTTCGGCTCCGGCACGGCCCGGTTCACCCGGTCGGCGACCCGACCCGCCGGCGTGGTCCAGAAGTCCGGTTCGGCCCCGCCGCGCGCGCCGTAGGCCACGCCCACGGACGTGATCGCGAGCAGGGCCTCACCGGGGGCGAGCACGCGCCGCGCGTCGTCCCCCCACACCTTGAGGTCGTCGACCAGTGGCATCAGTCGTCGTCGGTGGCGTAGTTGTAGACGTCCTTGCCCATGTTGAACAGTCCGCCCGCCGGTCCGCCGGGCACCGATTCGCCCAGCACCTGGCCCAGCGGGATGCGCACCGGCGCGGTGTAGATCGACTTGGCCACGCCGAGCGCGATGCCTTCCTTGCTGAACGTGCCCGCGGCCTTCTTCAGCGCCTTGATCGCCTTCAGGCCCGCCTTGTACGCCTTGGCGGCCTCGGCCAGCTTGCGCAGCATGTTCGAGAGCTTCATCAGCAGGTCGGCCAGCTTCTTCACGATCTTGAAGACCTTGCCGAGGGTGGCCGCGGCCTTGGCGGCGGCCGCGGCGGCGCCGGCGGCCAGCGAGGCGCCGAAGCTGACCACCGAGAGCGCGAGGCTGACCAGCAGGTCGGTCACCAGCATCATGATCAGGTCGATCACGAGGTCGATGATCAGGTTCGCCGAGTCGACGCAGCCCTTGGCGGCCTCGACCAGCATCCCGGACGTGTCCTGCACGTTCTGGGCGAGCTGGTCGATCTGCTCCTCGATCTCGGTCAGCCTGCCGTTGAACTTGTCCGCCGCCGGGCCCTGCCACACGCCGCTGACGGCCTGCCGCGCGCTCGCCTCGTCCGACACGATCGCGCGGATGTCGGTGGCGGCCTTCTCCCACGCGTCGGCCGCGCGGATCAGGTCGTCCGGATCGCCCGCGACCCAGTCGATGGCTTCCAGGAACGGGTTGAGCAGCGGCCGGATGATGCCCTGGATCGGGCCGGGGCAGCCGTTCAGGAAAGTCTCGATCTTGTTGTTGACCTCGACGGTCGTGCTGGGACTCATCCGCCCACCTTCTTAAATCGCCAGCCCTTCGAGGCCTTGGACGATGTCTGTGAGGATCTCTCCGATTCCGCCGTCGACGCCCTGGTAGTCCTCGGCGGTGTCGCGCACCGATTCGGCGATGTCGCGCATGGCCTCGGCGCATTCCTTGAGATCGTTCATGGTCGAGGTGACGCGCTCTTCGTACGAGGCGTAGACGTCACCGCTGGACGGCATCTTGCCGAACGACTCGCGGCCGACCTTCGCGGCCTCCAGAGCGGTCATGACCTGGTCGAACCGGTCGCCCCGGCGGACCGACGTGCCCGCGAACTCCAGGATGCCGTCGAGCTTGACGTCGAACTTCGCCGTCATCGCGCCACCTCCCCGATATCGATCCCTCGGACGGTCGCGAACACGCTCTGGTTCCACCGGATCGCGAATTGCGCCGCCGTTCGGTGCACTAGCCTGCGGCAGACAGTAGTACAGCGGATCGAGGGCGCGATGCGAGAAGATCTCGAACAGAAGCTGGCGCGGATCACCGAACTCGCCGAGCAGAAGCAGCAGCAGGCCGACGAACTGCAGGGACAGCTGGCCGGGCTGCGGGTGACCAGGAAGTCGGGTGACGGGTTGCTGACCGCGACCGTGACCGCGAACGGCCAGCTGGTCGACCTGCGCATCGACGACCGGGCCCTGCGCAACGGCCGCGAGCTGGCGGCGAACCTGCTCAACCTGGTGTTCCAGGCGTCGGCGGAGGCGTCGCGGCAGGTGCAGGCGCTGGCCGCGCCGCTGTTGGAGGACAGCTCGATCGACCCGTCCGAGCTGGGCCTCGGCCCGACGCCGCCGGTCGTGGCGGGTGCGCCCGGGATGCCCGGACCCGGCGGTCCAGGACCTGGCAGTCCAGGGCCGGGTGGGCCTGGTGGGCCGTACCAGCAGCCGCCCCAGACGTTCCAGCAGCCGGTGCGGAACTACCCGCAGCCGCCGCCTCCGCCGCAGCCGTTCCAGCAGCAGCCGCCGCCCCCTGCCCGCCGCCCGCCGGTGGACGACGACCCGGACGAAGGTGGCTCGATCTTCCGCAAGGACACGTGGTGACACGGGCGGAGGGACGCCCGACCCCGGACGCCCCTCCGCTCCGGTCCGCGGTTACCGGGTGAGCCGGTAGGCCCGGATCACCGAGTGCTCGAACGTGTTGCCCGAGCTGTCGGCGCCCTTGGCGCGCAAGGACGCGAAGCCCGCCTGGTCGGCGTTGCGCACGAGCGCCGCGCCACCGACGACGGGCACCTTGGACCACGTCTTGCCGTCGTCGAACGACACCTCGACCTCGACCTTGCGGACGCGGCCGTTGTCGGCGCCCTGCTGCTGCTCCACGGTGAACGGGATGCGCAGCAGGCGTCCGGCGGGCGTGCCGCCGTTCGCGTCGAGCTCGGGCGCGAACCGCACCACCGAGATCGGCAGCTTGCGGAGCTCGCCCTCGGGCACGGTGTCCGAGCGGAACGTCCACGTGCCGGTGACCCGCGAGCTCAGCTCGGAGACGCCCGGCGCCCGGACGAAGTCGACCTCCGCGCGGTAGTCCGCCGCGCCACCGGGCACGGTGAACTGCCCGCTCGGCCTCGGCACCTCGCCGATCTCGGCCCCGTCGCGGTAGAGCGCGGTTCGCGCGGTCTCGTAGGCGGACCCGCCCAGGTTGTTCGCGCCGTCGTTGAGCAACGGCACCTGCACGAGCAGGTGGTCGCCGATCCGGGAGAGGTACTCGTAGCGGGACGCGGGCAGGCCGGGACCGTAGACCGGGAAGTTGAAGCTCTCCCGGCCGCGCTCGCCGGGCCGGTAGGCGCGGTCCGGCGACCGGTAGTCCGCGACGAACCCGAACTCGCCCTGGAGCTGGGCGAACTGCCAGACCCACTTGAGACCGGCGGTGTTGACGTAGTCGACCGCCGCGCTGCCCGGCTTCACCGGGAACAGCACGAACCAGCCACCGGAGCCGTTGGGGCCGATGGCGCCGCCGCCGTGGATGAACTCGTCGGCGGCGGGGCCGGGGCCGAACCTCGTCCGCACCTCGGCCAGTTCGCGCTTGGCCGGCGCCCGGACGAAGCCGGTGGGCACCCGGCCGTGCTCGATCCACGAGAACCGGTAGGAGACCTGCGCGCCGTCGACCGGCGTGCCCTTGTACTGGGCGCCGATCGTGACTTCGAGCTGGTCGTCGGCCAGCGCCGGGCCGGTGTGGGCGATCGTGGCGTTCTCCGGGAACCCGTCGAGGAACGCCACGCCGTACCCGGTCCGCCGGTCACCGATCGTGCGTTCGAGGTTGATGTCGCCGATGAACGCCACCGCGCCCTGGTCGGGCGGCGTGATCTTGATGGGCTTGGCGGTGCGGGCGTCGAACGTCAGGGAGACGTCCCCGGTGAGCGTCAGCGAGGGCTGCGGCAGCACAGCGAACCGGCCGTCTTCCACGTCACCGGTGACCACCGTGGCGGACACCAGGTACTCGCCCTTGGGCAGGCGGGTGGTCACGGTGTTGTCGGTGCCGTCCAGGAACGTGAACGTGTCGTTGTCCAGGCCCATCACCGTGCCGCTGTAGCGGGTGGGCGCCTGGCCGTCGGCGTCGAGGAACGTCGCCTCGACCTCGTAGCTCTCCACCTCGCGGTCGACGGCCACCGGCGTGCGCAGGACGTCACCGGCGACCACCGTGCCGGAGAACGCGCCGTCGACCGCGCCGACCCTGGTGTCCGCGGTGACGGTCACCTTGGCCTCACCGCCGGCGGGCACGGTCACGGTGGTCGGCGCGACGGTGAACATGCCGGCGGGCGCGGGCTTGCCGTCCGGGCCCTTGGCCTCGACGGACACCGGGAAGGTGACCGGCGCGGCGCCGCCGTTGCGGTAGGTCAGCTCCTTGGTGACCGGCGTGTCGTCGGTGTGCGGCCACTGCTGCAGGCCCATGGACAGGCTGACGGGGTCCGTCGTCACCGAGGTGGTGATGGCCTCGGCCAGGTCGACCCGGCCCGCGCCCTGGTCGAACGCGGTCAGCGCCGGGTTGTGCTCGGCCGACGCCATGAGCGCGGCCTTGATCTGCGCGCCCGTCCAGTCCGGGTGCTGCTGGGCGATCAACGCCGCCGCGCCCGCGACGTGCGGCGTGGCCATGGAAGTGCCGGACAGCGCCACGTGGTGCTCGTCCACGGGCGTGCCGATGCTGCCGGTGGCTGCCTTCGCCGCGACGATGTCCACGCCCGGTGCGGTGATGTCGGGCTTGACCGCGCCGTCGCCGACGCGGGGACCGCGGCTGGAGAAGTACGCGATGCTGTCGTCGCGCTCGACCGCGCCCACGGTGAGCGCGGCGTCCGCGCTGCCCGGCGAGCCGACCGTGCCGGGACGGCCCGAGTTGCCCGCGGCGATCACGAACAGCGTGCCGCTCTGGGCGGACAGCGTGTTCACGGCCTCTTCCAGCGGGTCGAGCTCCGGTGAGTCGTTGCCGCCCAGGCTCAGGTTGACCACGTCGGCGCCCTGGTCGACGGCCCACTGCATGCCGCCGAGGATCCACGACTCGGCGCAGCCCTGGAGGACGCACACCTTGCCGTCGAGGATCTGGGCGTCCGGCGCGACGCCCCGGTACTTCTCGCCGGAGCTGGCGATGGTCGCGGCGACGTGCGTGCCGTGGCCGTCGACGTCGGTGGCGTCGGGGTCCTCGGTGAAGTTCTGCTCCGCGACCTCCTTGCCCGTCAGGTCGGGGTGCGCGCCGTCGACGCCGCCGTCGAGGACCGCGACCTTGACGCCCTTGCCGGTGTGCCCGGCCTGCCACGCGGTCGGCGCGCCGATCTGGGCGGTGGAGCGGTCGAGGCTGGGTTGGCGCAGGCCGTCGAGCCAGACCTTCTTCACGCCCGGGTCGTTCACCAGGGCCTGGAACGTCGTGCCGGCCTCGGCCTTCGCCGTGGTCGCGGCGACCGCGCCGACGGTGGGCAGCGCGCGGGTCACGTGGACGCCGCCGGTGCGCGGCTGGTCGCCGGTGATGATCAGCGGCAGGGTGTCGCGCCGCGCGTCGTCGTAGCCGGCCTCGACCAGCCCGGTGACGTCGAACAGGCGCAGGTCCAGCTTGCCCTCGGCCACCGCGTCGAGCGCGTCGGCCGGCACCACGTGCAGGTTGCCGTCCCGGTGGAACGTGTGGACGACGACCCCTTCACGGCCGGGGCCGGCCCGCAACGAGCCGGACGTGGGTCCGTTGAGCAGGACTTGGTCGCCCGTGATGAGGGTGACGGTCGCCAGGCGGTGCCCGGCGACCTGGTCGTGCCGCTCCGGTGTCGCGGCGGCAACCCCCGTTGCCGTGCCTGCCGCGAGCCCGGCCGCGAGGGCGGTGGCCGCCCACCCGACCCAGAGCCTTCGTGATCTCGACGTCAACGCAGATACCTCCCGAATCTGGTTGTCGCGCTGCGGAAACGCGCGCGTCGGAAGGCGCCGCCGGCTCACGGTGCGGCGGAGTACCGGAACAGTCGAAGCCCCCCAACGACTTCGACGCTATCCACCCGTCAGGGTGAAGACAGCGTCTCTTCGTGGGGAGTTCACCCCTCGAACGGGGTAGCCGGTGATTACTCACCGTCGATGGTGTGCGAGAGGGGGCATCCGATCGAGCGAATGCCCCCTCTCGTCACCCGATCTCGCTCAGCCGATCTTGTAGGCCCGGATCAGGGTCTGCTCGAACGTGTTGCCGTCGCGATCGGCGCCCTTCACGCGCAGCGAGGCGTGCCCGGCCGCGGCGGGGTTGCGCACCAGGGCGGTGCGCCCGACCACCGGCGCCGACGTCCACGACTTGCCGTCGTCGAACGACACCTCGACGGAGACCCGGTCGACCCGGCCGTTGGCCGCGCCCGGCTGCTGCTCGACCACGAGCGGCACCCGCAGCACCCGGCCGGCGGGCGCGACGCCGTTCGCGTCGAGCGCGGGGGTGAACCGGACCACGGTCAACGGCAGCGGCGCGAACCGGTCACCCGGCACGGTGTCCGAGCGGAACGTCCACGCGCCGCTGACCGCCGTCGAGAACTCCGAGACGCCCGGCGCGCGCACGGCTTCCGCCTCGACGCGGAAGTCGGCCGCACCCGGCGGCACGAGGAACCGGCCGGCGGCGGCCTCGCCCGTCTCACCGACCACGACCCCGTTGCGCAGCAACGTGGTCCGGGCCGACGACGTCACCGACCGGCCGGCGTTGCCGTCCCGGTCGCCGAACAGCGGCAGCGAGAAGCCGACCACGTCGCCCGCCCGGGCCAGGTACGGGAACGGGGACCTGGGCATGGCCGGCCCGAACACCGGCCGGTTGAACCGCTCGTGGTACGTGCGCCCCGGCTGGTGGGTGCGCAGCGGCGAGTCGAGCTGCGCCTCGATCCCGTCCTGCCCGAACTGCGCGAGCGACCACACCCACCCGACGCCCGACGGCGTGGTGGCGTAGTCGAGGGACCTGCCCGGAGCGGTCACCGTCGTCTCGACGCCGAGACCGCTCAACCCGCCGGGCAGCACGGGGAAGCCCGCGAACCGGTGCTCCTTGCCCGCCGGACCGGCGGCGAACTCCGACCGCACCTCGGCCAGGTCCCGCTTGGCCGGCGCCCGGACCAGGCCGGTGGGCGCCTTGCCGTGCTCGGCCCACGACAACCGGTAGGTCACCGGCGTCGTGCCGACCGGTGTGCCCACCGCTTGCGTGCTCACCAGCACGGACACGTCGGCGGCGGGCAGCTCGGGGCCGAGGTGCCCGATCGACACCGTGCGGAAGCCGCCCGCGAACCCCGCGCCCAGGGCGGTCACCAGCTCGCCGTCCCGGCTGCGGGTGATCAGCAGGTCGCCGAAGTCGGGCTCCGCCTTCGGGTCGGGGAACGTGATGGAGATCGGTTTCGCCTTGCGCGCGTCCACGGTGACCGCTGTGGTGTCGCGGCTGACGCGCAGGCTCGGCTGCGGCAGCACGGCGCTGTTCGTGCCGTCGGTCAGCACCTCGCCCACGAACATGTACTCGCCCACCGGCAGCCGGGCGGTGGCCTTGCCGCCCGTGCCGCTCGGCACCACGAACTTGTCGTTGTCGAGACCGATGACGAACGCGACGTAGTCGACCGCGGGGTTGCCCTCCGCGTCGATGAAGTCGAACGCCACGTCGTAGCTCTCGACCTCGCGGTTCACGCCGACCGGCACGCGCAGCTCGACGCCGCCGCCGGAGGCGAGGACCGTGCCGCCGTACGCGCCGTCGGCGGTCGCCGCCTTGGTGTCGGCGGTGACGGTGGCCTTGGCCTCGCCACCCGCAGGCACGGTGACCGTGGTGGGGCTGACGGTGAGCACACCGGCCGGCGCGGGCGTGCCGCCGGGTCCCTTGGCGTCGATCGTGAGGTCGAGCGTGACCGGTTGCGTGCCGGTGTTGCGGACCGCGAACTCCTTGCTGGTCGCGACGTCGTCCTCGTGCGGCCACTCCTGCAGGCCGAGCGCGAGCGACGGCGGGTCGGCGGTCACCGTGGTGGTGATGGCCTTGGTGAGGTCGACGCGGCCGGTGCCCTGGTCGAACGCGGTCAGCGCCGGGTTGTTCTTGGCGGAGGCCATGAGCGCGGCCTTGAGCTGCGCGCCGTTCCAGTCCGGGTGCTGCTGCGCGATCAACGCCGCCGCGCCCGCGACGTGCGGTGTGGCCATGGACGTGCCGGAAACGGCGATGTGCTTGTCGCCCACGGGTGTGCCGATCTGGCCGGTGCTGGACTTGGCCGCGACGATGTCCACGCCGGGCGCGGTGACGTCCGGCCTCGGTGCGCCGTCGCCGACGCGGGGGCCGCGGCTGGAGAAGTCCGCGATGGCGTCGTCCCGCTCGACCGCGCCGACCGCGAGCGCCGCGTCCGCGCTGGCCGGCGAGCTCAGCGTCTCGGGGCGACCGGAGTTGCCCGCGGCGACCACGAAGAGCGTGCCGGTCTGCGCGGACAGGGTCTCGATGGCCTGCTCCAGCGGGTCGACGTCCGGGGTGTCCGTGCCGCCCAGGCTCATGTTGATCACGTCGGCGCCCTGGTCGGCGGCCCACTGCATGCCGTCGACGATCCAGGACTCGGCGCAGTTCAACGAGCACACCTTGCCGTCGAGGAGCTGCGCGTCCGGCGCGACACCCCGGTACTTCTCGCCGGCGCTGGCGACCGTGGCGGCGACGTGCGTGCCGTGGCCGACCAGGTCGCTGTTGTCGGGGTCTTCGGTGAAGTTGCGCTCCACGACCTCGCGGCCGGCGAGGTCGGGGTGCGTCTGGTCGACTCCGCTGTCGAGCACGGCGACCTTCACGCCCTTGCCGGTGAATCCGGCCTGCCACGCGGTGGGCGCGCCGATCTGGGCCACCGAGCGGTCGAGGCTCGGCTTGCGGATGCCGTCCAGCCAGACCTTCTTCACGCCCGGGTCGTTCACCAGGCCCTGGAAGGCCGTGGCGGCCTCGGACTTCGCGGTGCGCGCGGCCACCGAACCGATGGTGGGCAGCGCGCGGGTGACCTGGACGCCGCCGGTGCGCGGCTGGTCGCCGGTGATGATCAGCGGCACGGTGTCGCGGCGCGCGTCGTCGTAGCCCGCGTCCACGAGCCCGGTGACGTCGAACAGCCGCAGGTCCAGCTTGCCGTCGGCGAGCGGCCGGGCGACGTCGCGCGGGATGACGTGCAGGTGGCCGTCACGCAGGAACCGGTGGAACGTGATGCCGCCGCGGTCGCGGCCCGGCGTGACCGACAGGAGCGCTTGGCCCGCGACGACGACCCGGTCGCCGGTGATCAGGGTGACGGTGTGCCGCTCGCCGTCGGCGACGTTCGGTGATGCTGATGGTGGTGGTGCGGGTGACGCGACAGCCGTGGCGGTGCCGGCGGCCAGTCCGACCGCCAGCAGCGCGGCACCCCAAGCGACGCCGCGCCTTCGTGATCTCGGATTCAACGCAGATACCTCCCGAATCTGGTTGAGCGCGCTGTGGAACGCGCCTGCGGGAGGCGGGGTGGAAGTGCGGTGAACCGATTGGACGTCGCCCCCCGACGTTTCGACGCTATCCAGCCGGGGGAGCGGATTCAGCGGCCCAAAGTGGTGCGTGCGGGCGGCCGAGCAGCCCAACGGGCGTTGCTCGCCGGGAGGGGCGCCCGCCGGTCGCGGCCGCCCCTCCCGGGCTCGATCAGGCGATCTTGTAAGCCCTGATCACGGTGTGCTCCAAGGCGTTGCCGTTGCTGTCGGTCGCCTTCACCCGCACCGAGCCGTAGCCGACCGCGTTCGGGTTCGAGATGGTCGCGACGCCCCCCGACACCGGCGCCGCGGTCCACGTCGCGCCGTCGTCGAACGACACCTCGACGTCGATCCGGCTGATCGTGCCGTTGACCGCCCCGTCCTGCTGCTGCACGGTCAGCGGCACGCGCAGGGCCTGCCCCTTGGGCGCCGCGCCGCCGGCGTCCAGCTCCGGCGTGAAGCGCACCACCGACAGCGGCAGCGGCACGTACCGGTCGGTCGCCGCCGTGTCCGAGCGGAACGTCCACGCGGCGCTCACCTTCGTGGCGAACTCCGACGTGCCGGTCGCCCGCACCGCGTCGGTCTCCACCCGGTAGGCCGCCGCGCCCGCGGGCACCTCGAACAGGCCGTTCGCCGCGTACGACGTCTCGCCGACCTTCGTCCCGTTGCGCAGCAACGTGGTCCGGGCCGACGACACCGCCGCGTTGCCGCCGTTGCCCGCCCGGTCGGTGAACAGCGGCACCGCGAAGCTGATCTCGTCGCCGCTGCGCGCCAGGTACGGCGAGCGCGACTCGGGCAGCGCGGGGGAGAACACCGGGTCGTTGAACCGCTCGTCGTGCGTGCCGCCCCGCTGGTAGGTGCGCTCCGGCGAGGTCAACGTCGCCTCGACCGCGCCCTCCGCGCCGAACTGCAGGAAGCCCCACGACCACGCCAGGTCCGTGGTGACCCGGTTGATCGCCTCACCGGGCGAGGCCACGTCCGGCAGCCACGCCCAGCCGCCGACACCGCCCGCGGTGATCGGGTTGCCGCCGTGCCCGAACCGGCGGCCCGCCGGTCCGGGGCCGAACGTCGTCCGCACCTCTGCCAGCTCGGTCGCGGCCACGTCCTTCACGAACCCGACCGGCATCTTCCCCTGCTGCGTCCAGGCGAACCGGTAGGTCACCGGCTTGTCGCCGACCGGCGTGCCGCGGAACTGCGCGCCCAGCAACGCGGTCATGTCGCCCGCCGCCAGCTCCGGTCCGACGTGCGCGATGGACACGTTCGGGCCGAACCCGCCGAGGAACGCCGTGCTCACGCTGGCCTGCCGGTCGCCGTGGTTGCGCGCCATCGTGACGTCGCCCAACGCCTCCTCCGCGCCCGCGTCGGGTGCGGTGATCTTCAACGGCTTGGCCGTGCGCGCGTCGAGCGTCACCGTGGTGTTCGCGGTGACGCTGAGCCCCGGCCGGGGCAGCAGCGCCAACCGCGTGTCGTCGGTCTGCACGTCGGAGTTGGTGAAGTACTCGCCCCTGGGCAGCCGCAGCGTGAACGAGCCGTCCGCGTCGTAGGGGAAGGCGAACGTGCCGTTGCTCAGCCCGATGATCGACGTGTAGTAGTCGGCCGCGGGCGCTCCCGCGCCGTCCACGAAGGCGAACGTGACGTCGTAGCTCTCCACCTCGCGGTTCACGCTGAGCGCGGTGCGCAGCGGCGTCGGACCGCCGGTCGCCACCACCGAACCCACGTACAGGCCGTCCTGCGTGCCGAGCCGGGTGTCGGCGGTGACCGAGGCGGTCGCCTCGCCGCCCGCCGGCACGGTCACCTTCGCCGGCGACACGCCGACCAGACCGGCGGGCGCGGAGCCGCCGTCGGGAGCCTTGACCTCGGTGGCCAGCGACAACGTGATCGGCGCGGTGCCGTCGTTGCGGTAGGTCACGGTCTTGCTGATCGGGGTGTCGTCGTCGTGCGGCCACTTCTGCAGGCCCATGGCCAGGCTCGCGGGCTCGGCGGTGACCGAGGTCGTGATGGCCTTGGCCAGGTCGACCCGACCCGCGCCCTGGTCGAACGCGGTGAGCGCCGGGTTGTTCTTCGCCGACGCCACCAGCGCCGCCTTGAGCTGCGCGCCCGTCCAGTCCGGGTGCTGCTGCGCGAGGACCGCCGCCGCGCCGGCGACGTGCGGCGTCGCCATCGACGTGCCCGACATGGACACGTACCCGTCGCCGGCCGGTGTGCCGACCGTGCCGCTGCTCGACTTCGCGGCCACGATGTCCACGCCGGGCGCGGTGATGTCGGGCTTGACCGCGCCGTCGCCGACGCGCGGGCCGCGGCTGGAGAACGGCGCGATGCCGTCCTGCCGGTCCACCGCGCCCACCGTCAGCGCGGCGTCGGCGCTGCCCGGCGAGCTGATCGTCTCGGGGCGGGAGTTGTTGCCCGCCGCGACCACGAACAGCACACCGGTCTGCGCGGACAGCGTGTTCACGGCCTCCTCCAACGGGTCCAGCTCGCTGGTGTCGCCGCCGCCGAGGCTGAGGTTCACGATGTCCGCGCCCTGCTCGGCGGCCCACTGCATGCCCGCCACGATCGCCGACTCCTGGCAGCCCGAGAGCACGCACACCTTGCCGTCCAGCAGGTCCGCGTCCGGCGCGACGCCCTTGTACTTCGCGCCCGAGCTCGCGATCGTCGCGGCGACGTGCGTGCCGTGCCCGACGCCGTCGGTGTTGTCCGGGTCGTCGGTGAAGTTGCGCTCGGCGACCTCGTGGCCCGCCAGGTCCGGGTGGTCCTGGTCGACGCCGGTGTCCAGCACGGCCACCTTCACGCCCTTGCCGGTGTGCCCGGCCTGCCACGCGGTCGGCGCGCCGATCTGCGCGGTGGAGCGGTCCAGACCCGGTTGGCGCAACCCGTCCAACCACACCTTGCGCACGCTCGCCCTCGACACGAGCGTGTGCCAGGTGTCCGCGGCCTCGGACTTGACCACCTGCGCGGCGTACGAGCCGACGGCGGGCAGCGGGTGGCCGACGCGCAGACCGGCCGTCGCCGGCTCCTGCTCGCCGGTCACGATCAGGGGCAGGGTGTCGCGGCTGCCGTCGTCGTAGCCGGCCTCGACCAGCCCCGTGACGTCGAACAGCCTCGGGTCCAGCCTGCCCTGCGAGACGGCCTTCGCCGCGTCGCGCGGCACGACGTGCAGGTGCCCGTCGCGCCGGTAGCTGTGGAACACCGTGCGTTCTCGTCCCGGAGCGGCGACCAGGGCGGTGACCTCGTCATCGAGGAGCACGACCCGGTCGCCCGTGATCAGGGTGACCTCGTGGTGCTCGCCGGTGACCGGTGGGGCGTCCTCCGCCCCCGACACCCCCGGACCGCTCGCCGTGAGGCCGGCCGCGACGAGCACGGCCCCCCACGTCATGCCACGGATGCGTTTGCTCTTCAACTGTCTCGAACCTCCCGGTGAGTGCCGCGCATGGCGGGTACGCGGCCGGAAGGGCTGCTACCCGCGGTGGCGGCGGATGTACCGGGAGCGACGTTGCCCTTGACGTCACCGACGCTAGAGGGTTCGGGAAGGGCGGACAGCCGCTGATTGGTCGGCATGTTCTTGACCAATTCAGCCGAGTAAACGGTTACCTACCGTTCAGTAATAGAGCCGTCGGCACCAACTGAGATACCTGCCTGTGGACCACCCGATGGGCAGTCCGGACCGTTGGGGTAGACCATTTCGGGGGTCAGCACGAAATTCCGGTCCACCAGGGAAGAACCGGATTGGTCCAGCAGCGTCAAGGTCACCGTGACCGGTTGCGCGGGCAGGTCGGGGAGGTCGGCGAACCCGTGCTTGCCTCCCGTCGGCTCGGAACGCGCGCTGCACGAGTCGTCCGGGGAAGTGCCGGTGCAGGTCGTCTCGGCAACCCTGCTCGACGGGTACAGCTCCAGCGAGGGGGTTGCACAGGAGCCGTCCCAGCAAACCTCGATCTTCGCGGAAGCCGCCTCGGGGTGCGCGACCTCCACGCTCACGCCGGTGCGAGTGCCGATCGCCGTGCAGGCCACGCCTTCGATCGGGCCGCACGCGGTGGCCAGCAGCAGCACGCCCAACGGCCAGGTCCGTCTCCACATGCCGGTGGGACGGAACGGGACGCCGATCAGGTTGCGCGCCGCCACCACCGTCTTCTCCTCGGCGGCTGGAGCTCGCCCCGGGCGGTCGCCCACTCGGCGAAGCGCGCGGCGTCCTCGCGGAAGCGCGTGCCGACCTCTTTGGGGTGCTCCTTGGCGTAGGCGTCGAACAGGGGCCGGAACCGGTCGCCCAGCTCGACGGCGACCTCGGGCCGGAGCATCTCCACGATCCCGCGCCGCTTGTTGAGCAACGCGCGTCTCTCGATGCGCACCCGTTCCGCGTCGAACCCCTCGGGCACGTCGCCGTCGGCCAGGAGCGCCCGCAGCAGCTCCGCCTGCGCCGCGGCCAACCGGTCCCGTTGGGGTCCGGTCATCCCAGCACCGCCCGGATCGCGGCCAGCTCGTCGGCCAGTTCGGCGTCGGCGGGGTAGTCGTCGTCGCGTTCGAGCAGCACGCCGGGCGGGTCGACGCGGGCGCGCAGCTGGGCCAGCACGTCCAGCACCTCGGGCCGCACGGCGTGCGCGTGCGTGTCGTGGTAAACGCCTTGGTGCTCCTCGCCGCCGGCGACGTGCACGTAGGCGAGGCGTTCCAGCGGGATCTCGTCCAGGAAGCGGGCCACGTCCGTGCCGAGGTTGCGGGCGTTGGCGTAGAGGTTGGCGACGTCGACCAGGAGGTGGCAGTCGGTGCGGTCGACCAGCTCGGCGAGGAACTGGCCCTCGGTCAGCTCGCCGTCCGGCCAGTCGAGCAGCGCGGCGACGTTCTCCAGGGCGAGGGGCACGGGCAGGTCCTGCTGCGCGGCCTTGACGTTGGCGACGAGCACGTCGAGCGCGTCGCGGGTGCGGGGGAGCGGCATGAGGTGGCCGGAGTCGAGGCCGCCCGCGCGCACGAAGCACACGTGATCGCTGACCAGCGGGGCGTCGAGCGCCTCGGCCAGCGCGCCGAGGTGCGCGACCCGTTGCGCGTCAACGGGTTCCGCGCCGCCGAGCGAGAGGGAGACCGCGTGCGGCAGAACCGGGATGCCCCGTTCGCGCAGGAGCAGGACGGACTCGGGCA
The DNA here is from genome assembly GCF_055603705.1 of Actinosynnema sp. NPDC037264. Classification (NCBI taxonomy): domain Bacteria; kingdom Bacillati; phylum Actinomycetota; class Actinomycetes; order Pseudonocardiales; family Pseudonocardiaceae; genus Actinosynnema; species Actinosynnema sp. NPDC037264. The sequence continues at coordinate 30,678 of NZ_JBVJVK010000045.1, read as the reverse complement.
GGTGCCCCACGTGCAGGTTCTCCGCGACGACCTCCACGAAGTCGATGCCCGGCAGGCGTTCGACGGTCAGGTCGATCTCCGGCCGCCACCCGATGCCGACACCCAGCTTCTCCACGTGCCACCGCCTCCTCGTCGCCTTCGACCCGATCAGTCGCCGCCGCCACCGCCGCCGCAACCGCCACCACCGCACGACGAGCCGCCGCTGTCGGAACTGCTGCTGCTGCTCCCGCCACAACTGCTGCTGGCACAACTGCCGCACCCACCGCCGCACGACGCGCCGCCGTCCGACCCGCTGCCGCGCGATCGCCGTCGCAGTGTCGCCGCCGCGGCCGGTGCGATGCCCAGCACCTCCCACACGTGGTGGCGCTCGACCTTGCCCAGCAGCCCGTAGTAGGCGACCAGCGCGATCCGGTTCGGCGAGACGGCCACCTGCTTCAGCGCCCGCACCACCTGCCGTCCCCGGGCGGTCAGCGGACGACTCAGCCGCCCGAGCACCACCGCCACCACCGCCCCCGCCACCGCCGTGAAGAAGGCCAACGCGAACGGCAGGTCGAGCGCGCCCGCCACGATCATCGTGACCACGACGGCGGCCACCACGAGCAGGCGCAGCGTGCGCAGCGCCTTGCGCCGACCGGGCGGCGTGACCAGGCCGACGTCCACGAGGTGCTGCCGCAGCGACTGGGCCTCCGCGCTCCACGCCGTCGCGGTGATCAGCTCGCCCAGCGTCCTCGGCGCGGAGCGCAGCACGTACGCCTGCAACGGGCTCCAGCCGTGACCCGGCCGTCCGACCACCGAGACCAAGCCCTCGCGGGAGATCCGCACGGCGCCCGCCTCGACCAGCGACACCACCGCGACCTCGGCCGCGCGGCCCGGCCCGCCGACCAGCATGCCCTGCTGCTCGGGCCCCGGCTCAGGTGTCGAACCCGCCGAACCCGCCGAAGTCGGCGTCCACTGAGTCGCCACCGTCATCGCCCTCCAACCACTCCGCGGCCAACCACCCACCGGCGAACCACCCGCCTGCCACCAGCCAGCCGTTGCGCCGCTGCCAGCGTTGCGGTTCGACCACCACGGCACGCCTGCGCCGCGGTAGCGGTGCCTGTGACGTTTCCGCAGGTGCGATCGGTTCCGCCCGTTCGCCGTCGAACACCGCCGTCTCCGCCCGTGCCGACCCCTTGCGCGGCACGGGCGGTCCGGCGGTGCGCGACGTCGTGCGGACCAGGCCGTAGCGGGCGGTCACCTCGGCCGGGTCGACCGGTGCGAGGCCCGCCGTGGCCTCCTCGTACGCCCACGCGCCCCTCCTGGTCAGGACGGGCGGCGGACCCAACAGCAGCAGGACTCCGAGCAAGCCTGTGACCGACAGCGCGGTGACCGTCACCCACCCGCCCGGACCTGCGAGAACAGCCACCACCACGAGCGCCGCCACCGGCACGACCGACAGCACCGCCCGAGCCAACCGCCGCCGCGGCGACACCAGCAGACCGCCCGCGACCAGGCGTTGCCCGATCTGCCGGGCGGGACCGCTGGTGGCCGCGCCGACCACGAGCTCGTCCAGGTCACGCGGCGGCGTGAGCCGGGCGAGCACGACCGCCTGCAACGCGGTGGCCGGCTGCTCCTCGCCGGGCACCGCCGCGGCCACCGAACCGGACACCCGCGCCCGGTTCTCGGCCACCAACCCCGCCAACGCCACCTCGACCGCCCGCACCGGGCCACCACCGAGGTAACCGATCTCCTCGAACGACAGCGGCCGGTCGGGCACGTCGCCGGCGACCCGCTTCCACCGCAGGCCCACCAGCACCGCGGCGACGAGCGCCGGGCCGTACCACCACAGGAACGTCATGGCCGCCACCCTAGGAGCCGTCAGGCCGATGACGGCCGTGGTCACGGAAGCGTAAGAACCCCGTCAGCCCCCGCCGCCACCACCGCAGCCGCCCCCGCCGCCACAGCTGCTCCCGCCACCGCAGCTGCTCCCACTACTGCTGCTGCTGCTGCAACTGCTGCCACCGCCGCCGCTGCAGGTGCTGCCGCCGCTCGTCGCGCTGTACGCGCTGCTCGCGCGAGCACCGCGCGACGCCTTCCGAGCAGGCGGACGCGGCCGTGCGGCGGCACGCAACGTGATGCTCGGGTGGCTGGTGAAACCGTTGAGAGCGACCAGCTCGGCGGCGTTCGCCGAGCTGGTCCCTCCCCACCCCCCGGTGATCTCGCCTGCGCGAGCCTTCGCCACCGCGTCGCGCCCCTTGGCGGTGCGCGTCCACGGAGCCGCCTGCGACAACCCCCAGATCAGCAAGCCCGTCAGCACGAGCTGCCACGACATCGTCCACTCGGGCGCGCCGACCGCCAGCTCGGTGATCCAGCGCGCGACACCGACGACGAACAACAGCGCCATCGGCGCGACACCCGTCCGCAACCGCCTCTTCAGCACGTCCGGCGCGACCAGGTAGTCCTGTTCGGACAGCCGGCGGCCGACCTCGCGCGGCGCGTCCTTCTCCGACACCGAGGTGATGAGCAGCGTCAACGTCCGGTAGCGGTAGCGCTTCGCGTCGGCGAGCACGGCCTGGTCGACCGGGTGGTCGGCGACGGGCGAGCCGACGAGGCGCACGGCCCCGTTGCGGGCGGCCACCAGGGCGCCCGAGTCGATGAGCGACGCGACCGACGTCTCGACCACTCGACGTGGCCCGCCGGTCAGGTAAGCGATGTCCAGCAACCCGAGCGCACCCGCGGGGGCGTCTCCCCGCGTCCCCCGCAGGCGCACTCGGACGAAGATCGCGAAGACCAGTGACCCGGCCAGCGCGATCCAGTACAGCTCAAGGAATTCCGGGCCTGAAAGCCCCCACGGTCGCTCCACGGTCCACCCCCTGTGGCCCTCGGCGGAACCAGGTCCACCAGCTAGGAGGCAATCGTGTGCGCCAGGCCACACTCCAGCAAGGGGGCTTGAGCAAGCCTTAGGGTTGGCCGGTTCGCCGGTGGTCCGTCAGGAGGACGACGCGCCGTCCACGCCGCCGGAGCCTTCGCCGTCAGTGCCCTTGAAGATGCGCATGATTCCTCCTGGAGTGGATCAGTCATCATTCGGAGTAGCGCCTTCAGTCTGCTCGACCACCGGGGGTTTCGACCAGACGCAAACTCACCGAGTTGATGCAGTAGCGCTGATCCGTGGGGGTGGCGTAGCCCTCACCCTCGAAAACGTGCCCGAGGTGGCTGTGGCACGTGGCGCACAACACCTCCGTTCGGACCATGCCGTGCGCGCGGTCCTCACGCAGGATCACCGCGTCACCGGCCAGCGGCGAGAAGAACGACGGCCAGCCGCAGTGCGAGTCGAACTTCGTGTCGCTGCGGAAGAGCTCCGCGCCGCACGCGCGGCACTCGTAGACGCCCTCGGTCTTGGTGTCCGTGTACTCGCCGACCCAGGCCGGCTCGGTGCCCGCGTCGCGCAGCACCGCGTACTCCTTGGGGGTCAGGATCTCCCGCCACTCCAGCTCCGAGTGGACCACCTTCGGGGTGGCGCCGACGACAGGTTCCATACCTCCACGTTAGTCGAAACCGCGGCGGCCGAAACGTCGGCGGAAGTCAGTAGAAGAACACCCAGACGAGGGTGCCCAGGTAGTACCAGACGCTGACCAGCACACCCAGGAGGATGAGGCCCACCACGACGACCGCGGTGAGCCTGCGCAGGCCGCCCGCCCGGTTCGCCGAGTCCGCGAACTGCCCGACGCCCGCGACCGTGCCCTCGATGGTGAAGCTGGGTGGCTGCTGCTGCATCCGGCCGAGGTGCTCGGCGAACGCCCTCGTCTCGGGGTCGTCGGGGTCGAGTCCGATCAGCTCGTCGTCGATGCTGCCCAGTGGGCGATCGTCCGGTGCGTCGGCGGCTCTGGCGCTGGCCATGGGACCCAGCGTAGCCGGCGTTTCAAGCGGCCGGGCGGCTCAACTCGCCAGGACGGGTGACGGCCGGACCGCGCCGACCGGCCTGCCGTGGCCGAGGACCGGGAACGTGGCCAACTCGTCCGGCGCGTCCACTCCCAGCTTGCGCAACGCGGCCACCAGGACCACCGCCCTGGCGCGGCTGGAGCCGTCCGCGATCTTGCACGCCACGGCTTCGCCGGTCGGCAGGCCGATCGCGTAGACGCCCTCCGCGCCGTCCTTGGCGACCGCGCCCGGGATCGCCCGCATCAGCTTCGTGACGTCGCGGCCCGTGCCGCCGACCCACTCCGGGTAGGCGTTCATGGCCTGCGCGATCCGGTGCTCCGGGCCGTCCTGCGCGCCGGCCAGCTTGGCGAACGCCCGCGCGAGGCCGGTGAGGCTGATGCCGAGCAACGGCGCGCCGCAGCCGTCGACGCCCTCCGCGCCGACGCGCTCGCCGGCCACTTCCTCGAGGGTGTCGCGGATGGCCCGCTGGAGGGGGTGGGCGGGGTCGAGGTAGTCCCGGGTCGACCAGTCGTTGACGACGCAGGTCGCGAGCATGGCGGCGTGCTTGCCCGAGCAGTTCATGTACTCCGGCGCCTTGGCCCGGCCCGCGGCCAGGTGGGACCGGAGGGCGTCCTCGCCGATCGGCAGGTCGGGGGTGCACTGGAGGTCGGCCTCGGTCAGGCCGTGCGCGTGCAGGATGCGCTGGACGCCGTCGACGTGGAAGTCCTCGCCGGAGTGGCTCGCGCAGGCCAGGGCGAGCAGCTCGTCCTTCAGGTCGAGGCCGTGGCGGAGCATGGCCAGCGCCTGGATCGGCTTGTTGGACGAGCGCGGGTAGGCGGTGTCGTGCGGGCGGCCGAGCGCCAGCGCTTCGCGGCCTGTGCGGTCGAGGGCGATGACGGAGCCGTGGTGCACGGACTCGAGGAACTCGCCACGCCAGACCTCGGCGACCAGTTCGTGTGCCATGCCGGTACCTCCACCCTGTGCGCGTGTGCGCTGCCAACTGTCGACAGTTAACATCGTTGGCGACCCGGTGCGCTAGGAGACGTTCGTGACACGTGGCATGTTCCGAGCCGTCGGTGAGCCTCGCTCCCGCCGCGGGCCGGTTCGCTATATTGATCACTGTGCTGGTCACGTGTCGCCACCGGCTGGAGCCCGAGGTGGCTCGGCGGGCGATGCCGGCGCGCACGTTCTGGTGTGCCCGGGTGGTGGTCGGTGATGAAGCAGGACGCTCCCCGGACGCGGTCTAGCCACGAGGCGGCGCCCGGCGGTGAGCACGTCAGACCCCCCTTGCACCTGAGCTTGGCCGGTCAGGCCGTGGACGTGCTGCGCGAGCTGGTGCTCACCGGCGACATTCCGCCCGGGGCGCGGGTGAACGAGGTCGAGCTGGCCCAGCGGCTCGGGATCTCGCGGGGACCGCTGCGCGAGGCGATCCGGCACCTGGCGTCCGAGGGGCTGCTGGTCCTGGCGCCGCACCGGGGCGCTTCCGTGCCGATCTCGGACGAGGCCGACGTGCGGGCGCTGTTCGAGCTGCGGACCGCGCTGGAGTGCGCGGCGGTCGAGCTGGCCGCGTCACGGCGGACCGAGGCGGACGTCGTGCGGCTGCGCGCGGTGTGCGAGGAGTCGCGTCGGGCGTACTCGGCCGGTGAGCGCTTCCCGTACCGGTTGGACCTGGCGTTCCACCAGGCGTTGCTGGACGCGGCGCGCAGCCCTCGGATCGCCGAGCAGGTGCGGCTGGCGCAGCAGCGGGTGGTGTTGCTGCGCAGCGGTCTGCGCGACGACCCGCCGCACCAGCACGCGTCGTTGGACGACCACGACGCCCTGGTGGCCGCCATCGCCGCCACCGACCCGTCCCGCGCGTCCGACGTGATGCGCAAGCACCTGGCCCGCGTCTGCGCCCAGATGCTCACCAGCCTGGCCTGACGGCCGCTCGGCGGGGGAGCGCGCATCCGCCGCAGTCGTGTTTGGATCTTCGGCATGGCGCTCGACCTCGTCCACCCGCTGAAGGCCCGACCGGGTGATCGCATCGCGGTCCTCTCTCCGTCGTTCGCGGCCGCAGGCGCCTTTCCCGAGGTGCACGAGCAGGCGATGCGCCGGCTCACCGAGGTGACCGGCCTCATTCCGGTCGAGTACCCGACGACGCGGGACGTCGGGGCGACACCTGTGGCGCGCGCCGCGGACGTCAACGCCGCGTTCGCGGACCCGCAGATCCGCGGCATCCTCGCCGTGGTCGGCGGTGAGGACCAGATCACCGTGATCCCGCACTTGCGCGCGGACCTCGCCCGGGCGGATCCCAAGCCGTTCCTGGGCACCAGCGACAACACCAACCTGCACCACTGGCTCTGGGCGAACGGCATCGCGAGCTTCTACGGCGGCTCCTCCCAGGTCCACCTCGGCCCCGGACCCGCCGTGGACGACGTCCACGCCCGGTCGCTGCGGGCGGCCCTGCTGACCGGTGAGCGCCTGGAGATCACCGATCCGGGTGAGTCCGAGGACGTCGGCATCGACTGGGCCGACCCGCGCGCCTTGGAGTCCTTCGGTGAGCGGGAGGCGACGGAGCCCTGGAGTTGGCACGGCCCGGCCCGCTCCGTGACCGGCCGCGCCTGGGGCGGCTGCCTGGAGGTGATCGAGTGGATCCTGACCGCCGGCCGGTTCCCGTTCCCGCCGGACGTTCTGCAGGGCGGCGTGCTCATCATCGAGACGTCGGAGGAACTCCTGCCGGCGCGCAACGTCGGTTGGATCGTCCGCTCGCTCGGCGAACGCGGCGTCCTCGGCGCGGTGGACGCGGTCCTGGTGGCCCGGCCGCCGGTGTCGGATTTCACCCGCCGGCCGCCTGCTGCGGACCGGGCGCGGCTGCGGGCCGAGCAGCGTGACGCGGTCGTCGAGGTGGTGAGCCGCTACCACCCCGAGGCGGTCGTCTGCGTCGGCGTTCCGTTCGGCCACACCAGGCCGCAGTGGATCCTTCCGCACGGCGGTGACATCACCGTCGACGGCATCGAACGCCGGATCTTCGCCGACTACGGCTGACAAGGCTCCAGCCGGCTCCCGGCCCGCTCTGGGTCCGCGTGGCAACGGCTCGGGCGGCAATGGATCGGGCGTGCCGGGTCCGCCGCCAACGGGTCGGGCGCAGTGGGTCGGGCGCAGTGGGTCGGGTCGAACCGGGGCGGTCGTGTGCATCGGCGGCGGCGGGGGTTGGGCCGGCGGTGGAGGTGAGGGCTTCTGGCGGTTCGGTCGGGGGTGGGTCAGTAGGTGGCCAGGTGGTCGAGCAGGTGCAGGGTCGTTTCCTCCGCGGCCTGCTCCGGCACGAAGTGGCCGACGCCCGGCAGCACCTCGAACCAGTACGGGCCGGTGGTCCACCGCGCCGCGTTCTGCGCAGTGTCGGGCGAGATGATCTCGTCCTCCTCGCCCCACAGGTACCGGGTGGGCACCGAGACCGGGCGGTGGAGGTCGGTGAGGTCCGCGGCGGTTCCCTCGGTGAAGTCGTTGGCCCGGTACCAGTTCAGCGCCGCGGTCAGCGCGCCCGGCTCGGCCAGCTTCCGCACGTACTGCGCCGCCCGCTCCGGCGGGATCGCCGACGGCCAGCCGGCACGCAGCCGCGCGCCGTCGTCCGCCAGCAGGGCGCGTTCCGCGACACCGGGCTCCGGCAGGCGGACGAGGCGGGCCCACCGACGACGCTGGTCCGGGTCCGTGCGCACCGCCTCGGCGAGAGCGCCGGGGTGCGGCGCGGACACCGCCGTCACCGTGCGCACCCGCAGCGGGAACCTCGCCGCCGCGACCCACGCCGCCATCGCGCCCCAGCCGTGCCCGACCAGGTCGAACCTCGTCCACTCCAGCGCGTCCGCCAGCTCGACCACGTCCCGCACCAGGTGGTCCAGCCCGTACGCGCTTGCCCGGCGCGGCCGCACGCCCGGTGAGTAGCCGCGCAGGTCCGGCGCGACCGCCCGGTACCCGTGGGCCGCCAACGCCCGCAACTGGTGCCGCCACTCGATCCCGCACTCCAGCGCGCCGTGCAGGAGCAACACCTTGCGGCCGGTGCTGGGGCCGGTCGCGACGGCGTCGAACGTGCCCGCGGGTGTCGTGATGCGCTGACGCGTCAGGTCGGACGGGAAGAGCGCCGGTCGTGATCGCATGCACTCATCGTGGTCGGGTGATCGCGCTCAGTCCCTGGTGCGCGCTCCCCGAGCCCTGGTGGGGTCTGCCCTACCTCTGTTGGTCATGGGTCCATTCTCGAACTGGCGTTCGACAGTGGCAAGATCACGACCGGGTGGTCTTGACGGGGGCCGGTCGGGCTTGGCGGAGCCGGCGACCCCGTCAAGCCCGACCGAAGCGGGTCAGCCGAGCGTCCCCGTCACCTTCGCGTGGCCCTTGAGCAGGTTGCGGGCGATCGTGCGGCGCTGGATCTCGTCCGTGCCCTCGTAGATGCGCAGCAGCCGCAGCTCCCGGTACCAGCGCTCGATCGGCAGCTCGCGCGTGTAGCCCATGCCGCCGTGGATCTGCAGCACCCGGTCCACGATCTCGTTCGCCTTGATGCCGCCGTACAGCTTCGCCATCGACTGCGCCTGCCGCGAGTCCGCGCCCTGGTCGACCAGCCACGCCGCGTGCAGCACGAGCCAGCGCAACGCCTCGATCTCCACCGCCGAGTCCGCGATCATCCACTGGATGGCCTGGTACTCGGCGATCGGCTGACCGAACGTGACCCGGGTCTTCGCCTGCTCGATGGCCATCTCCACCAGCCGCTCGCACGAGCCGAGCGCCCGCGCCGGCAGCAGGTAGCGGCCCTGGCCGATCCACTGCATGGCCAGGTTGAACCCGCGACCGACCTCGCCGAGCACGTTCTCCTCGGGCACGCGGACGTCCTCGAACACGAGCGCGGCCGGACCCCACTGGCCCATGGTCGGGATCGGCTCGGACTTCCAGCCCATGTCCCGGTCGACCAGGAAGCACGTGACGCCGCCGTCCGCGCCCTTCTCCTTGTCCGTCACCGCGAACACCATCACGAAGTCGGCCTCGTTGCCCTGCGTGATGAACGTCTTCTCGCCGTTGATCACCCACTCGCCGCCCTCCTTGCGGGCGGACGTGCGGATGGCCTTGGCGTCGGAACCCGCGCCCGGCTCGGTGATCGCGAAGCACGACACCCGCTCACCGGAGATCGTGGGCAGCAGGTAGCGCTGCTTCTGCTCCTCGTTGCCGTGGAACAGGATGTTGTCCGCGTACCCGCCGAACCGGAACGGCACGAACGTGCGACCCAGCTCGGCCTCCAACAGCGCCGTCATGAGCGCGCCCAGGCCCATGCCGCCGTACTCCTGGGGCGTGAGCACGCCGAAGAAGCCCGCCGCCTTGGCCTTGTCCTGGAGCTCCTTGAGCTCGTCACGCGTCAGACCGGGCTGACCGAGGCGTTCGCGGCGCAGCACCTCCGGCTCCAGCGGCGCCACCTCCTTGCGCACGAAGGTCCGCACCCAGTCGCGGATCTCCTTCTGCTCCTCGTCGAGCGTGAAGTCCATGCCGTCCTCCCTCTACGCGAACGCGTTGACGCCGGTCAGCGCCCGGCCGATGAGCAATTTCTGGATCTGGCTGGTGCCCTCGTAGAGGGTCGTCACGCGGGTGTCCCGCAAGTACTTGCCGACGGGGTACTCGTCGACGTAGCCGTACCCGCCGAAGACCTGGATGGCGTTGTTCGCCACGCGCACGGCGGCTTCGCTGGCGTAGAGCTTCGCCATGGACGCCTCCGTGCCGAACGGCTCGCCGCGGTCGGCGAGGTCCGCGCACCGCCACGTGAGCAGGCGTGCCGCGTCGGTCTCCACCGCCATGTCGGCCAGGAGTTCCTGCACGAGCTGGAAACCGGCGATGGGCTTGCCGAACTGCTCGCGCTGCTTGGCGTACGCGACGCTGACCTCCAGCGCCCCGCGGGCGGCGCCGACGCACCCGGCGGCGACGGACATCCGGCCCCGGTCGAGGGCGGCCATGGCCAGCTTGAAGCCCGCGCCCTCGTCGCCGAGCCGGTCGGCGTCGCTCACCCTGACCTGGTCGAGGGTCAGTTCGGCGGTGGCCTGGCCGCGCATCCCGAGCTTGCCGCGGATCTCCGTGGCGGTGAAGCCGGGCGAGTCGGTCGGCACCAGGAACGCGGTGATGCCCTTCGGGCCGGGACCACCCGTTCGGGCGAAGACGAGCGCCACGTCGGCCCACGTCCCGTTGGTGATGAACACCTTGCGCCCGGTGATCAGCCAGTCGTCGCCGTCGCGGACGGCCTTGGTGGCCAGTGACGCGGCGTCGGAGCCGGTGCCCGGCTCGGTCAGGCCGAAGCAGCCCAGCTCGCGGCCCGAGCACAGGCCCGGCAGCCACCGCTGCTTCTGCGCCTCCGTGCCGTGCTTGGCGATCGTCTTGCCGACCAGGCCGAGGGAGACGGAGATGATGCCGCGCACGGCCGAGTCGCCGCGGGCGACCTCCTCGAGCACCAGGCAGTACGCCAGGTGGTCGCCGCCCGAGCCGCCGTACGCTTCGTCGATGCCGAGACCGAGGAAACCGACGTCGCCCAGGGCGGGCACCAGGTCGCGGTCGATGGCCTCGTCCCGGTCCCAGCGCGTGGCGTGCGGGACGATCCGCTCCTCGGTGAACCGGTGTGCCAGCTCCTTGAGCTGCCGGTGTTCGTCGGAGATGCGCAGATCCACCGGGGTGACCTCCTAACCGAACGGTGTTAGGTTATCTAACCTAGGCGCGGAATCGACCACAGGCAAGGGGAGCGGACATGCCGAGGAGCCCGATCCTGAGTGCCTCGCGCATCCGGACCGCCGCGCTGCACATCATCGACCGGGACGGGCTCGACGGCCTGTCGATGCGCAAACTGGCCTCTGAGCTGGGAGTTCAGGCCGCGTCGCTGTACGGGCACGTGAGCACGAAGGACGACCTGCTGCACGAGGTGGCCGCCGGGATCCTGGAGCGGGTCGACGTGTCCGGGTTCGAGGGCGGCGACTGGCGGCACGGCCTGCGCAGCTGCGCCCGTTCCTACCGGGCGGCGCTGGCCGCGCACCCCAACATCGTGCCGTTCCTGGCGTACGGGCCGGCGCACCGCGAGGCGTCGCTGCGGCGGCTGGACGTCGTGCACGGCGGGCTGGTCTCGGCGGGCTGGTCGCGGCGCGAGGCGACGATGATCGCGGCGTCGTTGATGTACCTGGTGTTCGGCGCGGCGCTGAGCTCGTTCTCCAGCGGCTTCTCGGAAGACCAGACCTTCTACCGCGACCGGTACCCGAACCTGGACAAGGCCCACCTCCTGCCCGCCGTGGCCCGCGAGCTGGACCACGACAGCTTCGAGCTGGCGCTGGAGGCGTTCGTCACCGGGTTGGCGGCGCGAGCGCCCGGCTGAGCCCGCGCACCGGACCGGTGTGGGCGATGTGGAGGGTGGTGTTCGTGGTCACGGCCGTGTCGGGCGATCATCGCGCTGGGCACGTGGTTCGTTGTTAGGCTCGCCCGCGTGGCCCAGGCTGTGGAACTGAACGTAGGCGAACGCGTGGTGCGGGTGTCCAACCCGGGCAAGGTCTACTTCCCCGAGCGTGGGATCACCAAGATCCAGGTGGTCGAGTACTACCTGGCGGTCGCGGAGCCGTTGCTGCGCGTGCTGCGCGACCGGCCGACCACCCTGAAGCGTTACGTCGACGGGGTGACCGGGGAGGCGTTCTACCAGAAGCGGTTGCCCAAGGGGGCGCCCGAGTGGGTGGAGACGGCGCGCATCAAGTTCCCCTCCGGGCGACCCGCGGACGAGGTGTGCCCGACCGAGCCCGCGGTGCTCGCGTGGGCGGCGAACCTGGGCACGTTCGACTTCCACCCGTGGCCCGTGCGGCGTGCGGACACCGATCGGCCGGACGAGCTGCGCGTCGACCTCGACCCCCAGCCGGGCACCGACTTCCGGGACGCGGTCGCGGTCGCGATGGTGCTGCGGGAGGTGCTGGAGGAGCTGGGGTTCACCGGGTACCCGAAGACGTCCGGCGGTCGTGGCATCCACGTGGCCGTGCGCATCCGGCCAGAGTGGGACTTCGTGGACGTCCGGCACGCGGTGATCGCGCTGGCACGTGAGGTGGAACGGCGCGTGCCCGACAAGGCGACCACGTCGTGGTGGAAGGAAGAGCGCGGCGAACGGGTCTTCCTCGACTTCAACCAAGCCGCCCGCGACCGCACCATCGCGTCCGCCTGGTCGGTCCGCGGCACGCCTCGCGCCACCGTGTCGACCCCCGTGACGTGGGACCGCCTGTCCACTGTGGACCCGGACGACTTCGACGTCCTCACCGTGCCCGCCTACCTGGCCGAGAGCGGCGACCCGCACGCGTCCCTGGACGACGAGGCGTTCGGCATCGAGCGCCTGCTGGAGTGGTACGAGGCCGACGACCGGGGCGAGATGCCCTACCCGCCGGACTACCCGAAGATGCCCGGCGAACCGCCCCGCGTGCAGCCGTCGCGGAAGCGGAACTAGCGCGGGAGTCAGGCCGGTTGCCCGTCCGGCCGTCCAGCGCGGCGTGACGATCTCCGGGTGACGTCGTCAGCGCGCGGTGACGTAGTCGTCGGCGGCGGTGCTGAAGGCGCGGACGCGGGCGGTGGCGTTGTCGGTGCGCCAGAGCAGGCCACAGTGCACGGGTGGCGCGTCGTGCAGGTGGACGTAGGCGGTGTCGGGGCGGGCGTAGTAGCGGCGGACGTTGGCGCCCACCGGCAGGACGCCGTGCCCGGCGCCGACCAGGGTGAGCAGCTCCTGCAACGTCGCGGCCGACCGCCCGGCCGGAATCGGCAGGCCCGCGGGGGTCGTCGCCGGGGCGTGGTCGGCGCGCAGGGACTCGGGCAGCGTGTCGGGCAGCCGCAGCACCGGAACGGTGGCCAGGTCCTCGACGGAGAGGCTGTCGCGGCACGCGAACGGGTGCCCGATCGGCACGGCGAGGAACCTGGCCTCCGAGACCAGGACCGGTCCGGTGGTGATGTCCGGTTCGAGCACGGGGAATGTGGTCAGCGCGAGGTCGACGGTGCCGTCCCTCAGCCACGGCATGAGATCGGCCGGTTGCGCCTCCCTGATCTCGACGTCGCAGTCGGGGTGGCGTTGTCGGAACAGCTCGGTGACGCCGACCAGCAGCTGGCCGCCCGCGGCTCCGGTGAAGCACACCCGCAGCGTCCCGGTGAAGCCCCGGCCGGCCTCGATCGCGCGGGCGAGCGCGGCGGCGACCTGGTGCCACGCCGGCCGCAGGTCCTCCTCCAGCCGACGTCCGGCGAGCGAGAGCTCCACGCGGCGGCTGGTCCGGTCGAACAGCGGGACGCCGACGCGCCGTTCGAGCTTGCGGATCGTCTGGCTGACCCGGGCGGTGGACACGTGCAGCCGCTCGGCGGTGCGGCCGAAGTGCAGCTCCTCGGCAAGCGTGAGGAACGCGTCGATCTCGTGTCGTTCGAGCACGCCCGCACCTCCGCATCGTCAACCGTCGCTTCACGATCGTGGCACGACGCGGCGTTGTTCCCGGATCCCGCCGGCCGCAGGGTGGACCTGCCGATCAACCTTCGACAGGAGCACCTGATGTACGTCACCGATGACCGCGCGCTGTCCGCCGGCGATGGCGAGGCGGTGGTGCGGGAGCTGCGGGACCGGGTCGAGGTCCTCGACGCGCTGCACCGCTTCGGCCTCGGGCAGGACCTGAAGGACCGGGCGCTGTTCGCGTCGGCCTTCGCCGCCGACGCCGAGCTGGACTTCCGGCCCGCCGCCGCGAAGTGGGGCGCGCGACCGCCGCCGCTGATGTCCGGGCGGGACGCGATCGTGACCACGGTCCTGGGCATGTTCAGCGGACGGGTCGACACCACCCACCAGGTGACCAACGCCCGGATCGCGGTCGACGGGGACACCGCGCGGCTGACCGCGCTGGTCGAGGCGCAGCACCTGCTCGCCGCCGACCACGGCGTGTTCGCGCTGCTGAAGAACCCCTACGACGTGGTCCTCGTGCGGGACGGCGAGCGGTGGGTGATCCGCCGCCTCCGCATCGACAACGCCTGGTTCACCGGCGACCCGACCAGGATCTTCGGCGACTGACGGTCACCTGCCCGGGTGGTGTGCGGCCGACCCGAGGGGGCGGGAGGCGGGTCGGTCGGCCGCCGGAGTGCGCACGTCGGGCGGCCGTGCGGCGAGGACGCGGGAGGACTCGTGGTCCACCCGCCACGGACGGGGGATCGCGTGGCCCGGTGGGCTGGGAGCAGGGTGGCCGCATGAACGCCCGACGCCTCGAAGTCCTGCTGCCCGCCGACGTGCCCGCCCGCGACTACGCGGCCGTCGCCCACGCCATTTGGGGGGTGCTGGACAGGGTCGGCCTCGGCGAGGACGGCTCGCTGAAGACCGACGAGGAGACAGCCGACGAGCAGTCGGGCGAGGACCGGTAATCGTTCGCCCACCCCGCGGGAACGCTCCAGCCTCCCGCCGTGCGTCGCGCGGCAGCGTGACCGCGGGCTCGCGCCCGGGTGGCTGGAGCAGGTACCCGACTTCCTCGACTCCGTCGACCTCGGGCACCCGGAACTCGTGCCGGCGCACACCGAGGTGATGAGCGCCCACCTGCTGGTCGACGAGGGCCGCCTCACCGGCCTGTTCGACTTCGAGCCCGCGATGCGCGCCGCCCGCGAGTACGAGTTCGTCGCCACCGGCGTCTTCCTCACCCGCGGCGAACGCGCGGCCAACAAGGCGCTGCACGACGGCTACGGCCGCACGGTCGACCCGCGCAAGGTGCCGGCCTGCACGCTGCTGCACGTCTACTCGAACGTCGCCCGGTACCTGCGCGAGGTGCCGACCGGCGCGACCACGCTCGACGACCTGGCCGACCACTGGTTCCGGACCTGACCTTCGGCCGACCGGCTGTTTCCGGCAGCGGTTCAGCCGCGATCCGACTGGTCCTCTCGTACCATGGGGGCAACGCCGAAGAGAGGGAGGCAGGCCGATGACGCAGGCGTACGTGGTGCGGTTCGTCGGTGGTCCCCTCGACGGCCGGGTCGACTCGCACGCGAAGCCGCCCGAGTCCCCGAAGCCGACCGTCACCCACGTCCACCTGCACGGCGGCCCGAAGATCGTGCACCACTACGACCTCCAGTACGCCGTCGAGTACGGCTGCGAGTACCGCCTCCGCGTCGAGGACCAGCCCGGCTCTTGACAGAGTCAGTAGCGGCCAACCGTAGACACACGCCTCACCTGCGGTTTACCGTTTGGCTTGCGTGAGAGCGCTCTCACAGAGCTGTGAGTCCCTGCTGGAGGTCCCTGTGCGTTCAATCCGCCCCCACCTGGCGGCCCTCGCGGTCGCCGTGGCCGCGGCTGCCGCGATCCCCCTCGCCCTGCCCGGAACGGCAAGCGCCGTCACGGTCGGCGCAGGCAGCTACGCCACCACCCGCCCGGCGGGCGCGGTCGGCCCGTCCGACTCCAACGGCGCGCCCGTGACGCCGAAGGTCACCGCCCGGATGGCCGGCCGCCCGGTCCCGACCAACGACTGGTGGTCGTCGCTGGCCTTCCAGCGCTATCCGGGCAACCCGTACTCCGAGAACATGTACGCCCACCCGCTGACGTTCCACGCGGCGGCGCAGGGCCTCGGCGTCGGCTACCCGACCAGCCCGAACATCACCCCGGACGGCCGGTTCTACGAGTTCATGCACACCGACGACCTGTTCGTCGGCGTCAGCGGCCTCAACGCGCCGCGCACCCAGGTCGACGGCTGGTCCGACTGGACGGTCAGTCCACTGTGGACCGACGGGACGCGCACCCTGCGCACGACCATCGGCCACGGCTCGCCGTACGTGTACGCGGAGGCCACCGGCGGCGCGGCCAGGGTCGGCTTCAACGGCGCCACCACGATCTGGAGCAACACCGGCACCACCCTCGGCGTCACGATCAACGGCCGCGACTACGCGTTGTTCTCGCCGAGCACCTGGAACGTCGTCGGCACCGCCGAGGCCACCTCGTCGGCCGCCTTCTTCTCGGTGGCCGTGCTGCCGAGCCGCGACGCGCTCTCGCTGTTCCAGCGCTACGCGTTCTCGTTCGTGACCGACACGAAGGTCAACTGGACGTACAACTCGGCGAACGCCCAGCTCACGGCCACCTACACGGCCACGACCACGGCGCGCCAGGGAACCCAGACCGGCACCCTGCAGGCCCTCTACCGGCACCAGTGGCTCAACTCCACCGACACCGTCACCGGCTACCGCTACACCTCGCCGCGCGGTGAGATGCGGCTGCGCGAGGGCTCGTCGTTCACGACCCGCAGCACGTTCAACGGCGTCCTGCCGGCGCTCCCCCTGTCCTCGGCAGCCGACAAGAACCGCCTGCGCGCCGAGATCGACCAGGAGCTCAACGCCGCCGACCCGTGGAAGGGCGCGGGCGACACCTACTGGACCGGCAAGGCGTTGTGGCGCCTGGCGGCGCTGGCCCGGGTGGCCAACCAGATCGGCTACACCGACGGCCGCGACCGGCTGCTCGGCATGGTCCGCGACCGGCTCTCCGACTGGCTCACCGCGTCGTCCGGCGAGGCGGGCAACCACTTCGTCTACGACGCCACGTGGGGCGCGCTGACCGGCTACAAGGCCTCCTACGGCACCGACGCCGAGCTGAACGACCACCACTTCCACGCCGGCTACTACGTGCTGGCCGCCGCCGTCCTGGCGCAGCACGACCCGACCTGGGCCTCCGACTCCCGGTACGGCGGCATGGTCAAGCTGCTGGTCAAGGACGCCAACAACTACGACCGCGGCGAGTCGCGCTTCCCGTTCCTGCGCAACTTCGACGCCTACGCGGGCCACGGCTGGGCGTCCGGCCACGCCGGCTTCGCGCACGGCAACAACGAGGAGTCCTCGTCCGAGGGCATGATGTTCGCCACCGCCGCGGTGCTGTTCGGCCAGGCGACCGGTGACACCGCGCTGCGCGACGCGGGCATCTACCTGCACACCACGCAGGAGAGCACGATCGCCCAGTACTGGTTCGACAAGGACGACACGGTGTTCCCGGCGTCCTTCCAGCACGGCACGGTCGGCATGGTGTGGGGCGCGGGCGCCAGCTACAGCACGTGGTGGACGGCGAACCCGGAGGAGATCCACGGCATCAACATGCTGCCGATCACCGGCGGCTCGCTGTACCACGCGGACTACAAGGCCGACATCCTCCAGAACGTCAACGAGCTGCGCGCCAACAACGGCGGCACCGAGGTCGAGTGGAAGGACGTCATCACCCAGTTCCTCGCGCTCGCCGACCCGGCGCAGGCGCTGGCGAACTACGGCTCCGGCCTGCCGCCGGAGGACGGCGACTCGCGGGCGCACGCCTACCACTGGATCACGTCGCTCAACACCTACGGCACGCCCGACACGTCCGTCACCGCGAACGTGCCGACGCACGCCGTGCTGAGCAAGAACGGCGCCCGCACCTACGTGGCCTACAACCCGGGCACGACGACGGCCACCGTGACGTTCTCCGACGGGCAGACCCTGTCCGTGCCCGCGTCGTCCACCGCGTGGCGCGGGCCGGCCGGCAGCGGCGTCGACTCCGGCTCCGGTGGCGTGAACCCGACGACGACCACCACTACTACGACCACGACGACGACCACCACCACCACGACCACGACCGCTCCGCCCGTGAGCCGGGACGCCTTCGCCACGATCCAGGCCGAGTCCTACGACGAGCACAAGGGCGTGTTCAAGGAGACGACCACCGACAGCGGCGGCGGCCAGAACATCGCCGGCATCGCCAACGGCGAGTGGGCGCTCTTCCGCGGCGTCGACTTCGGCTCCCGCACCGGGCGGCAGTTCATCGCCCGGGTCGCCAGCGGCGCGGCGGGTGGCGTGAGCGGCCTGGTCGAGGTCCGCGTCGGCAGCCCCACTGCCACGCCGCTGGGCAGCTTCGCCATCGCCAACACCGGCGGCTGGCAGAGCTGGCGCACCGTGCCCGCCAACATCGCCGGCCTGACCGGCAAGCAGGACGTCTACCTCACCTTCACCAGCGGCCAGCCCGCCGACTTCGTCAACGTCAACTGGATCACGTTCGGCTCCTAGACCTGCCGCCGCATCCCGCTCCACCCGGAGGAGATCGGATGAACGCGAGATTGAGAGGTGTCATCGGCGCCGCGTCCGTCGCGCTGGCACTGGCCCTGATCGGGTCGGTGGTCGCTTACCAGCCGGCGGGCGCGGGCCCCCTGGTGAACCACGACAACCACCCGGCCGCACCGGACGCGCACCAGGCCGCGGCCATCGAACAGCAGGCCGGCATCCAGGCCGCGTCGGAGTTCCGCGCCAACTGCCGCGCGAGCCACCGGTCCGGCAACGACCCGATCATCTACCCCAACCAGACCGGCGTGTCGCACGTGCACGAGTTCTTCGGCAACCGGTCGACCAACGCGTCGTCCACGTACACGTCGCTCAAGGCGGCGGGCACCACGTGCGACCCGCTGGTCGACCTGTCCGCTTACTGGGTGCCCACGCTCTACAAGAACGGGCAGCCGGTCGCGCCGGAGAGCGTCACCGTGTACTACCAGGGCATCCACGACATGCAACGCGCCGTCGCGTACCCGCCGGACCTGCGGTACGTCGTCGGCAACGCCCGGGCGACCAGCCCCGACCAGAACCCGTCCGCGCGGTGGTCGTGCACCACGCAGTCGCCGTCGAGCCGGGACTTCATGAACTGCCCGGCCGGCACCAAGCTGGAGACCTACCTCGACTTCCCGACCTGCTGGAACGGTCGGGACCTGGACAGCGCCAACCACAAGGACCACATCGTGTTCTGGAACGGGTCGTGCCCGTCCACGCACAACGTGGTCCTGCCGAGGCTGGAGTTCCTGATCACCTACCCGGTCAACGGCGGCGGGCTGTCGCTGGGCGGGACGGTGAACGGGGTGAACGTGACCAACGCGCCGGGGTACACCTTCCACGGTGACTTCATCAACGCGTGGGACCAGCCGGAACTGGAACGACGGGTGCGGAACTGCGTCAACGCGGGTCGCATCTGCGGCACGAACGGCAACCCGATCTAGGGGTCGCGCGGGCGGCGGGGGCGTTGTCCTCCGCCGCCCGTCCACTGTGGACTGATGCGCGGGGCGCCCGGTTGGTGGCAGGATCGCCGGATGCAGCCAAGGGACCGCCTGCCGGTCACCCTCGCGGTACTCGTCGTGGTGGCGGTCGCGGTGTCGGCCATCCGGCCCAAGAGCTACGTCACCTGGCTGCTGGAGGTCGCGCCGATCCTCATCGCGCTGCCCCTGCTGGCGTGGACGCGCCGCCGGTTCCCGCTCACGCCGCTCGCGTACTGGCTGATCTTCGGGCACGCGCTGGTGCTCGCGCTCGGCGGCCACTACACCTACGCCGAGGTGCCGTTCGGCGATCTGTGGACCGACCGCAACCACTACGACCGGTTCGCCCATTTCGTGCAGGGTTTCGTGCCCGCGGTGCTGGCGCGGGAGATCTTGTTGCGCCGGACGCCGCTGCGGCCGGGGCGGTGGACGTTCTTCCTCGTGTCGGCCACGTGCCTGGCGGTCAGCGCGGGCTACGAGTTCGTGGAGTGGGCCGGCGCGGTGATCGGGGGTGAGTCGGCGACGGACTTCCTTGGCACGCAAGGTGATGTGTGGGACACGCACTGGGACATGCTCCTCGCGCTCGTGGGATCGGTGGTCGCGCAGGGGGCGCTGGGACGTGCCCACGACCGGCAGCTCGCGGGATTGTCGGTGGGGTAGGGCAAGCTGCACCCGACAGATCTTGTGCAAGTCGTGGAGGTAGGCGATGGCGAAGGCGAAGCAGAGCTCGTTGTCCCCGCAGGACATCGACCACCTGCGTGCGGAGTTGGCCGCGGGCCGACCGCCCGCGGTCTGGTTCACCTCCGCCGCGGTCGGGGTGGAGGCCGGGCGGTCGGCGAAGGTGGTGGCGTTCACCGAACCCGCCGAGGGGGACTTCATCCAGGTGCGGCCGACGGGGGAGAAGGACGAGCTGTCGTTCTCGCCGGCCGAGCTGACCGTGGAGAAGCCGGCTCCGCGCAAGCGCACCCCGGCGCCCGCCGCTGAAACCCCGCCGCCGGTGGCGCCGGTGGAGCACATCTACACGCCGGCGCCCGCCCCGCCCAAGCCGAGGCCCGCTCCGGCGCCTGCCGCGCCCGCGGCGCCGGCGGAACGCCGACCGGCCGCGCGCAAGCAGGCGAAGCCGGCGGAGGTGACCGTGACGCTCACGTCGACCGCGGACGGCGAGTGGACGGTCGACGTGCAGTGGGGGTCGAAGCGCACGTTGAAGGCCGCGCCGGTGGCGGCGTCGGCGGTGTCGCAGGCGTCGAAGCTGCTGCCGCCGGAGGTCGACGAGGCGGTCGAGAGCGTGCTCAGCGCGGCCCGCGAACGCCACCTCGCGCGGGTGGAGCAGCTGCGGGCGGAGCTGGAGGCGGCCCAGCGGGCGTTGGACGAGCTGACCGGCTGACCGGGCGGGAGCGGGTGCTGACCTGGCGAGAACACGTATTGCAACGTATTGATGATTGGCGTTCCGCGATCGGGTGAGGGTACTTCCCCTGGCCGGCGGTAGGGGCGGACCGTGGGGTCGAAATACCTTCGGTCGCACGAAGTCCCTCGACGCCGCGGAGGCACAAGATGGTTGTTGAGATCACGACCGCTGAGCACGCTCAAGCCCACAACTGCGGGTGCTCGGGTTGCACGGGCCCCGGCTGCGGGTGCTGCTCCACCTGCTAGTCCATCCCGCGCCTGCCAAGCAGGCCGCAAACCGCAACCACCCGACCCCGGCCCGCCCCAGCGAGCCGGGGTCCGGGCCACCGACCACCACCGACCACCGCCGCCAATCGAGCGCCACCGGTCTTTCGCCCGCCCCACCGCCCGCCGCCGGCCCTTCGCGCCGCCCCGCCGCCGGCGCCGGCCTTTGCGCCGAGCCACCGCCAGCTTTCGCGCCGACTACCGGCCGCCGCTGGCCTTTCGCGCGCCGTCCGAACGCCCGCTCGGGTTCGCGGCCCGGATCCACCGGGCCGGGACTTCGCACCCAGGGTTCCGCGCCCGGATCACCTCTGCGGACACGCCATGTCGCGGGGGTCAGGCGCCCTGCCGTCGGGCTCGTGCTGCCGGGCTCGTCGTGCCGTCGGGCTCGTGCTGCCGGGCTCGTCGTGCTGCCGAGTCCGTGGCGTCGTCAGGTCCGTGGTGCGTCAGGGCCGTCGTTCGCCGAGAGGGTGTGCGGTGGCCGTCTCGTGGCGGGGTCGCGTTCGGGCTCGGCGGGTGCAGGGCTCGGGGCGGCGGGGCCCGGGTCCGGGGGTTGGCGGCTGGTTGGGCTGCTGTGACGGGTGCCGGGCTGCCGGGTGGTGGCTGCCGGGTGCCGGCTGCCAGGTGGTGGGTGCCGGGTGGTGGGCGGTCGGGGGTGGTTTCGGCGGGTCCGCTGGTTTTCAACCGAGGTACGGGAACAGTGTTTCCGTACACTTTCCGGCCAGGTTCACTCGATCGTGTTCGGTTGTCGTGGGCCCTGGCGGGTGGACGCGGGAGGGTCCGCGGGCAGGGTAGCGGGGTTGCGGTCGGGGTGCCGGGTGACGTGGTGCCGGCCTCACGGTGGGCAGGCGGTGCCGTTGGACGGCACCTTGGCGTCCACCAGGAACTCCTCCGCGGCCTTCGTCGCGCACGCCGACTGGCCGAGTGCGCCATGCCCGCCGCCCTGCCACCCCACCACGACCCCGGCCGGCAGGGCCTGCGCCGCACGCTCCCCGCCCTCACGCGGCGTGACCGGGTCGGACGCCGTGGTCAGCACGAGCACCGGCGGCGCCCCCACGAGCCTCGGCACCTTCACCGCCTGAGGCACCGGGAACGGGCCGCAGGCCAGCAGCTTGCGCGCGAAGTGAGCACCGAACATCGGGTGCTTGGTGCGCCAGTCCTCCGTCAAACCCGCCACCCGCTCCGGCGGCACGCGGGTCGTCGTGTCGTTGCACCCCGTGATGATCCCGGCGTCGATGCGCGGCGGGTCGTCGTCCCGCTCCAGCAGCAGCGGCTCGATGAACGCACCCAGCTTGGCGCCGTCACCACCCTCCGCCGCCACGATCGCGTCAGCCAGCGCGCCCCACCGCGACCGGTCCGCCAAGCCGGCCAGCACGGCCTCCGTGGCGGTCCCCGGCGTGAGGTCGAAATCGCCGCCGCGCAACGGCCGGTCCCGCAGCGAGTCCAGCAACGCCTTGTACCGATCGGTCGCACCGGCCCCCAACGGGCACCCGCGCACCACGCAGTCCTTCTGGAACGCCGAGAACGTCTCCTCCGCCGCCACCGCCCGCGTCTGCATCACGGCCGTCACGTCCAACGTCGGGTCCGGCGCGCCGTCGAACACCATCCGCCCGATCCGGTCCGGGAACCGCGACGCGTACAGCGTCAGCACCCGCGAACCCTCACCGAGCCCGATGGCGTTCAGGTGCGGCACGCCCAACGCCTCGCGCAGCTGCTCGAGATCGGCCGACGCACGCCACGAGTCCACCGCCGGCAACCGGTTCTCCATGTCGAGCACGCACTCGCGGCTCGCCAACGTGTACGCGTCGACCAGGTCCTCGTTCGACTCCGCCCCCGGATCGGCCTCCACGATCCCGACCCGCGCCGCGTCCGGCACGCACTGCACGGGGTCCGACTCGCCGGTGCCCCGCCGGTCGACACCGATCAGCGTGAACGTGCTCAGCACCGTCGCGGGCAGGCTCGCCGCCAGCCGCGCCGCCTTCAACGTCCCAGGCTCGCCGCCCGCCTCGCCGACCACCACCAAGGGGCTGCCGCCCGTGCCCACGCGCAGCAGGGACATACCCAAGTTGCCCCGCCCGGGACGGCTCGGCACGTCCAGCCGCACGGTGAGCTGCGAGCACTCGTACTCCCACGTGCCGGCCGGCGCGGAATCACCCATCCGGGCACGCGCGGAGTCCGTGCACGACGACCAGGACAGCCCGGGCGTCTCGTAGCTCTCCAGCGGCGGGACCTCGCGGGGACCGGACGGGGTGGTGACGGACGACGGCTCCTCGCCGTCACCGTGCACGGCGATCACCGGCCGGGTCGACGGACCCGCGCTGCACGCGGCCAGCGCGCTCAGAGCCACCAACATCGAAGCGGCGTGACGCCGACGCGGCACAGCGGTCCCCTCGCTCTCTCCCACGGCATTGGACTCCCGGTGGGCTGGTTGCCCCAGAGGTTCGGTGCAGAGCCTCACACAGTCCAGGTGAGACTTCGGTGAGCGGGCTGGGGCAGGATGTCCGCGTGGTCACAGTGCACGTCGAGGGCATCCCCGAACGCAGGCTCCACCGCTCCGGGCCGGTCACGATCGCGGCCAAGGCGTTCGGCGCGATACCTCCGCCCGCGCTGGTGCTGCTGGGCGTGGTCAGCGTGCAGGTCGGCGCCGCCGTGGCCAAGCAGCTGTTCACCCTGGCGGGCGCCGCGGGCACGGTCACGCTGCGGCTCGTGCTGGCCGCCCTCATCCTGCTCGCGGTGTGGCGGCCGTCGCTGCGGCTGGACCGCCGGACGTACGCGGTGGTCCTCGGCTACGGGCTGGTGCTCGGCGCCATGAACCTGAGCTTCTACCAGGCGATCAAGCACATCCCGCTGGGCGCGGCGGTCACCATCGAGTTCCTCGGCCCGCTGGCGGTGGCCGTCATCGGGTCGCGGCGCTGGCTGGACGGGGTGTGGGCGCTGCTCGCGGCGACCGGCGTGCTGCTGCTGACCAGGGTCGACGGCGGCCTGTCGCTGCCCGGCGTGCTGTTCGCGGCGGGCGCGGGCGCGTGCTGGGCCGGCTACATCCTGCTGACCGCGGCGCTGGGCAGCCGCACGTCCGACGGCAAGGGCCTGGCGCTGGCGATGGTGGTCGGCGCGGCCGTGGCGCTGCCGTTCGGCGTGGCCGAGGCGGGCACGATGCTGCTCGACCCCGTGGTGCTCGTCGCGGGCGCGGCGGTGGCGCTGCTGTCGTCGGTGGTCCCGTACTCGCTGGAGCTGGAGGCGCTGCGCAAGATCCCGCCGCGCGTGTTCGGCATCCTGATGAGCCTGGAGCCGGCCGTCGCGGCGGTGGCCGGGTTGGTCCTGCTGCACGAGGCGCTGCGCCCCGCGCAGTGGGTCGCGGTGTTCTGCGTGGTGCTGGCGTCGATCGGCGCCACCCGGACCGGCAGACCGGAGGTGTGAGGAGTGGTCCGGAGCAAGGCCGGGACGGTCGAGGAGTACCTCGCGGAGCTGCCGGAGGACCGGCGCTCCACGGTGTCGGCGGTGCGGGACGTGATCCTGGCGAACCTGCCGGCCGGGTACGTCGAGGGCGTGCAGTGGGGGATGATCACCTACTCGGTGCCGCTGGAGGTGTCCGGCAAGACCTACAACGGGCAGCCGCTCGGGTACGTGTCCCTCGCGTCGCAGAAGAACCACGTCTCGCTGTACCTGATGGGCGTGTACGGCGAGCGCGAGCAGGAGTTCCGGGCCGAGTTCGAGGCGACCGGGCGGAAGCTCGACATGGGCAAGAGCTGCGTGCGCTTCAAGCGGCTCGACGACCTGCCGCTGGACCTCATCGGGCGTGAGGTCGCACGGCAGGGCGTGGACGACTTCGTGGCGAAGGTGCGCGCGGCCCGCAGCTGAGGTTCAGTGCTGAGGCTTGGCCGGCGGGTCGGGCGGCGGCTCCTCCACGCTGAGCCGCCCGTCGATCAGCTCGCCGCCGCGCTCCTCGAAGATCGTCGCGTAGGTCGCCGAGTACTTGCGGTAGACGGCCAGCAGCTCGCCCTCGACCGTGGCGGCCACGTCGGCGCGGAACTCGTCGCGCAGCCGGCGCATGGTGTTCACGGCGCTGCGGCGGTTCAGGCTGTGCAGGTAGGGCCGGAACGTCACGTTCAGCCCGCCCACCACCGCCGCCATGAGCAGCAGCACCTTGCCCAGCGGCGTTTCCGACGAGGTGAAGCCCACCGCCAGCACGGCGGGCACGAAGATCAGCACCACGGTGTAGAACAGCCCGGTCGTCCGGTGCACGACCCGCCACGCCGACAGCCGCTGGCAGTCGTGCTGCATGCGATCGTCCAACTCCCGGATGAGCACGTTCACGTCAGCTACCTCGGCCACAGCCGACCACGGTACTCACCCGAGCGGTCACGCGGGGCGAACTTCGCCTCGCAGCACCGATTCCACGTCGTAGCGCGCGGGCTGCTCGAGCTGGTCGTAGCCGCACGACGCCGGGTCGCGGTCGGGCCGCCAGCGGCGGAACTGGCCGTTGTGCCGCAACCGGGCGGGCGCGCCGCCCTCGGTCTGCGAGTACGCGATCTCCAGCACCCGCTCGGGCCGCAACGGCACCCAGTCGGCGTGCTTGCCCCGCCACCGGTTGATCTCGCCGGGCAGCCGGCGGCCGTCCGGCTCCACCAGCCACGGGTGCTCGTCGGTGGTGATGAGGTCCTTGAACTCCTCGGCCAACGCCCGCCGCTCGGCCGCCTTGAACGAGCCGACGACGCCGACGTGGTGCAGGACGCCCGCGTCGTCGTGCAGGCCGAGCAGCAGCGAACCGACCGCCGTGCCCGGCTCGGTGTCCTTGTGCCAGCGCAGCCCGGCCACCACGCACTCGGCGGTGCGGGCGTGCTTGACCTTGATCATGGTGCGCTTGCCCGGCGTGTACTCGCCGGCGGCGGGCTTGCCGATGACGCCGTCCAGGCCCGCGCCCTCGAACAGCTCGAACCACTGCGCGGCCAGGTCGCCGTCGGTGGTCGCGGGCGTGAGGTAGAGGCCGTCGCCGGGCGTGATCAGGCCCTCCAGCGCGGACCGGCGCTCCGTGCACGGCCGCTCCAGCAGCAGCTCGTCGCCCAGGGCCAGCAGGTCGAACGCCACGAAGCTCGCCGGCGTCCGCTCCGCCAGCAGCCGCACGCGGCTCTCCGCCGGGTGGATCCGCTCGGACAGCGCGTCGAAGTCCAGCTTGTCGTCCTTGGCCACGACGAGCTCGCCGTCGACGACGATCCGCGGCGGCAGCGTGCGCCGCAGCGCGGCCTCCGCCTCCGGGAAGTACCGGTTGAGCGGCTTGCCGCTGCGGGACTGGAGGAACACCTCGTCGCCGTCGCGGAACACCAGGCAGCGGTAGCCGTCCCACTTGGGCTCGAACACGAGGTCCGAGCCGGTCGGGATCTCGTCCACCGAGGTGGCCAGCATCGGCTGCACGGGAGGGGTCAACGGGAGCGCCACGCGGCCATCCTGCCGGGTGACCGGGCCCGGCGCACGCGTTGGCGCTTCCTCTTCGCCAGATCGAGGCGCACCGCGGTCGGGAGGACCTCGACGCCGAGCGCGGCGCGGGCCCGCGACAGCACCCGACCGTCCAACTCCCGCCACACCCGGCGCACGTCCGCGCCGTGCCGCAGCGTCAACCGCAGCCGCAACGCGCGCCCGCCCACCACGGCCACCTTCGCGCCGGCCACGCCGTGCACCTGCTCGGCGTCCCCGCGCACCGCCGCCGCCAGCGCCTTGGCGGTGACGACCACGTCGTCCAGGAGCAGGTCGGGGTGCCGTTCGGGGCGGACCGCGCGCCACGCCCACCACAGCCCGAGCACCACGGCGAGCAGGCCGAGCGCGATCAGCCCGAGCCGGACGGGCAGCAGGTGCCGCCGGGCCCAGTCGAGCACCACGGGGTCCAGCACCGGCCGGTCGACGGCGAAGCGGTGCAGCACGACGGCGGCGCCGCCGACCAGCAGGGCGAGCACGCCGAGCACGGCGGCCAGCACGCGTTCGGCGCGGTTCGAGCGGTTCACGGGCGGTCCTTCGGCGAGATGACGATGACCGACACCTTCGGCCGCACGGGCATCGGCAGGTCGTCCACCGCGGCCCGGGCCACCTCCAGCAGCCGCGGCCGCAACGACGCCTCGTCGTGCAGGCGGCTGGTCGCGCGGACCCGCACCTTGCGCCGCGACGCGGTGACCGACACGTCCACCACCCCGTCCTCCGCCCGCACCCGGTGCCCGACCACGCGGGCCAGCGACGCCGGCGTGGTCACCACCCGCACGCCGTCGGCCGGGTCGTCCAGCGGCACCTGCGACACCCCCGCCCGCGACGCCACGACCAGCAGGAACAGCCCTCCTGCGGCCACGCACGCGCCGGTCACGAGCACCGGTCGGTCCACCCAGGACCAGTCCGGCCACGTCGGCCACCCGTGCCCGGACCAGTGCCGGGCGACCGCGACGACCAGCAGCGCGCCGGCCGCGGCCAACGCCGACCCGAGCAACGGCGACAGCACCCGCAGCAGGACCCGCACCTACACCACCCGCGGCCGGGTCTCGGCGCGCAGCGCGGACACCGTCAGCGCCACCGAGCGGACCCGGTAGCCGGTGATCCGCTCGACCTCCTCGGTCACGCGCCGCCGCACGTCCGCGGCGGCCGTGCGCACGGGCGCCGGGTAGCGCAACGCCAGCTTCACCGCGAGGTCCAGGTCACCCTCCACCTCGTCGACCTTGACCACCGCGCTCGGCTCGGCGCCGGGCACGAGCCGGACGGCGTGCGCCGCGACCTTCCGCACCACGGTCGGGTGAATCTCGAGCGAGCCCTCGGCGTCGGTCACTTGTCGCGGCCCCGGCCGAGCAGGTCGCCGAGGTCGAGCTCGCCGTCGAGGACCCGGCCCACGACCAGGCCGATCACCCCGACCGCCAGGGTCACCAGGAAGGCGGTGAAACCGCTGGTCGCGGCCAGCCCGAGGACCAGGCCCGCGAGCAGACCCGTCTGCGTCGCGCTCATCAGCTCTCCCACTCCAGATCGGCCACGACGACGTCCACGGGCGCGGCGCCCGCCACCCGCGTCACCCGCGCCCGCAGCTCCGGCACCACCTCGCCGATCGGCCGGTCGGTCCGCAGCACCACCGCCACCTCGACCCGCGCGCCGACCCGGACGCCGAGCACGCGCCGTCCCGGCAGGTAGGAGGCGAACGCGCCGTCCAGCCGCGCCACCTCCGGGTGGGCCAGCACCGCCGCCTCGACGTCCTCCGCCACGTCCGTCACTCGACCCGCGACCCCGTGGTCGGCGTGGTCTCCTCGTCCTCCTCGGGCAGGTGGATGTCGTTGACCGCGATGTTGACCTCGATGACCTCGAGCCCGGTCATCCGCTCGACCTGGCCGATCACGTTGCGCCGCACCGCCCGCGCGAGGTCGACGATGCTCACGCCGTACTCGACGATGATGTCCAGGTCGACCGCGGCCTGCTTCTCGCCCACCTCGACGGCCACGCCGGCGGTGTTCACGGTGCCCGCGCCCGGGATGCGCTCGCGCAACGCGCCGAACGCCCGCGACACCCCGCCGCCGACGGCGTGCACGCCGGAGATCTCCCGGGCCGCGATGCCCGCGACCTTCTGCACGACCGACGACGCGATCGTGGTCCTGCCCTGCTCGGTGTCGTCGGCCGCACGCGGCGCGGTGCCGGTCTCCGGCTTGACGGCGGTGCTCTGGGCCACGGCGGTCCCTCCGAATCGGTGCGTGCACGTTCGGGAGCGGACCGTATCCGGATCAGGGCGTGGACGGGCCGGACGTCACCGGATCAGGCGTCACCTTGCGGTACCGCAGGAGGAGGGCGCTGTCGTGGTGCAGCACCGACGCCAGCTCCAGCGACCGGGGCGCCGGCGGCAGCGGACCGTTCGAGATCCGACCCGCGTCACCTCCCGCGAGCAGCGGGGAGAACGTCACGCACAGCACGTCGACCAGGTCCGCGTCGATCAACGCGCCGAACACCTTCGGCCCGCCCTCGCAGTCGACCCGGTGCAGGCCGCGCTCGCGCAGGGCCGCCAGCGCCAGGTCCATGGCCACGGTCTCCTCGCCGGCGACGACCACGTCGGCGCCCGCCGCGGCCAGCGCGTCACGCCGCTCCCGGGGCGCGGCCCGCGTGGTCAGGATGATCGGCGGCACGGTCGTGCTGGTCAGCAGCGTGGACGTCGGCTCGATCGAGCACCGCCCCGTCACCACGGCGACCGGCGGCACGGGCGCGAGGCCCAGCCTGGCCCGCCGGGACGCGCGCACCTCGCCCGCCTTGACCCCGTGGTAGCCCTCGACCAGGGCCGTGCCCGCGCCGACGAGCACCACGTCGCACAGGTCGCGGCCCAGCATGAAGACCTTGCGGTCGGCCTCGTTGCCCAGCCCCTCGGACCGCCCGGCCACCGACACCGCACCGTCCACGCTGGACACGAAGTTCACCTGCACCCACGGCCGGTCGAGCCCGTCGGGGTAGTCGTAGAGCCGTTCGAGCTCGTCGTCGGTGATCTCGCCGTCACGTGGTGGCCACAACATCCGCACCGCCACATCCCAGCACGCCGTTACGATCCGGTCATGTCCGCCCCGCCGCGCCTGTCCGACCGCACCCCGCACGTCGCCGCGGACGAGCTGGTGGACGCGATGGTCCCGCCGCCCCGCTTCGACGCGGTCCGCTTCGCCACCTACCTGCCCAACCCGGACGAGCCGAGCCAGGCCGCGGCGGTGCGGGCCGGCCGTGAGTTCGCCGAACGCGTGTCCGAGGGCGGCGGCCGGGGCGTGTTCGGCCGGCTGTTCAAGCGGTCGGGCGCCGAGGACGCCAAGCCCGGGCTCTACCTCGACGGCGGGTTCGGCGTCGGCAAGACCCACCTGCTGGCCTCGGTCTGGCACGCCGTGCCCGGTCCCAAGGCCTACGGCACGTTCGTCGAGCTGACCAACCTGGTCGGCGCGCTGGGCTTCGGCGAGACCGTCCGCCGGCTGTCCGCGCACAAGCTGCTCGCGATCGACGAGTTCGAGCTGGACGACCCGGGCGACACGATGCTGGTCACCCGCCTGATCAAGGAGCTGACCGCGGCGGGCGTGTCGGTCGCGGCCACGTCGAACACGCTGCCGGACAAGCTGGGGGAGGGCCGGTTCGCCGCCGCCGACTTCCTGCGCGAGATCCAGTCGATGTCGGCGAAGTTCACCGTGGTCCGGGTCGACGGCCCCGACTACCGCCACCGCGGCCTGCCCGACGCGCCGCCGCCGATGGCCGACGAGGACCTCGTGGCCAAGGCCGTGAGCACGCCCGGCAGCACGTTGGACGACTTCGCCGACCTGTGCGCCGCGCTGGCCCGGATCCACCCGTCGAGCTACGGCCGGCTGGTGGACGGGGTGACCGCGGTGCACCTGCGCCACGTCCGGCCCGCGCCCGACCAGGCGGTGGCGCTGAGGCTCGTGGCGCTCGGCGACCGCCTCTACGACCGGGACATCCCGGTGGCGGTGTCCGGCGAGCCGCTCTCGGAGCTCTTCACCGCCGAAATGCTGCGCGGCGGCTACCGCAAGAAGTACCTGCGGGCGGTATCGCGGCTCGTCGCCCTGTCGCGCTGATCTTGCCTGCTCAGGCCCCCGTTCGGGGTGGTTTTGCGGGTGGGGCGCCGGGTATCCCTCGGCCGTGATGAGCGAAGCGGAACGCCGCACCCTCAGTGAGATCGAGAGCAGACTCGCGGACGAGGAGCCGGGCCTGGCCTCGGCGCTCGTCGCCGGCAAACCCCGGCACCCCGTGCTCAGCTACGCCCTCGTGGCCACGTTCGGTGGTCTGGGTGTGCTGCTGCTGTTCCTCGGGGCGTTCGGCCCCGCCCTGGCGTCGCTGGGGTTCGGCGCGCTGCTGATGCTGATGCGCGGCTACACCTGGCGGTGAGCCGGGACCGCCCCGCGGTCCCGCACGAGCGGGCCGGCGCCCACCAGCTCATCGCGCAGTCGCGCCGCGCCCGGTCACGCCCGTCGACCGACCCCGGTGGTCGGGGAGGTGCGTCACACTTCGCGGATCCGGCCTAGGGCGTGTCCGCCGGGTCATGATCGGGTTTTGTCTGGTGCGGCTCGGATCCAGTCGATGGTCTCGACGATGTCGTTGGTGGCCTGCCAGTGCA